>JBOHNM010000005.1:0-58350 GCA_050730675.1 Phycisphaerales bacterium | reverse complement strand
CCCGCCCCCCACCGCGACGTGTGTCGCGGCCATGGTTCACCTGTTGTTCTCCGATCCGATGCACCGATGCGCCCGGCTTCCAAGCCGCGCGTTGTCGGCTCGGGCATCGGTTACGCACATCCTCGCACAGTGGAGAGCTTCGACGCTCGGCGCGTCGCCGGACACTGCGCGCGTCCCCAACGGACCCACCCTGATGAAACGACTGCTCCTCCCGCTCGACGAACTGCTGCGCGGCCAACGAACCCGGGCCGATACGCCCGACGACCGGAGACTGTCACTGCGGGTCTTTCTCCCGTGGGCCATCGGCCTGGGCGCGATCTATGGCTCGTTCATGGGGTGGTACGCTTTGGGAGCCTTCAAGAGCGGGGGCGCGGCGCACCTGGCCGCCGTCACGGTCAAGCTGCCGCTGCTGTTCCTGGCGACGCTGCTGGTGACGTTCCCGTCGCTCTATGTCTTCAACGCGCTGATGGGCTCGCGGCTGGGTTTTCAGGCCACGCTGCGGCTGCTGGTGGCCACCATCGTCATCAACGTCACCGTCGCCGCTTCGCTCGGCCCCATTCTTGGGTTATTCACGCTCAGCACCACCAGCTACCCGTTCATGGTGCTGCTCAATGTCGCGCTGCTCGGCCTGGCGGGGATCATCGCCTGCGCCTTCATGCTCCGGGCGCTGCGGGCACTCTCGACGCCCGAGCCCGGCGACTTGCCGCCACCCACGCCCCGCCGCGCACCCGCTCCTCCTGCTCCATCCAGCACTCCACCGACCGTGCCTCCGCAACTTTCGCAGTACGCCGCGCCGCCGGTCATTCCATCCACCAGCCCCTTCGGCGAGCCGGCTCCTCTCGCTCGCGATGATGTCGGCGGCAACATCTTCCGCTGCTGGATCGTCATCTACGCGCTGGTGGGCCTGCAGATGGCCTGGGTCCTGCGCCCGTTCATCGGCCACCCCGGCGGCGAGTTCGAGCTCCTCCGTCACCGCGGCGGCAGTGTTTTCGAGGCCATTTTCACATGCGTGAAGCAGCTCCTGTCGTGAACATGGCCCGAGCCTCCGCGAGGATCTCCGCTCGCATCGACGGCGTGCTCGGCACGATCGCGACACCCGACGGCGCTCGTGAGCCGCGCGCGGCCGCGCTTGTTGCGACGATCGTGCTGACCGGCGTGCTTGGCGGCGCCGGGGTCGGCGCCTTCGGGCTCGAGGACTCGTCGCGCGTGCTCGGGCCGGTCTTCAGCGCGATCAAGATCCCGCTGCTCATCGCCGCCACCACGCTGGTGTGCATCCCCGGCTTGTTTGTCCTCACCACCCTCGCCGGCCTGCGCGAGGACTGGGGGGCGTCGCTCCGGGCGATCCTGCGCGGCCAGGCGGCGATGACGTGCATCCTCGCCGCGGTCGCGCCGATCACGGTTTTCCTCTACATCAGCGGCATCGGCTATCGCTCGGCACATCTGTGGAATGCCGGGGTCTTCACCGTGGCGGCGCTGGTGGCGCAGATGGTGATGCGCCGCGCCTACCGCCCGCTGATCGCCGCCCGCCCGCGGCACCGCATTCTGCTTGTGGCCTGGCTCGGGCTTTACGCCTTCGTGGGCATCCAGTCCGCGTGGATGCTCCGCCCGTTCATCGGCGCACCGGGCGCCGCGCCAACCTTCATCCGCTCCGAACCCCTCGGCAACGCGTACGTCGTGGTCGCCAAGCTCATCTTCAATTGGCGTCCATCGCCGGGCAGCACGCCCCGATCCCCGTCCGAATACGGCTACTGATCAGTCCCCTCCCGCTCACCACGCCTTCAGCTCTCCCGTCAGCGGCTCGACCAGGTTCTTCGCCGTCACGATCCCCACCGCGCGCCCCTTGGCCCGCACGATCGCCAGGCGCGATCCGTGGTCGGCCATCAGTTGCAGCGCCGCCGTCACCGGCTTGGATGGTTCGATGAAGAGCGCCGGCTTCATCAGATCCGTCACGGGCCGGTCCGGATCAAGGCTCAGCGAGAGCTGCTCCACCACGCCCACCACCTGTCCGCGCGCATCCACCACGGGCAGGCGGCTGTAGGGGCTGTTGCTCACCACCGTGATGATCTGGTCCCGGTTGGCCCCCGAATAGATCGTCTGGCAGCGCGACCAGGCCACCAGCTCGTCCTCAACGGTCCGCTCGCGCAGCGCCAGGGCGCGGTCCAGCAGCGTCGCCTGCGACTCGCTGATGGCCCCGTGCTGCGCGCCCTCCTGCAGCAGCGCAGCGATCCGCTGGCGCGGGTCGGTGATCTCGCCCTCCTGGGGCGGCAGCAGATTGGTCACAAGCTTGGCCAGCCCCTGCACCAGCGGCAGGACCGCCGTCCACGTCAGCAGCACGCGCATGGCCGCCAGCACGGGCGCGACGAAGTACGTCAGGCGATCGGCCATCGCCCGGAAGAGTTCTTTCGGCAGTGTGTCGGAGACGACGAAGAGGATCGGTCCGGCGACAAAGACGGTCATCAGCACAATGCCGATGTCGTCGTAGCCCCACCCCTGCAGCAGGTTCGCAAGCCCCAATCCGCCGATCGCTCCGAAAATATTGAAACCGATCAGCAGCACGGCCAACATCCGCGGCATGTTCTCCAGTTCACGCCGCAGGATCAGCGCGCTGCGGCTCGGCCGCGCCCCGCCCGCGCGGATGCTCAGACGCACGCGGTTGACGGTGTAGACGCCCATCTCCATGCCGGCGCAGACGCATTGCCCGAGCGTCCCGACCAGGAAGCACGCCCCCCACATCGCCATCTCCGCACCGTGCGTCATCGCGGGGCCTCCCTCTCGGCGCGCTCGGCCGGCGTTTCGATCAGCGAGAGGAGCACTTCCTCCGCCACGCGGCCGTGAACTCGCGCGACCTCCAGCCGCACGTTCCCGAGGCGCACCACATCCCCGACCCGCGGCAGCCTTCCCAGCCGCGCGAACACCAGTCCGGCCACCGTCGAGACGCGCGACTGGTCCTCCATCTTGAACATCCGCGCCCACTCACGCACCGAGAAGCGACCCGGCACACTCCAGATCCCCAGCCCCACCAGCTGCACCTGCGGCTCCTCCTCGCCCTCGGCTTCCTGCTCGGTCAGCTCGCTGATGAGCGTGCGCACCAGGTCCTGGGTCGCCACCGCGCCGACGACGGCGCCGAACTCGTCCACCACTAGGGCCACCTTCACCCCGCCCGTCCGCATCGTCTCCAGCAGCTTGTCCAGCGTCGCCGTCTGCGGGACATACCGCACCGGCTCGCAAGATTCCGACAGCGCCGGCGCTCGCCCCGCCGCCACGGACGCCATGTACTTCTTGGAGTGCAGGAGCCCGATCACCTCGTCGTCGAGGGAGCCGCGGCAGATCGGCACACGTGTGAGCCGAGTCCGCCGCACCAGCTCCGCCACTTCCGGCGCGGTCGCCTTCTCGTCGAGCCACTCCATCTGCACGCGCGGCACCATGATCTCGCGCACACGCCGCTCGCCGAAGTGGATGACCTGGCGCAGCATGCGCTGCTCGTCGGCATCGATGGCGCCCTGACGCTTCCCCTGGGCCAGCAGCTCGCTCAGCTCTTCGCCCGAGAGCTCCGCGGCGCCCTCGCCCGTCGAGACCACCAGCCGCGTCAGCGGTGCGATCACCCCGCGATCGAGGAACACCCGGAGCGGGCGCAGGGCCGTAAAGGCGATCAGCGCCGGGATCGACATCACTCGCGCCAGCTCCACGCGGTAGCGCCCCGCGATCATCTTGCTGATGACCTCGGAGAGCACCGTCATCGCCAGCAGGTTGAATGCCCCCAGCGCGATCGACATCCACTGTTTCTCCAGACGCTCGCCGAGGATCGTCGAAAGCACGAAATAGAGCGTCACCGCGATCATGTTGAAGAACAGGATCAACACCAGCAGCGCCCGCGGCTGTGACAGCAGCTTGGCCGCCGCCCGTTCCGCCGGCGGGCTCAGTCGCTTGAGGCGCGAGCGGTCGTGGTACGACAGGCTGAACAGGACCGTCTCCAGCGACGACAGGACGGCCACCACGCACAGCAGCGCGACGAGCGTGATCAGGATGGGGATGGCGATGGCGGGCATGAAGGGGTGAGGGGCCTCGGTCGGCACCCTACATCGTCTCACCGCCTCCATCCAGTTGCTCGATCATGCGCTCGATGTACCGCCAGGCGTTGAGTTCCCGCCGGATCGCCCGAAGTTGGTCGCCCGTCGGCGCGGCGCCCACCGCCGCAAATGCTCGTCCGACCGACTCGATGTGCCCCTTTCGCCGCCGCTCGGCGTCGGCGATCCACCGATCGACCTCCGCGCGGTCGCCCGATGCACCCGCGGCCTCGGCCGACTCACGCAGCTCCATCATCTCCATCAAGAAGCCGTCGGGGAGCGACCGGTCGGCCTCTTTGCTCGGCCCGCCCAGGCGCGCAAGCAGCGCACCCGCCCGACGCTCGGGGTCTTCCAGCACGCGCTTGGCGTCGTTGAGTTCCGCCGCAAGTTGCTCGCCCGCTTCCCCCGCCCGGTCGGGGTGGACATCGGCGCTGCGCGCGAGGTAGGCCCGCTGTACCGCCGGCAGGTCGAGATCGAACCGCGCCGCAACTCCCAGGATGTCGAACGCGTCGCGACGCGTCCCTCGCGCAGGTTCTGCCACGGACAGAGGATAATCGTTGCCGCGAGCCTTCGCCGGATTGACTGCCCGCCCCCGGACGCGTTCAGTTGTCCGGTTCGTTCACTCCTCCCACGTTCCTCTTACGCCGGAGCCGGGTCTTGCCCAAGCACATCGGCATCGTGGCCGTCAGCCCCGAGGGCGGCGCCCTGTGCTACCGCGAGATCTCGCGCCGGGCCGAGGCGCTGACCGGCCGCTCGCTTCATCCAACGATCTCGGTCCATAACCTGCCGTTCGAGGACTATCTCGGCGCGGTCCATCGGGACGACTGGCACACCATCGGCGACATGCTGGCGCGCTCGGCCAAGTCCCTCGCGTCGATCGGCGCGGACTTCTGCCTCACACCCGACAACGTGATGCAGCACGCGGTCCACCTCGCCCAGCCCAACTGCCCGATCCCCTGGCTCACCATGGCCGACCTGGTCGCCGACGCCATCGTCGCCGATTCACGGCGTGTCGTGGGCGTCATCGGCACCAAAATGGTGATGCTCGGCTCGACCTACCAGACCACGCTGGGCCTGCGCGGCATCAAGGTCATCCCGCCCGCGATGACCGACTGCGACCTGATCGACCGCATCGTCTTCGACGAGCTTGTCCACGGATTTGTGACTGGACCCAGCCAGGAGACGATGCTCGGCGCCATCGCGCGCATGGCCGAGCGCGGCGCCGAGGGCGTCATCCTCGGCTGCTCGGAGGCGCCGCTGGTCGTCACCGCCGACAACAGCCCCCTGCCGGTCTACGACGCGGTGGCCCTGCTGGCCGACGGGGCGGTGCGGATGAGCTTCGGGCATCAGGCCCGCAAGGGCTGAGTCGCTACTTCAACTGGCCGCGCGGCTCTTCGGACCACTTCTTGCCCGGCCCCTTGTCGATCGGCAATCCCGCCGCTTTCCACTCTTCGAGCCCGCCCAGGAACGCCCGCACGTCATACCCGGAATAGAGCATCCGCTTGGTCGCGGCCTGCACCGCCCCCGGTGCGCGGTTCTGCCCGTACACGACGATGTTGTCGTACGCCGTGATCCGCGGGTCCAGCTCGCCCGTTTTCTGATTCTCGGTGAAGTCCGTCCACGGCATGTTCACCGAGCCGGGGATGTGTCCCGCCTGATAGACCGACGGCAACTCCGCGTCGATCAACAGCAGCGACTTGTCGCTCCGCTTGGCCCACAGTTTCTGCACGTCCACCAGCGAGATTTGGTTGTTGGTGACGTCCGTATCCGTGACGCCATCCTTGCACCCGCCCAGGCCGATTGCGCACAACACGAGCAGTCCGACCATCACCACGCACGTCTTCCACTGGTTCATCATGCCCCCCGGTTTCGTCGCAGTACCTGCCGCGGATGCCTCCAAGCCGCCGCGGGGCAAGAATACAGCATCGACCGGCTCCCGTCCGTCTCGCCCCAAAACGAAAGACCACATGCCGATCTTCCCCTTGCTGGCTTGCCTTTCGATCGCCGCCACCCCCACCGCCCCCGCCGCGACGGTGCCGGCCGACGAATCGCCGGCGCAGGCGACCCTGCACGCCGACCGCTCCGCCATCTGGCCCGGCGGCACCATCAACTTGGCGGTCAACTTCAAGATCCAGAAGGGTTGGCACCTTTACTGGCGCGGACAGAACGACTCGGGCTTTTCGCCCGGGATTGACTGGACACTCCCCGCCGGCTGCAAGGTCGGCGAAATCCGGTGGCCCGCGCCGCACCGCCACATCGCTCCGGGCGACCTGCTGGATCACATCTACGAGGGCGATCTGACACTTATCGTTCCCTTCACGGCCGACAAAACTGTCAAGCCCGGCACGCCGCTGGCGATCGCCGGTGCCGCCAAGTGGCTCGTCTGCAAGGAGGCCTGCCTGCCGGGCGATGCGACGCTCTCGCTTGCGCTTCCGGTCGTCGCGGCCGAAACCGAGGCCAAGGCCTCTCCGAGCGCTGCAAAGATCGCCGCGGCTCAGAAGCTCATCCCGCAACCCGCGCCGGCCACGGTCGTCGCCAAGGTTGACGGATCCACCCTCATCCTCAATGCCCCCGGCGCCGAGTCGATCACCTTCTTACCGGATGAGGCTGGCGCGTTTGTGGTGAAGCCCCTCGTGTCCTGCACCGCCAAGGGGGACACGCTTCGCATTCCCCTCGACCTCGACCGCAGGGGCGACAAGCAGCCGACCGCGGCGATCGGCATTTTGGAGGCGAAATTCCCCGCCGCGAAGACCGCGGATGCGACGAAGCCCGAGGCGGCCAAGCCCTCAGACCCCGGGAAAACCCCTGAATCCACCCCGCGCACCGTGGCGTATTCGATCAACGTACCATTGAGGGCACGTGCCCCGGCAGAGCCGGGTGCAACGAAACCGTAACGACCGGCATCGGTAAGACCATCAGCCCCCCAAAAAGGAGTTTCGGATGAACAAGACCGCCCGCACGCTGCTTGCCACTCTGGCCGTCGGCGCGATCGCCGCTGTGACTCTCACGGCCGGCGCGTTCCCGCCGCCACCCGCCGTTCCCCCGGCCGCCGCGGCCGCCTCCAACAACCTGAAGCAGAACACCATCGGCACCAACCCGGGCAACACCGCCCCGGCGTTCGAGTTGAAGGACCTTGATGGCAAGACCGTCAAGCTCGCCGACTACAAGGGCAAGACCGTCGTCATCGAGTGGTTCAACCCGCAGTGCCCGGTGATCGTCCGCACGCACAAGGCCAACATCTTCGCCGACCTCTACAAGGAGTTCAACGCGAAGGGGATCGTCTTCCTCGCCATCAACTCCAGCGGCCCCGGCAAAGAGGGCAACGGCGTCGAGGCCAACAAGAAGGCCAAGGACGAGTGGAAGATCGAGTACCCCATCCTCATCGACGAGGACGGCAAGACCGGCCGCGCTTACGGCGCCAAGACCACGCCGCACATGTTCATCATTGATAAGGACGGCAAGGTCACGTACAACGGCGCGATCGACAACGACCAGCGCGGCGGCGGCAAGGATGTCAAGAACTACGTCCGCAACGCTCTGAACGAGATGGCCGCCGGCAAGGGTGTGACCACTTCGCAGAGCCAGCCCTACGGCTGCGGCGTGAAGTACAAGTAATCCGATCCGACGTGGATCGCAGTCAGAAGACCCGAACGACGGCCCGGGAGTGATCCCGGGCCGTTTTTATATCGCGCGGAACCGGCAAAAGGACGCTCGGTTGCGCAATCTGGGGGCCGCCCGCGTGCCGCCGCTGGCCTCCGGCCGGGGCACCGCCACAATCAACCCACGGGTGAAGTCGCCCAATCCGCTCGCCGTGGCGAACACACCCGCCGATACACGGGTAGAACCATCGTCCCTTCAACTTCCGGCCTCCTCGTCTCACCTCATCCCATGATCTCCACGTTCTTCGATTTCCTGCTGGTGGTGGCCGGCTTCAGCCTCATCATCCTGCTCCACGAGTTGGGGCACTTCCTCGCCGCGCGCTGGGCGGGGATCCGTGTACTTGCTTTCGCGATGGGCTTCGGCCCCGCGATCGTCTCGTACCGCAAGGGGATCGGCGTCCGCGCCGGGTCCAGCGAACGCGAGTATCTCAAACGCCGCCAAGTCGAGCGCGAAGGTCTGCAGCGCCACGATCCTCATGCCCTCTCCCCGACCGAGTACCGCTGGAACATCTTCCCCTTCGGCGGCTACGTCAAGATGCTCGGCCAGGACGATGCCGATCCCTCCGCCCGCTCCGACGAGGCCGATAGTTTTCAGAACTGCCCGCCGTGGAAACGGATGATCGTCATCTCCGCGGGAGTGATCATGAACGTGATCACCGCCGCGGTGCTCTTCCTCATCGTCTTCGGCGTCGGCCTCAAGGCCGAATCGCCCAAGGTCGGCATGGTCCTGCCCGGGTCGCCCGCTTCCAGCGCGGTCGCGTCCAACGCCGCGGCACTCGGCATCACCCAAATCGGTTTGCAATCGGGGGACACGATCCTCTCGATCGACGGCGACCCGATGGCCAAGTTCCAGGACATCACCGCGGCGACGATCATGAGCGCCAAGGGTCGCAAGCTCGCGATCGACGTCCAGCGTCCCGGTGTGGCAGGAACCCTCCATTTCAACATCGAGCCGCGCGTGGACCCGGTCGCCAACACCTTGGCGCTCGGGATCGGCTCGGCCGTCACGGGGCAATTGCACGCCGGCAAGAACGACGAGCAGCGGAAGACCATCGAAAAGGCCGCGGCCACGCTCGGCTTCCCAACGCTCAAGTCCGGCATGGTCCTTTCGCACGTTCCCGGCGTGACCAGCGGAACGCCGACGCTCTACGACGCTGAGCAAGCCCTCAATTTTGCCGATGGCAAACCGATCACCGTGGACTTCCGCGACCCTGCGGGCGGCGCTGTTGCGGTTGAGCTGATGCCTGAACCGCTCTTTGAGCGCCAGCGCTTCGAGCAGTCACCGCTGAAGTCGCAGGTGGTGGTGGAGCATCTGGCCGGGCTGGTCCCGGTGCTGCGCGTGGCGTGGGTGCTGGACGAGGCGAAGGCCGCCAGCGGCGCGGGCTTGAAAACGGGCGACGTCTTTGCGCGGCTCGGCGAGCTGGAATGGCCGTCGATCGCCGAGGGCGTCGATGAGATCGGGCGCTACACCGGCTCGAGCATCCCCGTAGTCGTTGCCCGCCGCTCGAGCGAGGAATGGACCTTGGTAGATCTCGGCACGCTCCCGGTCAACAAGCAGGGCAAAGTGGGCTTCCGGCCCGACGACTGCATCACCGAGGGTGCGTTTGTCTCGCGCTGGCCGGAGCGTTGGACCGCGATTTCCGGTGATGGCGCCACACCCGCCTCGCCGAGCGGCGCGGGGCTGCACCTGGCGCCCGGTACACAGATCCTGGCCGTCAACGGCGAACCGGTTTCCTCGCTCGCCGATGTCCGCGCGCGGCTGCGGTCGCTCGCCGGCAAGGCTTCGGGCCCGCTGACCGTGCAGCTCACCGTGAAGCTGCCCCTCGCCACCGCCGACGTCACCGAGACCGTCAAGTGGACGATGCCGGAAGCGGAAACCGCGCAGATCACCAAGCTGGGTTGGGAAAGCCCGCTCGACGCATCGCTCTTCCAGCCGGACCAGACGCTGCTCAAGGCCGACGGCCCGGTGCAGGCGATCTCGATGGGCCTGCGCGAGACCAAAAAGGCCATGGTACAGACCTACCTCACCCTGGCTCGCCTTGCCCAGGGCACCGTCAAGGTCGAACACCTCAAGGGCCCCGTCGGCATCGCGCATGTCGGCACGCTCCTGGCCGAGCGCGGTTTCCCGTGGTTGCTGTTCTTCATGGCCGCCATCAGCATCAACCTCGCCGTGATCAATTTCCTGCCGCTGCCGATCGTTGACGGCGGACAGTTCCTGTTCATCCTTTATGAACAGATCACCGGCAAAGCCGTTTCCGTAGCGGTCCAGAACGTCGCGGCCCTCGCCGGCCTCGCCTTGATCGGCTGCATGTTCCTCATCGTCACCTACAACGACGTGGCGAACCTGCTGTGGCGCTGAAGCCCGGGAGTCCGCGCCGGTGACTCTCGCCGCCATCAACTGGCCCGCGCTGGCCCTGCTGCTCCTCGAAGGGCTCGTTTTTTCGTGGGCGGCGCTGGTGCTCTACACGGGTTGGATCCTTACCCACCCGCCGCGGCGCTCCCGCGGCTGGGCGGTCGCCCGCTCGCTCCCCAGTGACCCCGCCGAACTCACACCTTCGCGGGCATTCGAAGCCGACGACCGCGCGATCCTCGCCGGGCTCCGTTGCCCCGTCTGGCATGTTCCCGGCGATGACCCCGCCGGTCCTGTCGTCATCGTCAGCCACGGCTGGGGCGAATCGCGCGTCCACGGACTCGCGCGGCTGGCGGCGCTCCTGCCCAGCGCCTCGCGCGTCATCCTCTGGGACATGCCCGGCCACGGCGATGCCGCGGGGCGTTGTCACCTTGGCCGCCTCGAGCCCGAACTGCTCCGGGCCTTGATCGACTCCGCCGTCGGTCCCCCACCCACCGGGCGGGTGGTGCTCTACGGCTCCTCCCTCGGCGCGGGCGTTTCCATCGCCGCCGCTGCGAGCGATGCCCGCGTGATCGGCGTCATCGCCGAGGCCCCGTACCGCTTGCCGCAGACCCCCGCCTCCAACATGCTGCGCATCCGCGGGTTGCCGAACCTCGGCTCGGTGCGGGCCGCGATGACGCTTCTTGGCGGCGTGGCATGGCAACATTCAGCCGGCCCCTTCGACCGGGCTGCCATTGCGTCACGCGTCACGGCACCCCTGCTGGTCATCCACGGCGACCTGGACCACGTCTGCCCCCCTGCCGACGGCGCGGCCATCGCCCAGGATGCCCCCACGGGCGAATGGATGTCCATCCCCGGAGCCGCACACTTAAATTTGTGGACGGACGAGCAGTTCCGGCCGCGCATAGCCGCGGCCGTGGGCAAGTTCATGCAGAGATTGACGCCGGGGCCCGCGGCCTACGCGGGATCCTCAAGACAGACCTGAAACGCCCGGACCACCAGGTGGACGCAGGCGCAGATCAGCCCGCCGACCAGCAGCATTCCCAATAGAGCGAGCACGATCTGCGCCACTTCCGGCAGCGCCTGGTACTGCGCCTGACCGATCCCCCGCATGGCGCAGAACGCCACGATCGGAAGCGGAAGCCCGAAGAGCACACCCTTGAGCAAGAGCGGGAATGACAGTGCCGGTTTCCGCAGCAGCACGTGGAGCGCTGACAGCACGCCGAAGGCTGCCGCCAACGCCGCCAGCCCGACCATCACCTTCGTGAGCGACATCCCCGCCACTGCCCGACCCGTCCCGACGTACCCCATCAGGGAGCCGGCCCCGACACACCCCGCGATGCACAGCAGCGTCATCGCCGGGCCCGAAACCCCGCCGAAGCGACTCCCCTTGGCCAGCAGCAATCCAAAGGCGCCCGCGATAAGCACCGGCACCTCGAACAAGATCAGGAACCACGCCGGCGGGCGCTGGGTGAACGAGACGCCGATCAGCCCCAGTGCGGAGAGCACCGTCAGGGCGCTCAAGACGGCGACGGCGGCACGGAACGCGGGCGACATGGAGACGGTCGGTTGGTTCATGAGCGGGCAGGCACCGCGATCGGGGTCAGAGGGTATCGGCCCTTGGACGCCCGGGGATGCGTCAGGGTTCGCACCGATTGCCACTTCAACGCGCAGTTCTTGCCCGCGGCGCAACCGGACGACCATCGTCCGAGAAGGCGGCTCCGGGTTGCAGCGCCCCCGCGCGGCGGACCGATCCTATTGGTGCGCCGATGGTCGGCGCTGGAGCGCCCTCCGTGCCGAATCCGCCCGTGGAAAACCCGATCACGCCCCGCGACGCCGAGCGGATGTACCGGCGCGTGCTGGCGTCGTGGGCGCAGGACCTGATGGTCCTGCGCGCGACGGGCATGGACCGGCCGGGGCGCATGGGCAACGACGGGCGGGCGCGGGCGGCCGACGCGGCGGGCATCGGTCTGTACGGCGGGTCCGCGGCGTGGCCGACGGGCAGGGCGGCGTAAACAAGCGGAGGCGGTCATGAGCGGCATCAGTTCCAGCGTGGGCGCGATCAGCGGGATCAACACCGGCCAGCTCATCGATCAGCTGCTGTCGATCGAGGCCCGGCCGCGCACCAGCGCGCAGAACCGGATCAAGACGCTGCAGACCTCGCAGGCGGCGTACCTCGATCTCAACACGCGCCTGGCGACGCTCCGCTCGGCGGCGCAGGCCTTCTCGATCAACCGCGTCTTCGACTCGGCGAACGCCACCAGCAGCAACGGCGATGTCCTTTCTGGCGCGGCGACGGCCGGCGCGGCCTCGGGCGTCTACCAGTTCGTGGTCGACCGACTGGTGAGCACGCAGCAGATCCTGTCGCGCGGGTTTGTGGACAGCAACACCACGGCGATCGGGGCGAGTCAGTTCATCGTCGAGAGCGCCCGCGGGCGGATCGACAGCGACACCTCGCTCAGCGTGCTCAACGGCGGCAACGGCATCGCCCGCGGGCGTATCCTCGTCACCGACAGCAGCGGCGCCTCGGCGACGGTGGACCTGTCGCGGGTCGAGACGGTGGGCGACGTGCTGAGCACGATCAACGGGACCACGGGCATCCACGTGAACGCGCGCGTCGACGGCGACCACCTGGTGGTCACCGATTCGGCGGGCGGCACGGGGACGCTCACGATCGCCAACGCGAGCGGTTACACGACGGCGGCCTCGCTGGGCATCGCCGGCACCGCCAGCGCCCCGGGGTCGGCCGGTTCAATCACCGGCACGCAGGTCAACCGCGTTGGCGGGGCGACGACGCTGAACGCGCTGAATGACGGCCTGGGCGTGTCGATCCGCGGCACGATCAGCGTCACCGAGACGCCGGATTTTGCGATCACCTCGCGCGACGGCACGGTGATCAACGTCGATATCGGCAACATCTACAGCGACAACAACGGCGCGCCGGTGCTGTCGCAGCCCGCCGTGACGGACCTGCAGGGCGTGATCGACCGCATCAACAACGCCACGGGCAACGGCGGGCGCGTCGTGGCGTCGATCAATAGCGCCGGCACGGGCCTGCAGATCACCGACACCACCGCCGGCGTCGGCACGCTGAGCGTCGCCGAAGTGGAAACGGGCCGGGCGGCCGCCGACCTGGGAATTCTCGGCTCGGCCGCGGGGGCGACGCTCTCGGGCACGCGCCTGATCGCGGGGCTGAACTCCACGCTCGTGAGCAATCTCAACGGCGGGCGCGGGCTGACCGACGCGACCTTCACGGTCAAGGACCGCACGGGGACCACGCACAACTTCTCGTTCGGCGTGCCCGGCTCGGTCACCGACCTCATCTCGCAGTTCAATACGCAGACGGGCGGCGCCGTCACCCTCGAGCTGGACGCGACGGGCACGGGCCTGATCGCCCGCGACCGGACGGCCGGCGGCGGCACGCTGACCATCGGCGGGGCGGGCGCCACGGAACTGGGAGTCGCCGCCAGCGGCGACACCGACGGCGTGGTGCAGAGCGCCCGCCTGCAGCACCGCTGGATCAGCAGCAACACACGGGTGGAGACGCTCAACAACGGGCGGGGCATCGGCACCGGCACGTTCGAGATCGTCAACTCGCTGTCGGCGCGTTACTCGATCAACATCGACTCGAGCATCGCAACCGTCAACGACCTGGTGGGCAAGATCAACTCGGTCGCCCAGGGCGTGCGGGCCCGCGTCAACGACAACGGCGACGGCATCGTTGTCGAGGAGTTCGGCGTCAGCGGCGGAGCGGCGATCACGATCCGCGACACCAGCAACACGGTGGCCAAGAACCTGAACATCGCGGGGACGGCCACCGGCACCGGCGCGGCCAACCGGCTCGACGGCTCCAACGAGAAGGTCCTCACCTTCCTGCCGGCCGACACGCTGGCGCAGGTGATCACCAAGATCAACGACGCCAACGCCGGGATCAGCGCTTCGCTGGTCAACGACGGCTCGCCGGGACGGCCGTACCGCCTGCAGATCACCTCGCGCTCGTCGGGCCTCGGGGGCGCGTTCACTCTTGACTCCGGCGGGCTGGACCTGGGATTCACGACGCTGAGCCAGGCGCAGAACGCCCGCGTGCTCTACGGCTCGGGTGATCCGGCGCAGGCGCTGCTGTTCAGCAGTTCAACCAACACGATCACGGGCGTGATCGGCAACGTGACGCTCACGGCCAAGTCGGTCAACGCCAACCCGGTGACGATCACGATCGACCGCGACGGGGAGGCGATCGAGAAGGCGGTCAACGATTTCGCCAAGGCCTTCAACGACCTGACGAACAAGATCGACTCACAGTCAACCTACGACGTCGCGAGCAACAAGCGCGGCACGCTGCTTGGCGACACCGTGGCCCAGACGCTGCGGGCTTCGCTCTACGCGACGATCACCGGTGGACCCAAGAACGTGTCGGGCCGCTACCAGAACTTTGCGCAGGTGGGCCTCACCGTCGGACGCGATGGGCAACTGAGCGTGAACCTCGACAAGCTGCGCCAGTCGATCGCGACCGACCCGCAGGCGGTGGAGGATCTCTTCGCGGCCAAGACCGCGGCAAGCACGGTGGCTTCGCAGCAGGTGCTGGACACCAATGGCAACGCGATCCCCGGGGTGACGGTCACGAACACGGCGGCCGCGGGCTTCACAAGCCAGGGCATCGGCGAGCTGCTGGGCGCGCTGGCCGACAGCTACATCGCGTCGGTGACGGGCACCCTGACCCGCGCGACCAAGACCCTCGACGACCAGATTCAGGCTCAGAACAAGATGATCACGAACATCAACACGCGCCTGGAAGCGCGGCGGACGTACTACCAGAACAAGTTCGCCGCGATGGAGACGGCCCTGGCGAAGCTGCAGGGGCAGAGTTCGGCGCTGACCTCGCTGTCGTCGATGAGCCTCGGCTGAACCGGTCGCGCATCGTCACATCCGACTGAATTCGGGCATTCCAAGGGCCGATAGCTCTCGTCATGGCGACACCGACCAACCAAGCCCACGAGTACCTCGCGACCAAGGTGATGAGCGCCTCGCCGGAGGAGCTGCGCCTGCTGCTGCTGGACGGGGCGATCAAGTTCTGCCGGCAGGGACGCGACGGGCTGGCGGGGAAGAACTACGAGGCGTGCTACAACGGGTTTACGCGCTGCCGCGCGATCCTGATGGAGCTGGTGCAGACGATGCGGCCGGAGCACGACGAGGCGTTGTGCGCCCGGCTGACGGGGCTGTACCTGTACATGGTCACGCGGCTGCTGGAGGCGAGCCACGAGAAGGACGTCACCAAGGCCGACGAGGTGATCGGGTTGCTCGAGTACGACCGCGAGACGTGGGCAATGCTGATGGAGAAGCTGGCGGCCGAGCGCGGCGTGGCGGCCTCTGCCGCTCAGCGGCCGGCGCCCGGTGCGGCGATCGATCCGGGTGCGATGGCGGGCACGCTCAGCGTCAGCGGCTGATCGCAACACACATATGAAAAATTGGCATCAGGCGGCAACGACCTGCTCGGTGGCCATCTGCGCCGCCAGGTTCTCGAAGACCGTGGCGTAGGCGACGTTGGCGTTGATCTGCCGCTCGGCGGCGCTGAACAACTCCAGCCAGGCGAGCGGTCGGTCTGCGGGCTCCCCGGCGGCGGCGCTGGCGTTCAGCGCTCTCCGGGTGCGTTCGGCGAGGAACCCGAGCAGGCGCTTGGACCAGAGACGGTTGGCGGCCTCCTTGCTCGCCTCGGCGTTTTCCTTGACGGCCTCGGCGGCACGCTCATCCACAAGGGAGGCGAGGGTGGGACCGAGCGATGGTGAACTGCCGTTGCGGCGTTCGAGCGCCGCGAGCATCGGCTCCAGGCGTTTGTGCCAGGCGCTCAGGCCGCGCTGGGCGGCGGTGAGGAGCGAACCGGGGGAGCCAGCGGCGTACGTGGTCAGCCATTGCAACTCAGCCGCGGGGACGTTGAGCCCGGCGTTGTTCACCCACTGCTGCATCGTCTTGTCGTCGAGGGCGGCGAAGCCGACGATCTGGCAGCGGCTGCGGATGGTGGGCAGGAGCCGGAAGAGGTCGGATGTGACGAAGATGATGATCGCGCCGGGGGGCGGCTCCTCCACAACCTTGAGGATGGTGTTCTGACCAACGGGGTCGAGCAGCTCCGCCTCGTCAATGATGAAGACCTTGCCGGCGACGGAGGGGGCGGAGATGGTGCGGGCGACGCCGAGCGGCTCGATGAAGAACTCGTCGAGGACGAACTTGGAGATGTTGGTCTGCTTGTGCTTGCGGATGCGGGTTTCACGGCTCATGGCGGCGAGTTCCTTGGTCACCACGTGCACATCGGGGTGGCCGCCGACGCGGAGGAGGTGCTGCAGGTGTTGGAACTCGGCAGGGACGCGTCCGGACTTGTCGCGCGGCAACAGGAGCAGCGAGGCGAAGGCCCGAGCGGCGGTGAGCTTGCCGATGCCGGGCGGGCCGTGGAAGATCCAGGCGTGGTGGACGCGGTCAGACTTGATGGCGGCTGCCAGCAAGCCGACGGCGCGGTCCTGGCCGAGGAGCGTTGAGAAATCGGTGGGGAACTCTGGGCGAGCCGGGGCAGCGGCACGTGCGGGGGCCAAGAGATCGCCTTCCCCCCCACCGGGCTCAGAGCGAGGCTTGCGTGCTGGGGTCTTGCCCTTGGCCATCGGGTGCAGGGTATCCGACGGCGGCATGAACGCCGGTGAGACTGTCAGGTGAGGTGCTTGAGCTTGTTCATGACATTGAAGCCGGCGACCTTGTAGCACTCGGCGAGTGTGGGGTAGTTGAAGACGGTGTTGACGAGGTACTCGGCGGTGCCCTTGTAGGCCATGATCGCCTGGCCGATGTGGATCAGCTCGGTGGCGCCGGAGCCGATGGCGTGGACGCCCAGGAGGGCGTGGGTCTCGGAGTGGACCAAGAGTTTGAGCATGCCGATGTCGTCGCCGATGAGCTGGCCGCGAGCGATTTCCTTGTACTGGGCGATGCCGCACTCGTAGGGGATCTGCTCCTGGGTGAGGCGTTCCTCGGTCCAGCCGACCATGGAGATCTCGGGGATGGAGTAGATGCCGTAGGGGACCAGGTCGGCGTAGCTCTGGGCGGGCTCGCCGAACATGTGGCAGGCGGCGAGGCGTCCCTGCTCCATGCTGGTGGAGGCGAGGGCGGGGAAGCCGATGACGTCGCCGACGGCATAAACGTGTGGAACTTCGGTCTGGTAGTGCTCGTTGACCTTGAGGCGACCGCGGTTGTCGGCGTTGAGGCCGACCTTGTCGAGGCCGAGCGCGGCGGTGGCGCCCTGGCGGCCGATGGCGTGGACGAGGCAATCGGCGACGATGGTCTTGCCGCTCTCGAGCATCGCTTCGGCGGCGAACATGTCACCGTTGCGGCCGGCACGCGGGGCGTCGATTTTGCGGATGCCCGAGACCTTTTCGCCCAGACGCAGCGTGACGCCCATCTGACGCAGGTGGTACTGCAGGGCCTCGCAGATCTCGGCATCGATGAAGTCCAGCAGGCGCGGGCGGCCTTCGACGATCGTGACACGGGTGCCCAGGGCGGCGAACATCGACGCATACTCGGTGCCGATGACGCCGCCGCCGACCACGGTCATGGTGCGCGGCAGCTTGCCGAGCTTGAGCAGGTCGTCGGAGGTCATCAGGATGTGGCCGTCGAACTCAACACCGGGGGCGCGGGCGGGGGTGGTGCCGACGGCGATCAGGATGCGGTCGGCGATGACGGTCTCGGTGCCGCGGACGCCGTCGGAGAGGAGGGTGTTGGGATCTTTGAACGTGCCGTGGCCGTTAAGGATCTCGACGCCGTTGCTCTGGAGCTGCTGGCGGACAACCTCCACCTCGGCGGCGATGACGCGTCGGCAGGCCTCGGTCATGCGCTCCAGGCGGGTGGCCGGGTCGAGCTGGTCCACCAAGCCGGTGATGAGGCGGCTGGCGCCGGTGACAGCCAAGACGGCCTCGCGGAGGGCCTTGGAAGGGATGGTGCCGGTATTGATGGCGACGCCGCCAACCACCTGCATCTTCTCAATGACGACGACGTCCTTGCCGAGCTTGGCGGCCTGGATGGCGGCCTTGTAGCCGCCGGGGCCGGAACCGATGACGCAAAGGTCGCAGTGTCGCATGGGGCGGGCTCAGTCCAATTCGGGAGAAGTCGGGCGTGCGGCCTGAGAGTATCGACTCGGCGGGGGGTGTGTCGAGACGCTCGCAGGCACAAACCCGGATTGGGGCGCGACCCGAGCCCGGGATGCGGGGCTGAACGGCGCGGCGAGCCGATGTTGGATGCCGATGCGGATCGACGGAATCATCATGGCGGCGGTTGAACCCGGGGACGGTCGCGGCCTGATCCTCGGCGTGCTGGCGCTGGGCGTGCTGGTGGCGCTGGCGTGGCTGTGGGTGCGGTGGCTGGCCCACCGGGCACGGACAGAAGCGCTGGAATCGGAATGGCCCGAGGGGACCAAACTCGCCGCGCGGCGTGAATGGGTGCGAAAGCGGGTCGAGGTGTGGTGGGCCGCGGCCAACCGTGTGCACGGGGCGAGAGTGGAGGAGTGCCCACGGGTGGAGTTCAGCGCCCGGCTGAAGTCGGCGCTTGGATGGGCGGACGGGCGGCGGAACCTGATCAAGATCAGCGACCATCACCTGATGGAGAAGCCCAAGCGCGTGGCGGACGAGACGGTGGCACACGAGGTGGCGCACATCTTCGCGGACCGGCACTACGGCAAGCTGTGCCGCCATGGAAAACTCTGGAAGCAGACCATGGTGGCGATGGGGCAGAAGCCCGATGTGTATTACATTGATCTACCGGAGGAGGAGCCGGAGCCGGAAGAGGCGGCCGCGGCGTAGTGGCGCGGGCCGGGCAGAGCGAGGGCGACGGTCGGTATGCTGGGGAGATGAACCCGCCCACCGAACCGGTCAAGAACCCCCCGCCGCAGAAGGACGAGTTGGAGTCCTACCACAAAGTTGCGGATACGATCGGCGGCGTGCCGTCGCTGCGGGTGAAGGACCATCTGATCCAAGGCGCCGCCGCCGGGGGTGGGGCTGGTCATGGGAGCGCTGGCGGGGCTCTTGCTTGCACCCGCGAACAAGTGGAACGTCGGCGTGTCGGTGTTTTGGGGCGGCTTCGGCGGCCTGGTCGCCGGCGTATTTATCGCCGGGCTGGTGCTGATGGTGATGGGGTGGGTCCGCCACAAGAAATGAGCGAACGACGCGGTCAGCCCGCGGCGACGCGCGTGATGGCGTCCTCGACACTGGCGCAGCGTTCGAACGCGTGGTCGAGGCGAGAGAGACGGAAGCACTCGCCGACGTACTGACTGGCTGCGGCGACTAAGACGCGTCCGGCGTGCGAGCGGATCTGCTTGCGGAACTCGACCAGCGCGCCGATGGCGGCGGAGCCGATGAACTCGAGACCTTCGAGGTCGAGTACGACAATCTCGGGCTCGGGAGCGGCTACGCGGTCGAGGGCGGCGTTCAGCTGAGGCATGCCGGCGAAGTCGGCCATGCCGGTCATTCGGACGATTGGGCCGTTGAGGCGCGGGTCACGGGCAATGTCGATCGTGAGCATGGTGGGAACCGCCGGAGCGGGCGGTGCGTGCCGCCCGAGCCGGGGAGTGTATCGCCGATCCGACGATTTGGGGGAATCACCTTGGGACAAGGTTGAGGGCGTCGGCGATGGAGTCGTGAACGCTCAGCACCGTGTCCAAGTGGATGAATCGCAGAAACGCGGCGAGGTTGGGGCGGGGACCCACCAGGTCAAGTACGGCTCCTGCGGCGTCAAGGGAGGTTTGGAACTCCAGCATCAGGCCGAGCGCGGGGCTGCCCATGTAGCGGACGGCAGAAAGGTCGATTACGACCGCATGAGGATGCTGGGAAAGCACCTTGTCCATGCTGTGCTCGAGCATCTGAGCACCGTGAAGGTCGGCTTCACCGACCAGACGCATGATGTGGGTGCCGGTGAGACGATCGATGTAAGTCTCGATGGCGAGCATGTGCGGGTTCCTTCTTGGCAGGAGCGACTGAAGGCGAAGGGATGCTGCCCACCGTGCGTGGGAACGCCGGCAGATGGCCAAATTGTCGGGACCACAGCCACCAAGTCAGGGGGGTTCGGATTGATGCGCCGACGAGGAGATACCTAACCAATATCAAATATGATGCCTCTGGTGTCGGGGTGAGCAACTTCAGGGTGGTGATTGAGGGTGTGGACGCCCGGCTTTGTGATAGGGGTGTGTTACAATTATGTAAGTTACGTGCCCCGATCGCATTCGCGACCTCATCGGAGCGTTGAAGTGGAAAAGCGTCGCCTCGGATTCACACTGGTCGAGTTGCTGGTGGTCATCGCGATCATCGCGCTGCTCATTTCCATCCTGCTGCCGGCGCTCAAGAGCGCCCGAGAGAATGCTCGCACGACCGTGTGCATGAGCAACATGAAGCAGATCGCGATCGGCACGGTCGCCTACGCGTGCGACAACAGGGACAACCTGTGGGAGGCGGGCAACCCGACGCCGCGGCGGTACTGGTACGGCGGGCCGCAGAACCCCAACGCGGCGGTGAGCGCGACCAACCCGATCGTGATCGGACCGGGGTTCCAATACCTCGGGAATGTGGACAAAATCTTCGAGTGCCCGACGAACAAGCGGCGGACGCCGGTGGGCATCAACTTGGGGACGACCGATCCGATCCAGCAGGTGCTGTGGAACAGCTACCTGAGCGAGCGGAACCTGAACTTTGACTACACGATGGTTACGGGGATGTCGGGCGCACCGATGTCGGCCAACACGCTGTGCGCGTGGGACACGCGGTGTGCGACCCGGCGTGCGACCGACGGGCGGAGCGGCGTGCCGCCCCTGACGGCGCTCAAGATGTTCATCACCGCGCCGGTGTACATGGAAGAAGACTCGCGGTACTACAACGCCGACACGCCCGATGGGATGTTCAGCAACTGGGACCAGATGTCCCACCGGCACGACCGCAAGTCGCACGCGACGTTCCTGGATGGGCACGTCGAGTTGATGGCGTTGCCCAAGGGCAACAACCCCGACTCGGACGCCGACGTCGGCGATTTCATCGGGTTGGACATGTACGCCAGCAAGAGCGGCGGCACGGTCGCATCCTGGTTCACGCTCGCCCCGACATGGCCGGGAACTCCACGGCCATACGGCTGGTACAAGTCGCCGCGTGCGCCGTAGAACCTGCGGCTTGCGTGCTATCGTCGGGCATGACACGTGCGATCGCGGTTGTGCTGGCGGCGGCGCTCTTGGGCGGCTGTGCGATGTCGCGCGAGGCGCAGCTTGAACGCAAGGCCGATCAGGTTGAATCGTCGCTGAAGACCGAGCAGGGCAAGGTGCTGGCGTCGTCGATGGTGGACAAGCCGGCGCGGCTGGACTACCTGACTTCGCTGCGGAATCAGCTCAGTCTGGCGAACGTGGCTCGTGGGGCGGTGCCGTACACCGTACCCGAGGACAAGCGCCCGCTGGCCTGGGATATTCTGGACGAGGTGTACGGGACATTGGAGTGGAACATTCCGCTCGCGCCGTCGCAGTCGCGGCCGATGCCCGCGGCGTTTGCGAACGGAGTCTTGAATCTCAATACGGGGATACCTGCCGCGCCGGGCACACCGCCGGGGATTGCGAAGTAGCCCCATGCCCCCCACTGCCTGGTATGCCGCGGTCGGCGTGCTGGTGTTCTGCTTGGTGTGGCGGCTGGGCTTCTATGCGCTGTGGCGCGGGAGCTTCTGCGGGAGGCCGGTGGGAATGGGGCGGCTGCGAGAAGATTCTGACTCGCGGGTTGTTCGGCTGCGGCCCGACGGGAGCCCTGCGGGTGACATGCGGTCGAGCCTGAAATGACAACGGCCCGCGCCGTGGCGCGGGCCGTCGGGTCAAGTCATGGATCGGCCGATTACTTCTTGTCGTTCTTCTTGTCGGACTTGTCGTCCTTCTTGGCTTCCTTCTCGTCCTTCTTCTCTTCCTTGGCCGCGGCGCCCTTGGTGTAGTCGATGGTCATCCACTTCATTTCCTTCTGGCCGGCCATGGTCATGTAGTAGTCGAAGGTGTAGTGGTCCTTGGCGAGCATCGTGAAGACGCAGCGCACCTTCATCTTCTTGCCGTCCTCGGGGTTGGTCTCTTCGCCGTGGAGGGTGAGGACCTTGCCCGCGGAATCGGTCTGGCCGGTCATCGTGGAGATGTTCGTGTTCATCGAGTCATACCAGACGCTCTGGAACTGCTTTTCAGAATTGCTGTAGCCGAGGATGTTGGTGCCGTAGAAGAACTTCCCATCCATGCGGCCCTTGAATGAACACTCGAGGTAGCGACCGCCGTAGACCATCTTATTAGTGGCTTCGGCGTCGCTGGTCTTGGTGCCGCCGGTGGCCATGTCCATCTCGGAGCACTTGGCCTGCCAGGTGCCTTCCATGCCTTTGAGCCAGTCGTGCTGAGCGCCGGGCTTGCCGAGCGCCTCCATCATGGCCTCCATCTCCTTGGGGTCGGGCATCTTGGGAGCGGGCGGCGTGGTCGCGGGTTTGTCGTCCTTCTTGGGCTGGTCCTTGGGGGCGTCCTTCTTCGCCGGCGCCGGCGCGGTGGCGGGCTGGGCAAGGGCGCCAGCGCCGAGAGACAGAGCGAGGCCGGCGGCGAAGAACGAGGTCAGCAGACGAGTCATGCGAAATCTCCTTGGTTGCAGATTGATTGCGAGCCGTGCAGGCGCAGAAATGCACCGCACACGAGCTTTCGCAGTGTACCACGTTTGGATTCAATGTGGGGGCGGGAAAACCACGGCCTACCACGGCAGGATCTTGCCGTCGTAGTCCAGAAAATGCCCGGAATCCGAGGGTTTCAGCCGGTCGATGACCGCGATGAGTTGGGCCATGGTGTCCTTGGAGTCCAGCGGCGCGGCGGGGCCGCCCATGTCGGTGCGGTTCCAGCCGGGGGAGACGGGCACGACGATGACCCCGGACTGTGCAAGCTCCTTGGCCATCAGGGACGAGAGCATGTTGAGCGCCGCCTTGCTGGTGCAGTAGGCATAGCTGAAGCCGGGGCCAGCGGTAGAGATTGAGCCCAGTTCGCTGGAGATGTTCACCACCTTGCGGCCTTTGGCGGCGACCAGGTTTGGGAGCAGCGTTCGGGTAAGGACCGCCGCGCCGTAGACATTGGTGGCGAAGACGCGCTGGAACTCGGTGAACGTGATGGTGGCAATGGTCTTGTCGTCTCCGGTGACACCGGCGTTGTTGATGAGCACGTCGATGGGCCGGCCCCGGAGGGCCGAGGCGGCGCTCTCGATGCTCACGGCGTTGGAGACGTCGAGTTCGATCAGTTCGGCCTTGGTCGCAGCAAGGTCGCCGGGCGATGATCTGGAGCGAACGGCGGCGATGACGGTATCGCCACGGGCGGCGAGCTGGCGGACAAGCTCGATGCCGAGGCCGCGGGCGGCGCCGGTGATGAGGTACGTACCGGGCATGGCGGTTCTCCTGATGCCTGAGCGTACGCCGCAGGGTGCTGGGTGGACCGCAGGGGGCACGGTCGCGGCGGGAGGCTCGATCGGGCGGCCTACAAACGGTCTGTGCCACAGGTCCGCCTCAACGACACGCTCCCGATCGCGCAGAAATGCGCGGAGATCGGCGCGCTGATTCACAAGCACCAAGTGTGCGTGGTCTGCGGCGAGACGGGGAGCGGCAAGACGACGCAACTACCGCTGATCTGTCTGCTGGAGGGGCGCGGGGCCAAGGGCTTGATCGGGCATACGCAGCCGCGGCGGATCGCGGCGCGGGCGGTGGCGGCACGCATCGCCGAGGAACTGGGTGAATCGCTGGGACGGACGGTGGGCTTCAAGGTGCGGTTCGGCGATCAGACCACGCGCGACACGCGCATCAAGCTGATGACCGACGGCATCCTTCTTGCCGAGACGCAGGGGGACCGCGAGCTGCGGGCGTACGACACGATCATCATCGATGAAGCGCATGAGCGGTCGCTGAACATCGATTTCCTGCTAGGGTACCTGAAGCAGTTGTTGCCGCGGCGTCCGGACCTGAAGGTGATCGTCACCAGCGCGACGATCGATCCGCAGCGGCTGAGCGCCCACTTCGGCGGGCCAACAGTCGCGCCGGTGATTGAGGTCTCGGGACGGCTCTTTCCGGTCGAGCTGCGCTACGACGCGGTGGATGCGGACGAGGACGAGTTGGACAAGGTTGAGGAACTCGCGGTCGTGGATGCAGTGGATGAGCTGACGAGCCCGAAGCTGCCGCCGGGGGACGTGCTGGTGTTCCTGCCGGGCGAGCGCGAGATCCGCCAGTGCGCCGAGGCGCTGCAACGCGAGATGCGCCGCGATGCCGAGATCCTGCCGCTGTTCTCGCGGCTCTCCAACGATGAACAGGACCGGATCTTCCATCCCGGCGACCGGCGGCGGGTGATCCTCGCGACCAATGTTGCGGAGACGTCGCTCACGGTGCCGGGGATCCGCTACGTCGTGGACACGGGCCTGGTGCGGATGAGCCGCTATGACCACCGGACCAAGGTTCAGCGATTGCCGATCGAAGCGATCTCTCAGGCGTCGGCGAACCAGCGGTCGGGGCGGTGTGGCCGGGTGGCGGCGGGCGTTTGCATCCGGCTCTACAGCGAGGCCGCGTTCAGCCAGCGGCCGAAGTTCACCGAACCGGAGGTGCTGCGAACGAGCCTGGCGAGTGTGATCCTGCGGGCGGTCTCACTGCGGCTGGGACGCGTCGAAGATTTCCCCTTCATCGACAAACCCGACGAGCGCATGGTGCGCGACGGGTACGAGACGCTCTTTGAGCTTGGCGCAATCGATGCGCCCAGCGGTGAGGGGAGTCTGACGGAGATCGGTGCGAGGCTGGCGCGGCTGCCGGTGGAGCCGCGGATCGGGCGGATGCTGCTGGCCGCAGCGGACGAGGGGGCGCTGCGCGAGGTGCTGGTGCTGGCGGCGGTGCTGTCGATCCAGGACCCGCGAGAGCGGCCGATGGCGCGGGCGGAGCAGGCGGACGCGGCGCAGGCGGCGTTTCGTGATGAGGATTCGGACTTCCTCACGTTGCTCAATATCTGGGAGGCGTACCGCGATCAGGCGCAGCGGCTGACGCACGGGCCACTGCTGGGGTGGTGCCGCGAGCGGTTTCTTTCGCCGGCGCGGATGCGCGAGTGGGGCGAGACGCACGCGCAGCTGCGTGATCTGGTCGAAGACATGGAGTTGCCGGTGAATCGCTCGCCCGCGAGCGCGGACGCGATCCACCGGTCGTTGCTGACGGGGTTGCTCTCGAACGTCTGCACACGCGACGAGGCGAGCACCAGCTTCGAGTACCAGGCTCCGCGCGGCGTGAAGTGTCACATCTTCCCGGGATCGGTGCTGTTCAAGAAGAAGCCGCGGTGGTTCATCGCCGGAGAGATCGTCGAGACAACCAAGACCTACGCGCGGACGCTCGCGAAGATCGATCCCGAGTGGATCGAGTGTCTCTCGACGCACGTGCTGACACGGACGCACAGCGACCCGCACATGAACCCCGAGACGGGCGAGCCGAGCGTGTGGGAGCGGGTGACGCTGCAGGGGCTGGTGGTCGCGCCGCGGCGACGTGTGCCGCTGGCACGTGCGGACAAGGGGGCGGCGCGTGAGCTGTTTATCCGCAAGTCGCTGGTCGCGGGGGCTGGCGAGTTCGGGGGCAACGCGCCGTTCGCAGTTCACAACCGGAAAATGCTGGAGTCCGCCCGTGCCGCGGAGGCAAAGCTGCGGCGGCGCGATGTCATCGCCAGTGACGAGCAACTCGCGGCGTGGTGGAGCAAGCAGCTGCCGGAAGGGGTGGTGGATGCCGCTACGTTCGATCGCTGGCGCGAAGAGGCGGAACGGGCGGGCCCGGAGGTACTCAAGCTGAGGCCAGCGGACGTACTCGGCCCTGACGCCACGACGGCGGGGGATGCGACTCTGTATCCGGATGAACTGATGCTCGGGGTGTATCGCTGCCCGCTGGAGTATCGACTTGAGACGGGAAAAGAGACCGACGGTGTCACACTGGCGATTCCGCTGTTGGCGCTGGCGCACCTGACGGCCGCGCGGGCGGAATGGTTGGTGCCGGGAATACTGCCGGAGAAACTCGCCGCCCTATTGAAAATGCTCGCCAAGCCGCATCGAGACCGCTTGGCGGGTGCGGATGTGGGCGAACTCGCTCGCGAGTGCGCCGGGGTGATGACCTTCGGCGTTGGCGAGCTTGGCGCGGCATTGAGCGAAGCCATCGAAGTGCTGCGCGATGTCAAGGTCCCGCCCGAGGCATGGGCCTTCAAGGCACTTGCGGACCACCTTCGGCTGCGTGTGGTCGTCACCGATGATGCGGGCCAGAAGCTTGCGGGGGGGCGCGATGTCAACGAGATCCGGCAGAAGCTTGACGCGCGGCTGAAACGAGCGACGGCCGCGGCGGCGCGGACATCGTTTGAACGCGACGGGCTGACAGCGTGGGACTTTGATGCGCTGCCGGAGAGCGTGGAGACGGAGCAGGGTGCGCAGACGGTGACGGCGTACCCGGCACTCGTCGACCGCGGCCAGACAGTTTCGCTCACGCTCGCGGAAACGCCCGAGCGTGCGGCGGCTCTGACGCGTCTGGGCACGCGAGGCTTGTTTGCGCTGGCGTGCCGCGAAGAACTGGAGCACAGGTTTGATGCGCTGCCGGGATGGGATGAGATGCAGAAGTATTTCGGTGCGCTGGGCACGCCCGCCGAGCTTCGTGACCAGCTTGCGCTCGTGATCGCCGAGCGCGTGTTTCTTTCCGGTCAGCCTGCCATCCGGACGCGAGCGGACTTTGAGGAACGGCAGAGCGGCGGATGGGGGCGGCTTGGCCAGGCAACGATGGAGGTTGGTGGGATTGTCGCTCGGATTCTCGAGCCGCGTTTCCGCGTGGCGCACCGGCTCAGCGGCGGCACGCCGCGGCTGTGGGCCGCGAGCATCGCGGATATCCGCGAGCACGCGGCGTACCTGATGCCGAAGGGGTTTTTGGCGATGGTCCCGTGGGAACGACTGCGCGAGTACCCGAAGTATTCGCAGGCGATGCGCGAGCGGCTCTTTAAGCTGCGCGAGGATGGATCGGGTGCTGAGACCGCGGCGCTCGCACAGGTCTCCCCGCCGTGGAAGCGGTTCACCGGATGGGTGGCACGGGCGATGAGCGAGGAACGAGCGGCGGCGACCCAAGCGGGCGAAGCGGCAGTCAAGTGCGCTACGGGCAAGGGCAAGAACCCGCTCCCCGCGGCGCGTCGGGCGGCCCCGACGGTGAACCTGGACGCCGGGGAATGGGCGATGCAGCCGGGTCGCTTGCCGGCGGAAGTTGAGGCGTACCGCTGGGCGCTTGAGGAACTGCGGGTGGCCCTGTTTGCGCCGGAGATGGGCGGAGCCACCACGGTCAAGAAGCTGGATGAGCTGTGGGCCAAGGTCGAGCCCGGCGGCAAGAGCCGCTAGCGCGGGTATCCTCCTTCGCATGCCTGCCTTACTCGCAGCGAATCTGCTCGCATTCGCGGCCACGCTTGCGGACGGCGCCGTTCCGCACGCCGACGACGAGACCACGGCGGTAAAGCTGGTTTCCGAGCAACTCCTGGTGCTCGGGACGATCGTGGCGGCGATCGCCGCGCTGCCGGCGCTGATCGAGTTTCTGCTCGAAACCCGCAAGCGGCGAGAGCGGATCGCGCTGAGCATCGAGGACGAGGCGGTCGCGGAAATCCGGGTCAACCTCGCGGGGATGGACGACATCCTCGCGGACATGGAGGACCTGATCGACCGGGCCCGCCGGCCGCGGGCGTACAGCCAGCTTAACGTCGGCAACGAGATCCTGATCGTCGGGCCGGCGCTGCTGGGCAAGAAGGCGCTCGCAAGGCGGATCGCGCAGCTCGCGAACCTCAACCGGATCATCACGGTCTACAACCCACGCAACCCCGACGCGCTCGCAAAGGCCAAGAGCATGGTTCGCAAGCTGGGTGACGAGCGGGCGATGCTCCTCATCCCGCGCGTTGACTCGGTCTTCGACGCCGAGGACGAGGAGGTCGAGGCGGAACTGGATGCGCTGATCGAGACATCGAGCGTGCTGCACAACGTGCTGGTGGTCGGCACCGCTAACTCCTTCGAACCCGATAGCGACACTGACAATCTCTTCGGCATCAAGATCGTGCTGCCGGGGACGCCGACGCACACATCGCGGCCCTGCACCAGCGACGCGCGGCTGGTGAAACTGTTGACGGACGTCTGCGCGTTCTATCGCCAGCGGGCGTTCGCGAGCGGTTCTGTGCTGGTCGGGATGGACGAAACCGAGGCGACGCGCCGCGTGCTGGCGGCGGCGAACAACCCCGCGGAAGTCGAGGACATCTTCGAGGTGGCACGGACGGCGGCGCTGCACCGGCAACTGACCGGCGGAGCGCAACGGGTCGAGATCACGCCGGAGATTCTCGATAAGGCGATCCGGAGAGTTGTGCCGCCCGCGGCATCAGCCCCGGCGGCCTCGGCTTAGCAAGAACGCTTCGGTATCGGGGCGGAGTTTGTCTCCACCAGTGGTTGCCGCAGGTGAACGCCTAGTGTCTGGTCGCCCACAGGCCACGGCACTCGCGGCCAATCGGAGACGCCAACCATGCTGTACACGATCCTCGGCCTCCTCCACCTGATCCTGTGGCTGATTGCGGCGGTCGAGATCCTGATGAGCAGCAAGCCCCTGGGCAACAAGGTGCTGTGGCTGCTGATCATTTTCCTGCTGCCGCTGATCGGGCTGATCCTGTACTACCTGCTCGGACGCGGGAAGTAGCGGGCGCCGGTTCCCCCCAGCGGACGAGTAGACTCCCGCCATGCTCTTGGCGCTTCCGCTGCTGTTCATTCTCTTGTGGTGCGGCGCGATATCGATCGGTATCGCCCAGATGGTTCTGTTCATCTTCGCGGTAATCGATATCGCCAAGGCGGAAGTGACCACCAACCACAAGATCCTGTGGATCATCATTGCGTGGATCGCGCCGCTCATCGGTCCGGTCCTGTGGTGGCAGATCGGCAAAAAGGACCGCGCTGCTCAACTCCACCCGCTGGACATGAGCGGCGCGCCCCCTACTTCGCCGGCCACATCAATCCGAAAATCGCCCCCGTGACCAGTCCATAGACGACTCCGTCGAAGACCGACGACCATGTCGCCGAGCGGTTGGCACCGAACCAGATGTGGTTGGGGAGGAAGGCGAACGCGTAGGCAAGCACGCCGGCGGTGCCGATCACCTGCATGACCTTGGCGAATGGCGCGCCCATCGGAATCGTCTCGTGACCGAGGTACGCGATCAGGATCGTCACCACCAGGTTGACCAGGAACGTCAGGAACATGTTGCGGCCCATATTGATCTTGGGCCACACGTTCAGCAGCCCCATCGGTCCCTCGTTCCACTGCTTCTTGCCATCGGGAGACTTGGGGTCCTTGCAGTTGCGGAAGTCCGGGTAGCCGTACACACCCGGGGGAATGTTCGCCGCCCGCATGAAATCCATGAGCTTCTGCTCGTCGGGGAGGGTTTTGAAGTCCCCCTTGTGGTGCGGCAGCGCCATCCAGAAGATCGCGCTGACAATCCAGACGGCGACGGAACAGACGACGATGGGGAGCCAGAGGTGGGTGACGAATTCCATGCGGATGCTCCTGAGGTACGCAAGCGGCCCGGAATCGGGCGTGCGAGGCAGGATCATCCCACAATTGTCCGACCGGTGCCAGTGACGAATCTTGCGAAGTTGGTGCCGCTGTCCCGGTCCGTCGTTATTCCCCCTTGACCGGCACGCACAGGCAACTGACGCCAATCTTCATGTCCGACCGCTGCCACGCCTTGGCAAGCCGAGCATCAGCCGCCGCGGTCTCCGGCGAGTTCTTGGCCGCCAGGCACTTGGAGAGTCCCAGCAGCGACCAGCCGTTCTCCGGCCACATCTTGAGGTCCTCGCGATAGACAACCTCGGCCTCATCGACGCGTCCGGCGTGCAGCAGCACCGCTCCCAGCGAGTGACGGACCGGCTGGACCCAATCCGGCGGCTCCATGTACTGCAGTGTGTCCTCGATGGCGATGGCGGACTTGAACTCGCTCACGGCACGGTCGGTCTCGCCGCGGCGGAAGGCGATCTCGCCTTCGAGGGTGTGGTCCGCGATCGACAGGACTTTGTGCGCGGGATTGATCGCCATGAGCGCCCCTTCAGGAACGCGCCGCACATCGGCACGGAACAACTTCTGTTCACGCTCAGCGGCGGGGATATCTCCCAGCGCCGCGTACGCCGTTGCGCGAGCAAACCGCCAGAACGTCGTGGTGATCGGAAGGTGCTGCGGCGGCTGCGGCTCCTCAAGAATCTCCTGCCAGCGCCCGAAGCGCACCAGCACCTCGGTGGGGATTGGCAGGTAGCCGTCGATCATCGCGGCGTTCTGCTGGATGAACTCGGTCGGGATACTGGCGATCATGCCGCGGGCGGCGGCAAGGGAATCGGCGCTGCGGCCCTCCATCATGCAGGCGTAGGCGAGGAAGTGTCGGTTGTGGGCCATGTAGATGCGGTAGAAGCCTTGCGTGGGTGAGAGCTTGCGGTACGCCGCATCGACCTCGATCGCCTGTGCATTCTGATCGCTGGCCATCGCCCAGCGTCCCGTGCGCACATCGATGTGCGATGGCATGTGCACCAGGTGGCCCGATGCCGGCACGAGTGTGCGGAGCTTGGCTGCGGCGCGATCGGCTCGCTCGGGATGCGGCGATGCCTCGACCGCGTGGATGTAGAGGTGGCAGGCACCGGGGTGATTGGGGTTCGCGGCCAGCACGCGCTCGATCGCCTCGAGGATCTGCGGCGTCTCCGGACGCGGCGTGCCATCGTGGGCCCACAGGTCCCACGGGCGCAGGTCCATCAGCGATTCGGCGTAGAGCACCGCGACATCCTGATCGGCGGGATAGGCATTGGCGACGCGGGCCATCGCCTGCGCATAGGCCTTGTCCAGCGGCGCCCGCTGCTCGGGCGTCATCGGCAGCGCGCCCGCGGCCGGGTTGGCATACCGCCGCGACAGCGCGGCAATGAGGGCCTGCTCCACGTGCGAGGCCTTCGGCGCCAGTGCCTCGGCCCTCTGCAACGCCGCCCACGCGGCTTTGGAGTGAGCCTCGTCCATCGCGGGGTTGTTGATGTGCGGCCCGTTGCACAGCGCGATCCCCCACCACGCCATGGCACAGTCGGGGTCGAGCCGCGCGGCCTCGGTGAACGAGCGGATCGCCTCGTCGTGGTTGAAGGCGAACGTCCACGTCAGACCCTGGTCGAAGTAGCGCTGCGCTTCGGTGGAGTTGGTCGTGACGGCCCGCTTGTGCGGCCCCATTCCATCGAAGAGTTGCGGGTGAGACTCGGCGACGGAGGTGGTGGTCTGGCACCCGGCAGTCCAGCAGAGACTTGCGGCCAGTGCGAGCGACAGTGTGACCATGCGGGGAAAGGAACGGAACATTGGGTGCACTCCGAAATGAGATCCGAATGCACAGAACCTAGCCAGAGGTCCATGGGCGGTCAATCTCATTGACCGGAAGTCAACCGATGGCCCGGAAGTGCTCAATACGGCGGAAGCAAACGCCGAACGCCGTGCGAAAGCACGACAGCTGTGAACACGAGATTCCGTATTGGCAGCGCGGCCCAATTCAACGGGAGCGGTTCGGAGATCCACTTTCGCTCGCTGGCCTGATGCAATCGGTCTGCCAGCGATCGAATCCACTTCGATGACCGCGGCCAATCGACAAGCCCGTCGAGCCACTGTGGCGGGATAGCTGAATCGCCCAAATCCGCCCCCGCCAGCGCTCCGGTCAGCGCACCGGTGGAGTCGCTGTCGCCGCCAAGGGACACGACCGCCTCGACGGCGTCGCGGAGGCTCTCACGAAATCGCAACCAGCAGAAAATTGCCGCGGGCGCAGTCTTGAGAATGTACCCCGAGACGCCATCGCCGCACCCGATAGATCCCGCGTACTCCCGTGGCGATACGTGATCCAGGGCTGAACGCGCGGCCGCCGTCAAGCTGGTTCGCATCTCGGTTGACTGAATGTGCGCGTCCCACTCGGCCAACAACATGGCGACATCGCCCGACGGCCCGTACGTCGCAGCGTGCCGCGCAGCCAGCGCCGTCGCGACCGCTCCATCCAGTGCAAGCGGGTGCGTATGTGTCATCATGGTGGATGCACGCACCAGCCGGACGAGATGATCCGCGTCATCGTGCGCGAGCAATCCAAGCACGGGCGATCGCATCACCGGGCCGTTCCCCGCCGACCAGACACCGCTGTGGCTGGGAGCCACACCGCTCCACAATTTGATCCCCGAGCGCAGCGTCGCCAGCCCAACGCCCGCCGGGATCGCGGCAAGCCACCAGCGCAGCTTTCTGGCGAACACGCGTGCAAATCTGTCCGGGTCGCCGCCCGACTCCAACCAAGCCTGCGCCGTCATGCACGCGTGCTCAGTGTCATCGCTGATCATCCCGCGACCAAATAGCAAGCGGTGACCAAGCGGCGGCGGTCCGAACATGCGCTCGGCGCGGCGAGCCGAAAGCCCCTCGCGCGGCAAACCGATCGCGTCCCCGACAGCCGTTCCCAGCAACAGTCCGGTGAACGCATCACGACGAAGCGACATGCTGTGTCATACGGACTGCGTTGCGGGCGGTTGCCGCATTCACCACTCCGGCCCGCCCGAATACCGCCCGTAGACATCCGCCATCGCCTGGACCATCTCGCCCAGCGTGCAGTTGTGGAGCGCACCGTCCACCAGCGCGGGCATGACATTGGTCGCGTGCAGCCCGGCTGTCGTCACCTGCCGGCCATCCATCCAGTCGCATGTGTACGGCTTGCCCTGGCATGCCAGGCGGATGTGGTCGAGCGAGCGTTTCACCACCGCGGCATCGCGCCGCTGCTTGAACTTTGAAAGCCGCTCGCACTGCTCGATCTCGACAGTGTGGGGGATCTGCAGGATCTCGATCGGGCGTGACTCGTTCTCGTCGCGGTAGGCGTTGACGCCCACGATCACGCGGTCGCCGGCTTCCATCTCCTCGCTGAAGCGGTAGCTCGCCTCGGCGATCTGGCGACGGAAATACCCCTTGTTGATGCCGCTGACGACGCCGCGGCCGTAGGTCATGCGCGGGGCGTACACGCCGGCCCGTCGCTCGCCGCGTTCGCCGCTCTGTGCCGCGCTGCCGATGCCCATCGCATCGATCTCCGCGATGTAGTCCAAAGCCTCGCCCTCGATGCGGTCGGTGAGCTGCTCGACAAACCACGAGCCGCCGAGCGGGTCGGCGACGCGCGTCACGCCCGTCTCGTGAGCCAGGATCTGCTGCGTCCGCAGCGCCACCGTCACCGCCTGCTCCGTCGGCAGGCCGAGCGTCTCGTCCATGCTGTCGGTGTGCAGGCTCTGGCACCCGCCCAGCACCGCGGCCATCGCCTGGTAGGCGACGCGCACGATGTTGTTCATCGGCTGCTGTTCGGTGAGCGAGCACCCTGCAGTCTGCACGTGCGTCTTCATGAACCATGAGCGCTCGTTCTTGGCGCCGTAACGGTCCTTCATCATGCGGGCCCAGATGCGCCGGGCCGCGCGGAGCTTGCACAGCTCCTCGAAGAACTCGTTGTGGCTGTTGAAGAAGTAGCTCAGGCGCGGGGCGAACTCATCGACCGGCATCCCGCGTTCCATGCACGCCTCGACATACTCCATCCCGTCGCGCAGCGTAAAGGCCAACTCCTGTGTCGCCGTGCTCCCCGCCTCGCGGATGTGGTAGCCGCTGATCGAAACGCTGTTCCACTTCGGCAGGAACTTGCTCTGGAACTCGATCGTGTCCACCACCAGCTTCACGCTCGGCTCGGGTGGGTAGATGAACTCGTTCTGCGCGTGGAACTCCTTGAGGATGTCGTTCTGCAGCGTGCCCCCGAGCTTGTCCCAGCCGATCCCCCGCTGCTTGGCCATCGCCAGGTACATCGCCCAGATCGCCGCGGCCGGTCCGTTGATCGTCTGGCTGACCGTCACCTCGCCGATCGGAATATCCGCGTACAGCCGGTGCATGTCCTCGATCGTGCAGATCGCCACGCCGCACTTGCCCACCTCGCCGGCCGAGAGCGCATCGTCCGAGTCGCGTCCCATCAGCGTCGGCAGGTCGAACGCGGTGCTCAGCCCCGTGTTGGCCGCAGTCCCCTTGGCCTGCGAGAGCAGGTACTTGAAGCGGTTGTTGGTGTCGTCCGCCGAGCCGAAGCCCGCGAACTGCCGCATTGTCCACAACCGTGTGCGATACCCCTGCGGGAAGAGGCCCCGCGTGAACGGGAACTTGCCCGGCTCGTTGATCTCCCGCGCGTGGTTCTTCAGGCTGTCAGCAGGCTTGTCCGGACCGTAGCTGGCATCCAGCACCAACCCGCTGATCGTCACCGCGTTGGGATCGATCTTCCCCCCCGAGCCCATCCCCGTCGGCGTCGTCGGCTTCGGAGGGGTGTTGGTGAAGACCGGACCGGCCGGATGGTCTTGGGCGGGCTTGGGGTGGGCGGCGGACGAGGGGACCGAGGGATTGGGGGCCATGGCAGCTCCGCGGCGGCGGACAAAGGGCACGGGAAAACGCCTGAAACGGAGTATAGAGGAGCCCCCGCTCCCGGTTAGACACTTTGTTCGCTCTCGCCGCAGATCACCAGCGTTATCGCACTACTCCAGAGTGCTGATTGTCCAATGGGGCCGCACCAGCGGGGTGGTCACTCCTCGAATCGGTGGTAACTTGGAATGTCGCGTCGCTCAGGAAAGCCCGGGCCGGGATCGGTCCGGGCTTCTCCATATTGAATTGAACTGGAAGATTGGACTGGAAGGGGATTGCCGTGCTTTCAGCTCGTTCCATCGCCGCCCTCGGCGGCGCGTATCTCGCGCTCACAGGCGTGGCCGCAGCTCAGCCAATTGTCATCGACGACTTCACCGATGGCGCGATCACGCTCACCGCGGACTACACCAATCCGCCCATCACCACGGGTTTCATCGTGTCGCAGACTGGCATCTCCGGCGCGATCGGCGCAGCCCGGACCGAAGCCCTCAGCTACATCGGCGCTCCGGGTCCGGGAGTACTCGCCGATGACCGCGCCCGCCTGCGCGTCAACCCCGCCGGTGCCGGCTCGCTCGATCTCTCTGCCGACGCGGGCGTGCTGGCGCTGGTCGTGCTGCAGTACGACGCCAACAGCTTCTTCGGACTCAACGGCAACATCGGCGCCGGTGGCGCCACCGGCATCCGCCTCGAGTTCATCCGCAACGACCAGCTCATGCCCATCGAGATCGTCCTCAACAGCGGCCGCGGCACGCCCGCGACCTCCACCGTCGTGCTCACCCATAACGCACCGGCAAGCAATACTCCGTTCAACCTCGACTTCGCCTTCGCGGATTTCGCCCTCATCCTGGGCGCGGGAATCAACCTCGCCGACGTGGACCTGATCGAAGTGCGCCTCAACCCGCAGGTCGCGGGTGATTTCACGCTCGACACGATCGTCACGATTCCCACGCCGGGCGCGACAGCCGCGTTCGCCTTCGCTGCGTTTTCCGCTTCTCGCCGCCGCCGCCGTTGAAGCTCTTTGTCTCTCGCTCGCACCGGGTATCCTCACCTCCGGTGTCGGAGACCCCAGCCCCCAGCCCAACCCGAGCCTCGCCGCGGCGTGACCTGCGCATCAGCATCGCCGACGGCACGTCGTGGGCGGTCATGGTTGGCATCGGCGAGCAGTATTTCTCGGCCTTCGTGCTGGCCCTGGGGCACGGGCCGGTCGCCGCGGGTTGGGTGACGACGCTCCCGCAGATCATCGGCGGCGTCGCGCAGACCGGCTCCTCACGCACCATCCACCTCGCCGGCTCCACCAAGCGCTGGGTCGTTTTCACCGCGGCGCTCCAGGCCTGCGCCTTCGCGCCCATGATCGCCGGCGCACTCCTCGGCGAGTTGCCCCTCTCGGTCGTCTTCGCCATGGCCACGCTCTACTACGGCGCGGGGATGGCGTGCGGGGCCGCGTGGAGCACGCTCATCGGCGCGATCGTTCCCGAACGCATCCGCGCCGGCTTCTTCGGCGTCCGCCAGCGTTTGCTCCAGATCGGGACGCTCGTCGGCTACCTTGCCGGCGCGCTCATCCTCTCCACGGCCACCGGCAACAAGTCACTCAAAGAGATCGCCGACCCGAGCACGGTGCTCCCGCTCTTTGCCGTGCTCTTCGGTGTCGCACTCCTCTGCCGCACCTTCTCCACTACCATGCTCGCCCGCCATACCGACCCTCGCGGCGATACCCGCCCCCACCGGCGTGTTCCGCTGCTCCGGGTGGTCCGCGGCCTGCTCGCGGCCGACGGCGGCCGCGCCATGCGTGTGCTGGCGTACATGTTCGCCATCACCATCGCGGCCAACCTTTCCGGCCCATTCTGCGTTCCCTATCTGCTCGATCAGCTCAAGTTCAGCTACCTCGAGACCGCCGCACTTGTTGGCACCGTCATGCTCGCCAAGGCCCTGGCCCTCTCGACGCTCACCGGCTGGGCCAAGCGCTACGGCCCCGGGCGGCTGCTGCTCATCGGTGGCATCGGCGTTGTGCCGACGGCCATCCTGTGGACGTGCTCCTCCAACTTCTTCTGGCTGCTGGCGGCTCAGGCGTACGCCGGCCTCGCGTGGGCGTGCTACGACCTCGCCTCGTTCCTCCTGCTCCTCCGCCACACCCACGAAGAGGAACGCACCAGCCTCTGGACAACTTGGAACTTCCTGAGCGCCTGCGCGATCGCGACCGGCGCGTTCCTCGGCGGCACGTTCCTTAAGTTGCTGGCTGGCGGGACGGAGATCCCACAGTCCGCGTACCTCTGGCTCTTCGCCGCTTCCAGTCTGCTCCGACTTGGAACTCTTCCCTGGCTGTGGCGGGCCGCTCGCTGAGGTACACTGCCCCTCAATGAAGCTCTCCTTTCACGGCGCGGCGGGTGAAGTCACTGGATCGTGTTACCTGCTCGACACCGGCCGCGCACGCGTGCTGATCGACTGCGGCCTCTTCCAAGGCGGTCCCGAGTCCATCCTGAAGAACATGCGGGCACTGCCGTTCAACTCCCGTGACCTGAGCGCCATCGTCCTCACCCACGCCCACCTGGACCACGTCGGCCGCATGCCCATCACCGTCCGCGACGGGTTCAAGGGCCGGATCTACTGCACACCCCCGAGCATCCCGCTCGCCGACCTCTCCCTTCGCGACGCCGCCCACCTCATGGCCGCGGACTTCGAGCGCAGCCAGCGCAAACGCGGCCAGCGCGGCTGCCCGCCCGGCACACACTGCGGCCCGCTCTTCGACGAGAACGACGTAACGGCGATGGTCCGTCTGATGACCGCAGTCCCGTACGAGCAGGACCGCGAGATCGCGCCCGGCATCTCGATGCGTTTCTCCGACGCCGGCCACATCATCGGGTCCGCTTCGCTCGTGCTCCGAGCCCAATCCGACGGCGCCACCAAGACGATCGCGTTTTCCGGAGACATCGGCGAGCGCGGCGCCGCGATCCTCAACGACCCCACCCCCTTGCACGATGTTGACGTGATGGTGATGGAGTCCACCTACGGCGACCGCGATCACCCGTCGCTTCCCGATTCGGTCGCCAGGCTCCACGACATCGTGCGGCAGGCCCAGGGCGATGGCGGCAAGATCCTCATCCCGTCATTTGCGATCGGCCGCACGCAGACGATCCTCTACTTCCTCGCGCCACTCGGCTGCAACCACCAGCTGAAAATGCCGGTGGTCGTTGACAGCCCGATGGCCATCAGCGTCACCAAAATCTACGACTCCAACAAGGGCAGCTTCGACGAAGACGCCCTCGACATGATCGACAAGGGGTGCAACCCCCTGCGCTTCCCCGGTCTGCGTATGAGCGTGACCGGCCAGGAAAGCCGGGCCCTGAACGACCTCAATGGCCCTGCGGTCATCATCGCCGGCGCCGGCATGTGCAACGGTGGGCGCATCGTGCATCACCTCCGCCAGCACCTCTCCCAGCCCAACACCCACCTCATCATCCCCGGATTCCAAGCCCAGGGCACACTCGGCCGCCGCCTCGTCGAGAAGCAGAAGCAAGTCCGCATCCTCGGCCAGCCTGTGGATGTCAACGCCCAGGTCACCTCGCTCGGCGGGTTCAGCGCACACGCGGGGCGCACCACGCTCATCGACTGGGCCGGCGCCGCGTGCGCAGGCCCGAAGAAGCCACGGCTCTTCCTGACGCACGGCGAGCCGAAGCCCCGCGAACTGCTCGGCGCGGCGATCATGCAGAAGTTCGGCGTGCGCGCCGAGTACCCGCTGCTCAACGATTCGTACGAGCTTGGCTGAACACACGCCAAAGGCCGTTAGAGCTTGCGCTCGCCGGCCAATTCTTCCACCAGGGCTTTCGCCAAGTACTCGTACTGCTCGATCGAGTTGTACACCTGCGCGCTGATGCGGCAGATCCGCAGCGCCTTTCCTCCGATCACGATCCGGAAGACCGGCACCTGGATCTTCCACGCATCCATCAGCCGATCCTGCAGCGCATCCATGTAGCGAGTCGGCCGCTTCGCCAGCCGCTCGGTGCGTTCCGGCGAGTCGTCCGGCAGCAACACCGCAGCGAGGCTGCCGAGCATGGAGTCCGGCGCGGGCGGCCGCGTGCCAAGCGCCGCGCAGAGCAGGTCGCGGGCCTGAATCGCCAAGGCCCGGTTGCGTCGAATCACCTCCGCCCAGCCCCCGAGAACCATCGCGGGGATCGCATCGATCGCATCCCCCGTCACCAGCCATGGCGTGGCGTCGATCGAGCCCAGGAAATCAAACTCCAACCGGAACTTGCTCCGCCCAGACCGGACCGAGTTGTACCCGTGCGAGATCACTGTCGGGTGGATTCCTTCCTGCCGATCCCGCCGCACGTGCAGGAATGCCGAGCCCTTGGGCGCACAACACCACTTATGAAAATTCCCCGTCGTGTACGCCGCGCCGAGCTTGGCGATATCCAGCGGCACAAACCCGGGCCCGTGCGCGGTGTCGAGCAGCACGTCAGCACCCCGAGCCTGAACCTCGCGGATGATCCGTTCCACTGGCAGGATGATCCCCGTCGGGCTGGTGATGTGGCTCAGCAGCACCAGCTTCGTCCGCTCGGTCACCGCGCCGACCACCGCATCGGCGAACTCATCCGCCGACGCGATCGGGAACGGCGCCTCGACCGACCGCACCGTGGCCCCCCACTGCTCCGCGACAAACCGGAACGCGTTGTTGCACGCGTTGTACTCCTGGTTGCCGACCAGCAGCTCGTCGCCCGGCTTGAACTTGAGGCTACGCACCACCGCGTTCACGCCCGTCGTCGCGTTATGCACGAACGCAAAGTCCTCCGGGTCGCTTCCCACAAACGGAGCGCACTTCGCCCGCACCGTATCGAGCATCGGCTCCAGTTCCTCAACGAAGAATCGCACACTCTCCAGCTCAACGCGCCGCCGGATCTCGTCCTGCCGCCGCAGCACGCTCAGCGGCACCGCGCCGAACGACCCGTGGTTCAGGAACACCACATCGCGGTCAAGCCCGAAATGCTCAACCAGCGGCGAGAACGGCGGCAGTGTTCGTTGCGGCATCGGTCAGACGGTACACCGCGGGGAGGGCGATCACGCGTGGATCACCCGCTGACGTCGAGCGACCGGCCGAGCTGGATCGCCGTTGCTGCCTGGTTCTTGTCCGCGGGGTGTCGGTACATCGGCAGCGCCGCCCCCCCCGCCCCCGGCTGCGGCCCATCGGCCCGGAAGTCCACCTTGCCCGGCACCGTCGCGGCGACCAGCCGGCTCGACGGCTCGATCTTGGCGGCGGCTTTCACGGCAGATGGCGCCGCAACCCGCGCCGCGGGCTGTACAGGCCGCACCCCAGCGCTCGGGCCATAAGCCCGGGTGACGTGGAACGGGATTGACGGCGGGATGCTGGCGTCCATGCTCATGCACCGAGACCTTAGCCGCTGTCATCGACGATTCGGCGGCTTCCGCATCGGTGTTGGCAGGCCGTGGACGGGTAACCCGGACCGGACCCGCCGCGCAAGGCTTGCCGCGGCATATCGAGGTGCCGATTGTCAAGGCGACTTAAAGACCGCACGCCTCCCGAATCCGGCGCAAGCAAGTGGAATATGCTCCCCATCAGGACTTCTCCCCCCGCCCTGTTCCCGGGGCAAGGTCAATCCCATGAGCCAGGCCGATCTTCCCGAAACACCCCTCCCCGAAGCGTTCCCGTCGCGCCCGCGATCAGCCAAGGACTTGCAGCTCGAACGCGAGCTGCGGAGCCTCAAGACCCTGCTGGTGAGCGAGGCGGTGCAGGCGATCGGGATGCTGGAGCAGGCGGCCGACGGGCTGGTGCGCCTCGATGTGGAACTGGCGCGCAAGGTCATCGGACAGGACGACGAGATCGACCGCGAAGAGGTCCGCATCGAGGAAGAATGCTTCCGCGTGATGGCGCTCTTTCAACCGTTCGCCCGCGATTTCCGCGAGTTGACGACGATCATGAAGATCAACAACGACCTGGAGCGCGTGGCCGACCACTCGGTCGCCCTCGCCAAGCAGACCGTCAAACTCAAGAACCTCGGCGTGACGGAATTCCCGATCTCACTCAAGGAACTCACCCAGCGCGTTCCGATGCTGTGCCATGCCGTCCTCTCCACGCTCCGCAACCAGGACGTACAGGCCGCCCGATTGGTTCCCCTCAACGACAAGGCGATCGACAACCTCGACAAGCGTCTCTTCGAGGAATGCCTGGACATCATGGGCGACAACCGCAACAGCCAGGCCGCGGCCATGCGAATTTTCCGCTGCGGCCGCGAGTTGGAGCGTGTCGGCGACTTGATGAAGAACATCGCCGAGGACTTGATCTACCTCGAAACGGGCTCAATCGTCCGCCACGAGAAGAACCCGTATAGCGGTCCGCATAAAACCGCGTAAGGGAGCGAATTGCGTCCCTGTTAGACTTGCGGCATGGCTGCATGGCTTGCCATCCCGTCACTCATTTTGTGTGGGCTTGGGGTGCTCTCGGCTGTAGGTATCGCCGTCTTCGCCTTGGGCTGGCGTGGACGTCGCGTGAACGACCACCCGATCTGCCGGCGATGCGCCTTCGATCTCGTCGGCCTTGGCGGTGCGGGCAGGTGCCCCGAGTGCGGCGCGGACATTCTCCGGCCACGCGCCGTTCGGATCGGCGCCCGAGCAAAGCGACGATGGGCGTTGTCTCTCGGAGCCTTCCTGCTGCTCACTTCACTGACAATGCTCGGCGCGGCAAAGTGGATGCAGACATCGGGATTCAACTGGAATGCCATCGAACCAACATGGCTGTTGGTGCTTGAGGTCAAGCACGCCCGGAGGGACCCGATCGGAGAATTGTCCGAACTCGCCAAAAGGAGCATGGAAGGGCGACTATCCACCAGCACAGTCCGACAACTCCTGCCTCTTGCCTTGGATGCTCAGGCAAACACCGGCCGCGCCTGGATTCCCGAATGGGGCAGCTTGGTGGAATCCGCTCGCTCCACAGGGCGATGCCCAGACGACATCTGGACCCGATATTGTCAGCAAGGGTGGCGTTTTCACACCACCACTTATCGCCGCGCACACACACAAGAGTGGCTGCCATTTTGTCTGATATTTGACGACGCGGACATGCGACTCGGCCGAGGCACCTTTGGCGAGATCCATGCGGAGCTCGACAACTTCGAAGTTAACACTCAAGCACGCCGACTGGATAACGCGAATTGGGCGTGGAAGTTCCAGAGTCAGGGCGGCCGCTTGATAATGACACGTCATACCGGCTGGATTGAATCCGCTCCGGGCCTGCTCAAGGCTCGCATCCGATGGTCCGTAACGGGCTCATTTGGCTCTAACGCATCCGCACCGCTCAACTGCGAATGGACCGTCGAAGAGACGCTCCAAAGCGAGATCGTGGAGACGGGCGTTCCTCTCGTCGAGCTGGTTTTCGACCCAGCTGTCGAGGAACAACTCAAGCACGGGATGAGTGCAACCGTGATCCAGACTCAACAGGATTGCGACGTGCGAATCACCTTTGACGGCAATTCACTGACAACGGCTGTTGTTGGCGACCTGTTACTGCTCGAAAGACTGTCTGATGGTGAGTATGGCCCACCGCGCGAATGGACCTTCGGTCAGTACATTCTCGAGCGAAATACCCAAACCGAACCCCGAATCAAAGAGTTTTCGTGGGGTGGGATGACTGTGGACACGGCCGTCGTCGATGTCGTCATCCGCCCCGCGCCAACGTTCGCGTGCTGGGAGACTCTGTACAACAGCATTTGGGGGAAGCAGATCACCATTCCCGGCGTGCGGGTCATCCGCAAGCCAGAAGGTCAGTCGAATGAGTCCGATGGCGAACCTGATGGTTCTAAGCCGATGCCCGCCAAGGACTAGACTAGTCATGCGTCTCCGGAGCTTGCCATGCCTACCCCGCACGAAACCGCGTCCGCCGTTGAGAACCGCAGCGAAGTCCGCGTCCGCATCCGCGAGCTTGCCGCGCGCACGATCGCGGGGAGCAAGACCGGGCTCCGCCAGCTCACCACCGTCGCCAACGACGTGATGGGCGGCGTCACCGATGCGGTGAAGGATGCGATGCCCAACGAGCGGCACTCGGTGCTCAAGCAGGTCGTCAGTGGGCTCTCGGACGCCTACGCCGCCGCCGCGAACACCACCAAGGCCACCTTTGAGGATGCACGCAAACGCGGGCAGCGCCTGGCGCACGGGCCGGTGAAGCAGACCGTCCGCGACTTGCAGGGATTGGAAGAGAACTTCTTCGAGACGGTCAAGAGCTTTGCAGACCACGTCGGCGACGATGCCAAGCACGAATGGCACTCGGTGGTCAACCACGCCAAGGCCGCCGCGAAGGAGATCCGACCGGCGGCCAAGTCGGCGCTCGAGGCCGCGAACGGTCATCTCGGTGAGTTGGCGACGCAGGCCGCCAGTACAGGCGTGAAGGCTACCGGCACAATCGTGGGCGGGCTACTCTCGGCGGCGGGCAACCAGCTCCGCGGCGCAGGCAAGACGATGCAGGCCAAGAGCGCCAAGAAAAAGGCGAAGAAGAAAAAGGCCGCAGCAAAGAAGCCCACGGCGAAAAAGCCTGCAGCCAAGAAGGCCAAGGCTCGAAAGAAGACCGGGAAGAAACGCTGACGGTGCTCGGTGGCACCGGCGTCACTCACGGAATCGTCGGTTGCTGATCACCATCACCACGACCAGGACCGCGGCCAGCAGGAAGCCGCCGATTCCCAGCGCGGTCAGGCCCAGGATTGAGTGGCTGGTGTTGCCGCGGTCGGAGAGGACGAGGATCGAGGAGCCGACGAGCATCGCACTGATGATGAGCGCGAAGGAGATGTTGCGGCTGGCGTGTTCGATGGTGTGAGTGAGCCGGGCGAGGCCGCGGTGCTCGAGATTGATCGCGAACTTGTTCTTGCGGATCTGCGAGAGCATGCCGCGGACTTGGCCGGGGAGATCCTCGGCGAGTTCGGCGTAACGGAACAGACCGCCCCGCAGCCGACGACGCAGTTCACCGATGCTGTACTTGCGTTTGACGAGCTTCTCAATGTACGGCCGCGCGAAAGAGACGACCTCGAAATCCGGATCGAGGCTGAGGCCGACCGACTCGATCGTCGAGAGGGCCTTGATGAGCAGGACCATGTCCCCCGGACAGCGGATGTGGTGTGCCCGCAGCTTGTCGAAAAACTCCTTGAGCAGCTTGCCCATGTTGAGCTGCTCGAGGGGCACGTCGTGGAAGTGCGACACGAACTCGCGGACATCGGCGCGGAACGGGCGGCTCTCCAGCTTGTCGTAGTCGACATCTGCGAGGTTGGAGATGACCGTGATCACCTGATCCAGATCGCCGTCGACAACGCCGGCGACCAGTTCGGCGAGTTGCTGGCTGGTCCGATCGTCGAGCTGGCCCGTCATGCCGCAGTCGATGAAGGCGATGCGCCCGTCGGACATCGCGAAGAGGTTGCCGGGGTGCGGGTCCGCATGGAAGAAGCCGATCTCCAGGCACTGGCGCATGACGGCCCTCGCACCGTTGGCGACCACACTCTTGCGATCTTCGAGCGTGAGCTGCCCTTCCTTGAGGCGCGAAAGGAGCACACCGTGGATCTCTTCGATGGTCAACACCGACGGCGTCGTCGCGTGCCAGTAGACCTTGGGGAAGACGACACCTTCGTCACCCTCGAAGTTCCGGCGCAGCCGATCGGTCGAGCGGCCCTCGTGCGTCAGGTCCACTTCCTTCACCAGCTCGCGGGCGAACTCGTTGACGACCTCGGTCGGGCTATAGCCGAGATCGGCGAAGTGCTGCTCGGCGAACGAGGCGATCAGGCGCAGGGCCTCCATGTCCGCCGCGGTGACGGCGTGGATGCCCGGGCGGAGGACCTTGATGACGACATCCTCGCCGGTGGCGAGCTTGGCGCGATGGGCCTGGGCCATCGAGCCGGCCGCGAGCGGCTCCTGATCGATGCTCGCGAAGATCTCGGGGAGCTGCTCGCCGAACTCTTCGACGAGCGTCGCCTTGATCTGCGCGAAGGCGACCTTCGGGCAGTCGTCCTGGAGGAGCTTGAACTCCTCGGCCCATTCCTCGGGAATCAGGTCGGGGCGCGTGGAGAGAACCTGGCCGAGCTTGATGAATGTCGGGCCCAGCGCCTCCATCGCGCGGCGGAGACGGACCTTGCGGGGCAGGTGGGCGAATTCGGCGGCGAGCCGCTTGGCGCCGACGATGCGCATGCCGCGAGAGAAAACGCGTTCGAGGCCGACTTCCTGGACGACATCCTCGAAGCCGTGACCAACGAGCACGCGGACGATCTCGGCGTAGCGCCGGAGGTTGCGGATGCTCTTATCGATGTGGAGGATGGAGGCCATGAGGATTACGGTGCGGAAACAGAGGTTAGCGTCGACGGAGTAGCGCGGTCCAAAAGCGACAACGCCCACCGGGTTGAGCCGGTGGGCGCTGCGTTAATTGCAAACAGTTGGGGTCCGTTGACGACGGCTTGCGCCGCCGCTATCCACTTGCGTGGACGAGGATGCACTGACGAACCGGGTGCGGGTCGCCCCGCGAGGCCTGTTGAACGTTCGTTGTCTTGCGACATCGAACCAGACCTATGTCCGGTCTAAGGAATCCCTTAGAAAGGAGGTGATCCAGCCGCAGGTTCTCCTACGGCTACCTTGTTACGACTTACTCCCAGTCACCGATCTTGCCGTGGTCGCCACAGTAACGTGGCGGCTTCGGGCACTCCCGGCTTCCATGAGTTGACGGGCGGTGTGTACAAGGCTCAGGAACACATTCACCGGGGCGTAGCTGATCCCCGATTACTAGCAATTCCGGCTTCATGCAGGCGGGTTGCAGCCTGCAATCCGAACTGGGGTGCATTTTTTGCGATTTGCTCCACCTCGCGGTCTTGCGTCGCTTTGTATGCACCATTGTAGCACGTGTGCAACCCTGGGCGTAAGGGCCATGAGGACTTGACGTCATCCCCACCTTCCTCCGGTTTGACACCGGCAGTCTCGCTAGAGTCCCCAGCATAACCTGATGGTAACTAGCGACAAGGGTTGCGCTCGTTAAGGGACTTAACCCGACGCTTCACAGCACGAGCTGACGACAGCCATGCAGCACCTGTGACTGTTCCACTCTTGCGAGCGTTACTCCTGTTTCCAGGAGCTAATCCAGCCATGTCAAGCCCAGGTAAGGTTCTGCGCGTTGCTTCGAATTGAGCCACATGCTCCACTGCTTGTGTGAGCCCCCGTCAATTCCTTTGAGTTTTAGCCTTGCGACCGTACTCCCCAGGCGGTGTGCTTACCAATTTCTCTACAATCCCGACAACGTCAGAGCTGCCGTGATTCAGCACACATCGTTTAGGGCGTGGACTACCAGGGTATCTAATCCTGTTTGCTCCCCACGCTTTCGTGCCTCAGCGTCAGGATTGGCCCAGCGGGCTGTCTTCACCTTTGGCGTTCCGATTGATATCTACGCATTCCACCGCTCCACCAATCGTTCCACCCGCCTCTACCAACCTCGAGACCTGCAGTTTGCCGTGCAGTTCCACCGTTGAGCGGTGGGCTTTCACACGACACTTACAGGTCCGCCTACGCACCCTTTAAGCCCAGTAATTCCGACTAACGCTCGGGTCCCCTGTCTTACCGCGACTGCTGGCACAGGGTTAGTCGACCCTTCCTTTGAAGGTGATCATTGTTTCTACCTTCTGACAGTGGTTTACACGGCAAAGCCGCTTCATCCCACACGCGGCATCGCTCCGTCAGACTTTCGTCCATTGCGGAAGATTCGTCGCTGCAGCCTCCCGTAGGAGTCCGGGCAGTGTCTCAGTCCCGATGTGGCAGGCCGTGCTCTCACACCTGCTACCCGTCATAGGCTTGGTGGGCCTTTACCCCGCCAACTACCTGATAGGTCGATTGCCGCTCCCAAGGCGATAAATCTTTGCTCCGTAGAGATCATGGTGTATTACGCACAGTTTCCCATGCCTATCCACCACCTCAGGGTACGTTCAATCGTATTACTCACCCTTCCGCCACTGAGCCTTGCGGCTCCGTTCGACTTGCATGCTTTAACCATGCCGCCAGCGTTCAGTCTGAGCCAGGATCAAACTCTTCACTTGTTTTCCGTTGCACCGCTATTCGCGGTGTTTCTTGCAAGGAAGTTTTTGACCGGCTTTTAAATCGCAGCGCTTGCTGCGACCGGTCCGGACCTACTTGGCTTCCCATCGCTGGGTCACCCGTACTGTCCGCGGGTCGGACGGCTAAATCCGACCCATTTTTTCGCTAACATTTCTTAAGGGCATTGATGCTTCATAGTCACGAGAAATGTCGGCCCTCCGACTGTGAACTCGGAGTGGCCTTTGGATCGGACCAGCTGCTTCGGCTCGAAGCACGGCGTGACGCCGCTGCTGATCCGCACATTCTCGCGGACTACCCAACTGTTCACTTTTCAAGGAGTACCGTCCACCGATTCGGTGGACGTCCGCGTCGATCGGTGATCGACTTGGGGCCATGACTGTAACCGGCGCGCCAAGAGGGTCAAGCTCCTGCAAAAGATTTTTCCCCCGCAGGCCTTCAACCCCGATTTGTCCACACCAAGCGATCGCTTTCTCCACCGTTCAAGGGAGAACGTTTGGCATGTGATAGGCAATTCACCGCGGCTGGTTTTCCGCTCTCGGCGTCACGGCCACCACTGCGATCCAGCACTCCAAGCTCTTGATTTCACGGGCTTTGCATCCGTCCCGGAGCGCTTCCCAGAGCGTCGCTCCCGTGGTCGTTACATCATCCACAAGCACCATCGGCACACCCCGCTCGGCTGCCATGCGCAATCTTTGCCATGGGTCTAACCCGGGGAGCGGAATGTGCAGGCCCGAGACCGGTCGCATCACGCGGCTCATGTTGCGGGCTCGCTCACTGGCCGGCAAGCTCGATTGCGGCGGCTTGCGCCGTCGCGCCAACACCGGAGCCAACGGGCTACCGGCACCCCTGGCCACAGCCCGGGCGATGACCCGACTGTGGTCGATGCCGCGGAGGATTCGGTGCATGAAGCTCATGGGGACAGGGACGATCGGGGCCAGCGCCGGATCCACTCCGGCTCTGTTCAACTCGTCGCGAACCGAAGCCCCGAGAAGGCTGCCGAGTTCGCCGCCACGCTGACGCCAGTGCGTGAACTTCACCTGGCGGATCATCGCCGCCAACTCGCCGCGGTACTCCCCCAGTCGCACCAAGCGTGTCCATGGGCGGGGTTCCTCGCGGCAAGTTTCGCAGCCTCCTTCGACTCCCGCACCGTGTGACACAATTGCCGCAACGGTCTGGCCGCAGCGCGGGCAACACGCCCCGCGCACGTCCGGCCGCCACCCTGTTTCCGCCATCACACGGCGCAGCGGCGGGTGGGTAAGCCCGAGCCAGTGATCCTCGAACTGATCGATCGCCCGTTGCCAGCTCGTGGGTGCAGCGGGCTGGGCCAAGTCCACGTCGATGCTGGTCCCGGGGATGAGTTGGCCGCGGCTGGGAAGCAGCTTGAGCTCGACGCCGCCGGCGGCCTGCCCTGGCTGCGCCGGCCTCGCCTTCACGGGCGGCCACACAAACCGCCCGGGCCCGGCTGCGGGCGTGTTGCCGATACCGGGTTTTGCATTCGGATCCGGCACCGGAATCCTCTCGCGATCAGGGCGCCAAGGCCGCCGACAACCGCTTGCCGAGCCCTGCCGCAGCGAGGGACTCGACCTTCGGTTCGTCGTAAAACACTTCGAGCATGCGCGGGGCTTTCAAGTCCGTTTCGCGCAACACCTTAGCGAAGCCCGCCCAGTCGATCGTGCCGTCGCCGGGCATCCTGTGATCGTCCTTAGTGGCATCGTTGTCGTGGATGTGCAGGTAGTCGATCGCGGGAGCACAGGCACGAACAGTCTGCACAACGTCGCCGGTCATGTGCGCGTGGCCGACGTCGTAGCACATACGGATGTGCGGCGACCGCTGCTTGAGCACGTGTTCAGCCAGTCTGGGAGCGTCGTGACCGAGCGGGGTATTGCGGGGCTGGTTCTCGATGAGGTAGACCACGCCAAGACGCTCGCCGATCTCGGCCAGACGCGGCAGCCACTGGTCGAGGATCGCCCAGCGCGGGGCGCTCATCGACTCGGCCTCGGCAACATCCATGAGCCGCATGCCGGCGTTGAACTTGGCTGGGTGAACCACCACCATCGGCCCGCCAAGTTCTACCGCGAGTTTGCCCTCAGCTTCGTAGATCCCCAGACAGCGCTGCCGCTCGGCCGGGTCGGGGGATGTCGGGTCGATGTGCTCGCCGAAGACGCCGTGAATCGAGTCGAACGGCACAGCAGCGGCATGCGATGCGGTGAGCGCTTGGGCCACAGTCGGCGGCTTGGCCTCGTTGCGGTAGAACTGAGCCTGTGAGATGCCCGCGGCGCGATAGGCCTTGAGGAATCGGACGGGGTCGAAGGTGAAACCGAACGGCGCCGTGACGGCCAAGGCGGGCATCGAGTGCTCCGGAGCGGGCGAGGGGCGGAGCATACCAGATTCGTGGGCGAGCGCAGAAGACTGGAAAATCAGCTAAACGAGCGGGCGCACGCGGAGGATCGAACCATCCACGACACCGGTGACCTTCACACGACCACCGGAGCGCACCAGTTGCGTTTCGGAAAGTGCGTCGAACTTGGCTCCGGCGATCCGGACGGTGCCGACCGGGCGAAGGTCGGTGACGACATCGCCCTCAGCGCCGATCAGGTCCTGGTACGTCTGCGCCTCGGTCGGCGGCTTGCCCTCGCTCTCGCCGTCCGGGTCGCCGCCGAGGATGAGTTTTTGACCCAGCGGCGTCGAGGGCATCACGCGTAACCCGAGGAAGAAGAACGTCGGGCCGCCGACAATGACCAAGCCCATGCCGATGAGGCCCCAGGTCGTGTCGTGACGGAAGAGCACGACTACGCCCGCGATAGCGACCGCGAGCGACGCGATGCCGAGGATGCCGGCGGAGGGAACGAAGATATCGATGAGCACCAGAATCAGAGCGATGCCGAGCAGCGCCAGACCCCAGAGAAGTTCAGCCTCGGGCATAGTTCCTCCTGCGGCGTGATCGTATGCGAGATACTGTGCAAGACACGGCGTGGTACTGGCCGCCGAATCAACCTTCTGAGGAACTTTCTGGTGCCTCAGGCGGGCTCGACGCTGACCCGGAACGGGCTGATCTCGGTGATCCGGACAGCGGAGCCGGGGGCGACGAAGCCGCCATCGCAGACCACATCGTGCGTCTGACCGTCGAACTCCGCACGACCCGACGGCCGGAGCGGTGTAATGGCGACACCGGTCATGCCCACGCTCAGGGCATCCAGGGGCGAGTCCTCGTCGCTCGGCACGGGGTCATCCTCGCCGGCTCCGGAGAGCACGAAACGCTGGAAGCCGGGGAGACTCGGCAGATGGCGGGCGATCATGAAGATGACGCCGCCGGCCAAGAGTGTGGAGAGCGCCACCACCGTCAGGCTGACCCACAACTCACGCGAATCGGTGACGCCGCCGAAGAGGCCGCCCGAGGCGCTGGTGGTGAACGAACCGATGAGCCCCCCGAAGATCGCTAGGATGCCGATGATGCCGACGACGCCGAAGCTGGGGAGGACAAACATCTCCAGCGCCAGGAGGCAGATCCCGGCCACGATCGCCACCGGCGGCCACCACGCCGAGAGGCCCATGAGCAGGTTCGGAAGAAGCAATAGCACCAGTGCGACCGCTGCGATCGAGCCGGGCAGGACGGAGCCCGGAAGCACAAATTCGAGGAACAGCGTCACGAGGAAGACGACGATGATCAGCCCGCGCAGCCAAGGGTTGCCGAGGACCTTGGCGAGCGTCTCGTACCACAACGGCGAGGCCGCGACGATCTGCGATGCGCCGAAGTAGGTCTTCACCTGCTCTGCATCGGCCGCCTGCGTCTCGCAGAGCCCGAGCTTGGCGGCCTGCGCGGCATTGATGCGGAGCAGGCCGTTGCCGTCGCTGGCCTGGAGGGCGACCGTCCACGCATCGCGATCGGCGAGCGTGAATGGTTGGCGCGTGGTGGGGACCGTGAGATCGCGGCTGATCGTCTCGACCAGGACAGGGTTGATCGCGCTCGTGGCCGGTTGGAAGCGCAGTGCATCAGCCACTGGCACGCGCCCTGGGCTGCCCGGCGGGGGCGGGCGCGCGACCGACCCGCGCCGGTTGCCGCGCGATGGCCCGCGAATGGTCAGTTCAGCGGGGATCCCCTCACACTTGACGAGCACGGGAACAGAGGGCGGATCGGTGCCGAGCACCAATTTGACCTCGGTTCGATCGGCGAGGCGGCGTTGCGGGGTGCCCCCGCCAGAGGTTGTGCTGGCGCGCTCGAGCATCCACATCTGCACGCCGGTGGCTGCGAAGCCCTGCACCAGCTTCTCGTCCCACCCGTTCTTGCGGGCGGATTCGGTGAGTCCGACCAGCACCAGATCCAGCGCGTTGGGTGAACCCAGCACGGTCTGGCGGCCGAAGAGCGCGAAGCCCGGCGGGCCGGCGCCACCCAGATGGGCGTCTGGCGCGAAAATGATCCGTGAGCAGGCGAGGACGATGAGCACGGCGTTGCCGCGAACATCGCCACGGACCCACGCCGTGACCGGCAGCGAGCACTCGCGGATAGCGCGAGCGATCGTCATGCAGGGGCCGATGTCGCCGCCAGTGGAATCAAGCTCGATCACGATCGCGCCGGCGCCGCTGGCCTGTGCGAGGTCGATGCGGCGGAGGACCGACTTCTCATCCACATCATCGAGCGAGTTGGTATCGAGCCGGATGAGCGCCACGTTCTGGGCGAAGCGGCCGGCGGGCACGGCGGAGGGAGGCGTGACGGTTGGAGTTGAAGTCGAACTCGATGGAGTCTGGGCAAACGCCGTTGCGGCCGAAATGGCCAGCATCGCCGCGAACACAACCATCACCAAGCCGCGGAGCATGGTCAAGGGTAAGCGTTGGGTTGTGCGCGTGGCGGAGGCTCAGCCCTGCTCGACCTTCCACGAGAATTGGTTGCCCTCGGGGCCGGTGCAGTCGATGTGGACGGCGAAGAATCCCGGATTGGTCGGGCGGTCGTGCTTCTTGACCAGCGGCCAGATGATCTGGCGGTCGGTTTCAGGGAGCGGAAGGGCATCCACCTCGTCATCGCGGAACCATGCGAGTTCGCCCTCGCGCATGTCGCGCGGCTCGGTCCAGACGTGGCCGAGAACCTTGTAGTAGAAGATGAGCCAGTGGCCACGGCCTTCGAAGGCCGTCTCGCTGATGATGCCCAACAGGTGGAAGCGGTCAACCGGAAGGTCGAGCCCGACCTCTTCCTGCGTCTCTCGCACAGCGCACATCGCCGGGGATTCGCCGGTGGTCATGTCGAGCTTGCCGCCGATCGGCGAGCAGAGGCCGAGGTTGGGTGCCTTCTTGCGGCGGAGAAGGAGGATGCGCCCGTCCTTGTCGCGCAAGTCAACGAGGCAGGCGATCTTGTAGGGAAGGGGGGCGGGGCTGGACATGGCGGAGGGTAGAGGCTCGCCCGTCAGAAGAAGCACTGAATGTTGAGTTGATAGAACGGCCGCGGTCCGAAGGACGAGAGGATCGAATACCCGACGCCGAGCCCAATGGTGCAGGTCGAACTCGGTGAGTATTCGACGACACCGTTGACCGCGAGCACCTGGGCTGGGTTGCTCGACACAAAGTGGTTGCCGTTGAGCTCGATCCCCGCCGACCACTCGCTGGTGAAATTGCGCCCGATCGCCGCACCGTAGAACATCTGCACGCTGGCATCGCCATCGAACCACTTGCGCAGACCGACCTCGGCAAAGACCCAGTTCTGGCCATCATCGCCAAAGGACTTCTCGAACTCGAAGGGGACCGCGAACTTCCAGGTACCACTCCCGAGGCCGCGGTCGGCGTCACCGGTCGGACAGGTGAGGTCGGGCGTGACCGAAATGGCGGGAACCCACGTCTTGGGATCGTCGTCGAGGAACCGCCACTTGCAACTGAGGTCAAGATCGCCGATCCCGGTCGCGGCTTCGGTTCCGTTATTGCCGAGCAATGTGGTCCAAGGCACGGAGAAGCCGGGCTGGATGTTGTCGGTGGGCGAGTAGTCGAGTTGGAGGATCGGCGTGTTGATGTAGCTGCCGCCGCGCAGGTAGCGCACATAGGCGAACGTGATGTCCATTTCGACGATGCCCGCGGCGGGGGTTTCGGTGTCGTCGGTGAGGTAGGGCGGACCGGCGAAGGCAGCGTCGCAACCCAGCGCGAACGCACAGGTCGATCCGATCACGATGGGCACCCGACGGTGCGCCGCGTTCACGAGGGCGAGTGTACCGACTGCTGCGGAATTGCGGGCGTTTTGCACCGACCGGCGGGGGGTGGCCGATACTCTTGCGGTGAGCATTCTCGATCGCGCCGCGAGCACCGACGTGTCCCCTATCCGCCCCCCCACCTCTACCCAATCCGTGCCGGGCCGACCGCCCGAACGGCCTTTCGCCGTCGCCGGCAAGAATGTCTACCTGATCGGGGTCGGCGGATCCGGCATGGCCGGGATGGCGCGAATGCTGGTCGGGCGCGGGGCGATCGTCCGCGGGTCCGACGCCAACCGCCAGGAGACTACCGAGTCGCTGGTGGCTGAAGGCGTACAAGTCGACTACGACCAGAGCCGTCAGTGGCTGCCCGATGAGTGCGAGTTGGTGGTGGCCTCGGCCGCCATCAAGCCTGACCATCCGCAGTTGATTGAGGCCGAACGCCGCGGCATCGAGCACCTGAACTACGCCGAGGCCTTGGGCAAGTGCATGCACGGACGGACGGCGGTCTGCATCGCCGGCACGCACGGCAAGAGCACCACCACGAGCATGCTGTCGTGCATCCTCTCCGATGCGGGTATGGATCCAACGGCGATTGTCGGCGCGACGTGCTCACAGCTTGGCGGAGCAGACGGCCGCCACGGCGGCGGGTTCCGGCTGGGTTCCGATGCGATCCCGGTAGGTGAATTGGTCGGTCGGCCGGGGCTGCTGGTCGCCGAGAGTTGCGAGTTCAACCGCTCGTTCCACAACTACCATCCGACTGTGGCCGTCATTACGGCTGTCGAAGCCGACCACCTGGATGTCTACGGCTCGCTCGACGCGGTGGTCGAGAGCTTCCACCAGTTCGCGGCCCTGATTGCCCCCGAGAGCGCGGGCGGGTTGTTGCTGATCGCCCACGACGGGGCGCACCGGCGCGAAGTCACAGCGGGCATCACCTGCCGTGTGCAGACGATCGGGTTCTCTCCCGCGGCGGACTGGTCAGTCCGGTTTGATCCCACGACTCGGCGCGCGGCACTGGTGAACCCGGAGAAGAAGATCGTCTGCGAGTGGACGACGCTCATGCCCGGCGAACATAATGCCATGAACGGCGCCACCGCCGCGACGCTGGCGATCCACCTGGGCGCTGAGCCCGCGAAGGTCGCGGCCTCGCTCTCGCAGTTCCGCGGTGTCGATCGCCGATCGCAGTTGCTGGGCGAGTGGAGACCAAAGGGAGCCGTTGGGAACTGGAGCGGTTCGGGCGTCAAGATCTACGACGACTATGGCCACCACCCGACTGAGGTCGAGGCGACGCTGCGGGCGCTCAAGCAATTCGAGAAGCCCGAAGACCGTGGTGGCCGGCTGATTTGCGTTTTTCAGCCGCACCAGCACAGCCGCACGCGCCACTTGCTTGAGGAGTTCGCCAACAGCTTCAGCGCCGCCGATGTGGTGATGGTGCCGCACATTTACTTTGTGCGCGATAGCCAGGAAGAAAAGCAGAAGATCACCGCGGCGGACCTGGTCGACCGACTGCGGGAAAAGGGCGTCCACGCGATGCACCTGTACCCGTTCGAGGCGATCGTGGAGCAACTCCAGCAGATGTGCCGCCCGGGCGACATGGTGGTGGTGATGGGCGCGGGACCGGTGAATCAGGTGGCGTACGGGTTCCTCAAGACCGGTCGGGCGGGGTGAGGGGCGAACGATGAGCGCGACGATGGCGGCGACAGTCCCGATCGAGAACAACGCGCCGATCCCGACGTGGTTCGGCGTCGGGGGCAACGCCAAGCGACTGGCGCATCCACGTGCGCTCGATGAGCTGCGTCAGTGCCTGGACCTTGATCCAAAGCTCCGGATCCTCGGCGACGGCGCGAACCTGCTCGTCGCCGACGGCGGTGTCGACGAACTGGTAGTGGCGCTGGACCAAGGCGACTTTGCGCAGATGTCGGTCGATGCTGCGACGGGCATGGTCCTCGCCGGCGCGGGCGTGAATCTTCCGAAGCTCATTCTCGAGACCACAAAATTGTGTCTTGGCGGACTGGAAAATCTCGGCGGCATCCCGGCGTCGGTCGGCGGCGCGGTGATCATGAACGCGGGCGGCCAGTTCGGGCAGACGGGCGACTACGTGCATGCCGTGCACGCGATGACGCGTGCGGGAGAACCCGTCACGCTCAAGCGCAACCAGATCGAGTTCACGTATCGCCACTCGCGATTTGGAGATCACAAGGGATTGATCGTGACCGGTGCGCAGTTCAAGCTCAAACGCGCCGAAGCGGAGCAGCTCCGCACCAAGCTCAAGGACGTGATGGCGTACAAGAAGACGACGCAGCCGATGGGCGAGCGTTCGGCGGGGTGCGCTTTCAAGAACCCTATCCTGCGCGATGACCTGCCGGGCGTCGCGGTCGCGGGCTCGAAGGTCTCGGCAGGCATGCTCATCGACAAGGCCGGGTGCAAAGGCCTCAAGGTCGGCGGGGCCCAGGTCTCCGACCGGCACGGCAACTTCCTGTGCGCGGGCCAAGGCTGCACGGCGTCGGATGTCCTCAAGCTCATGCGCGAGGTTCGATCCCGCGTGCAGGCGAAGTTCGGGCTCATGCTGGAGCCAGAGGTCGCGATCTGGGGCGACGTACTCTGACGGCTTGCTGTGGCCGCTTGGCAGCAGATCAATTCCTCCGAGACGAAATCAAGTTAGGTTCACGCTATGCCCACCGACACATCCGCTCAGACCGTCCTTGTCCTCGGCGGCGGCCCCGACGCCGAGCGCGAGGTCAGTATCAAGAGTTCCACCGCCGTTGCCGAGGCCCTCAAGGCCGCGGGCAAGTGGAGCGTCCACCTCGAGATCATCGACAAGCTGACCGAGAGGCAGCTCGAAGACCTCGACGGGGATGTGGTCTTTCCCTATCTCCACGGCCCGTGGGGCGAGGGCGGCCCGCTGCAGGATCTGCTGGAGGCCGACGGACGCCCCTTCGTCGGATCCAACGCCCGCGCCAGCCGCGCCGCGATGGACAAGGTCAACACCAAGGCCGTCGCGCTCGAGCACGGGATCGTGACAACACCGTTCTGGATCCTCAACACCCGCGACCCGCGCTGCCCCTGCCCGCTCCCGGTCGTCATCAAGCCTGTTCACGAGGGGTCGACCATCGGCCTGCACATCTGCACCACCCACGCGCAGTATGCTGCGGCCATCGACACCATCGCCGCCGAGCAGAAGCGCGGCCTCTGCCGCGCGTACATGATCGAGCCAAAGGTCGGTGGCGATCAGCCCGCCCGCGAACTCACCGTCGGCGTCATCGATGGCGAGGCCCTGCCGATCATCGAGATCGTCCCCAAGGATGGCCTCTACGACTACGAAGCCAAGTACATCCGCAACGACACGCAGTATCTGGTAAACCCCGACCTGCCCGAAGCGCTCGCAAAGAAGGTCAAGAAGAGCTCCATCCGCCTGGCCAAGGCTCTCGGCTGCCGCCACATCGCCCGCGTGGACTTCATGCTGGGCCACGACGACACGCCATGGATGCTCGAGATCAACACCACGCCCGGCTTCACCGATCACTCGCTGGTCCCCAAAGCCGCCCGCGCCACGGGCATTGAGATGCCCGAACTCTGCTCGCGCCTGGTGGAAATGGCCCTCCGCGACGCCGCGGCCATCCGCTAACCCAAACCGCGTCCTTCCCCGCCGGCCGCCGGAATCTGCTGATCGCGCCCCATCCCCGACGATACATCGCCACGCGCGCGATCCTGCGCGCCTGTTCGTCTGATCGCCTCTGCACTTCCTCATCCCATGCCCAAAGAAAAGAACATCCAGTCCCAGTTCAACCGCGTACTGGTCATCCTCAGCGCGGTGCTCGGCGTCGGCATCCTCTTCGGGCTGATCGTCTCCGAGCGGGCGCTCGCATCACGCGCCGGAGAGGTCCGCCGCGTGCCCGTGAAGATCGCCATCGAGTGGCCGCCCCTTCGCACCACCGCCCCCGGTCAGCCGGGTACGTGGCTCCCTGCGCCCCTCCAGCGCGAGCTTGAGCAAACCGCCGCGGCTCGCATCTCCGACAACCCGCTCGATGTGCAGTCGCTCCAACTCGCCGGCGATGACCTCTGCGCCACCGGCTGGATCGAGGCAATCGACGGCATCCGGCGCGAGCCCGACGGACTGATCCGCATCAAGGCCCGCTGGCGCATCCCCGCCGCCGTCGTCACCTTCAACGGCACTGACTACCTCGTCTCCAATCACGGCGACCTGCTGCCGGTGACCTACCCGGCCGGCAGCAATCGCTCCCAGCGCGCTATCACCGGCCCCTACGCCGAGCCCCCCACCACACCCGGCGCGCCATGGACCGGCGGCGATGTGCAGGCCGCCCTCGCGCTGCTTGGTTACCTCCAGACCAACAAAGACATCTGGCAGCAGGTCGCCAGCATCGACGCCTCGCAATACGTCAAACACAAGCGGCTGGTGATCGTCACCGACACGGGCAGCCGCATCGTCTGGGGCGAGGCCCCGGGCGAGTTTGCCGCGGGCGAGCCCGCCCCGGAAATCAAGCTCGGCCGGCTGGCCCAGCTCCGCCGCGACCCCGCCCACAACCGGCGGATCGACGGCGGCCAGATCCAGATCGATGTCAGCAACCCCCGCGGTACATTGGGCGTCTTGGAAAGCCCCGTTCCGGACGAGGCTGAGGCGTCGATCTCGCCGCCGAAGGACAAAAAGCTCCCCGCGCAGCCGCCAGTTCAGCCCCAGAAAAAGCGGTCTTCGCGCTAGGGTCTGGTGATCAAGTGGCCAGCCGCCATCCCGCGGCCTAATCTGTACCGAACCTCATCGACCCACGCCCGACTCGGCGTCGCACCGGCGCGCTGAGGGGTGAACTCGTCTGTCTCCAGTCCCCGAAAGGCATCGCGATGGAACTCGTCACCAAAGCCGAGAAGGAAGCGATCGAGGCGCGGATGAACGCGCTCATCGCCAACCGCCCGGTCATGTCGCTGCGCATCGCCGAGGCTCGGGCTCTTGGGGATCTTCGCGAGAACGGCGATTACCACGCCGCACGGGAACAGCAGGGCGTTGAAGAGGCCGAAATCCGCAGGCTCCAGGACCGACTGGCCAACCTGTCGGTTATTGATGAAAAGACCAAAGTCAAGGGCGTCGTCTTCATCGGCGCAACCGTCAAGATTCAGGAAGTCGGCGATGACGAGGTCGAGATGATCCGGCTCGTTGGTGAAGCCACCGGCAGTATGAGCGGCGACATCATCGAGGTCACCGCAACGAGCCCCATGGGCGAGGCGATGATGAAGGCTCAGGAAGGCGAGACGGTCGCCGTGAAGACTCCCCGCGGCGTCAAGAAGTTCAAGATCCTCGAGATCGTCTGACGCCGTTCCGACCCGCCGGACCATTGACCCAAGCCATCACCGTCCTAAACTCGGGTCCCGGACCGTGGGTTTCTTTTCGCTTTGAAGCGGCCCCATCGTCTAGCCCGGTCCAGGACACCAGGTTCTCATCCTGGGAACATGGGTTCGAATCCCATTGGGGTCATTCGCACACACGGCACCGTCTTGTACGGTGCCGTTTGTGTTTTTCCGGACGTACCACTGCAGCACACGCGTCGCGTAGGCCTAAACCC
>JBOHNM010000004.1:0-59241 GCA_050730675.1 Phycisphaerales bacterium | reverse complement strand
CAACAAGGACGGCAAATCACACTTAGGCGTTCAGTACCAACAGCGTCAGCAGCAAGGCGCCACTGGTCGCGATGTCAAGTCCAACGCCTCTGAGCGGGAGACCGCGCACCGCGACCAGCAGGCTCAGGTCCCTGGCCGAGAAGCCGCTGGCAACCAGAAAGCCGAGGGCAAGCTGCAACCTTCGCAGTCTCAACGCTCGGGCGACTCGGCGCGTGACAAACCCAGGCGCGGGAGCGAAACTCCGACCCGCGGCAACCCGACCAATGCGTCGGACGGGAACGATGAAGACTCGACAATCGAAAGTGGCGCCGAAATAGCCAATGAGGAACAGGCCGTCGGCAAAACGCTGCCCCGTGGCGACGCGCAGGGCCGAGACAAGGATGACGACGGCTGCGGCTGCACCGGAAACCCCGATCAACCGCGCTGATCCCATGCGGTCGCCGTTGGTCTAATTCGACCGCGGAGCATCTGCGTTCACCATCCATATCAACCCCATTCCAGGAGTTCACGCCATGTCAATCCGATTCTCGACCTCGCCTCGTGTCATTTCGCTGTTCGCGGCGATCACCTTCGCATGGAGCGTTCCATGCCTGGCACACCAGACTTCCGAGCCTCCGAAGGAGAGGGACAATCCCCCCTCGCCGACCACGATCCGACCCTCAACGCCCGAGCCTCCGCGTGCCCAGTCGTCTGATCGCGCCGTCCTGCTCATTCCTGGCGAATGGACGAGCGGGAAGGATGTCTACGGCATCGACGACAAGAAAATCGGCGATGTCAAGGACATCTTGATCGGCAGCGATACGGGCTTCGCGGAGTATCTGGTGGTTTCGCGCGGCGGCGTGCTTGGTGTCGCTGCAACAAACATCGCTGTGCCCGTCATGGCCTTTGACTGGAATGACGCCCGCAAGATGCTGGTGCTCCCGGTTTCGAAGGAGGAGTTCAAAAATGCGCCCGAACTCAAAGAGAACGACTGGAAGTATCTCCTGAGCGACTCGACGCGCAACAATCTCCGCACCTATTACCACATCGATGTCTCTCGCCGCCGCTGGGAGGACGGTAAACGAGTCCCCAGCGACAAGCGCGACGCCGTCCTGCGCGATTGGAGCCTGATCCGCTACAGCGATATCAAGGGCCAGAAGCTGATGTCCGACGCCGCAGCGGAACTCGGCACCATCAAGGATGTCGTCTTCGATGTCCCGAGCGGTCGCGTCGCCTTTGTGCTGGTCAGCGAAGGCGGCACCCTGGGAGTGGGGTCCAAGCGCGTGCTGATCCCCTGGGATTCGATGAGCGTGAACGACGAGGGCAAGGTCTATGCAATCAAGATCTCGCCCGACACGCTCAAGGCCGCTCCGTCGGTTGACATGAACGACTGGTCGGAACTGCGCCGCGCAGGCTACGCCCGGAGCATCTATCAGCACTATGGCAAGGACGCGACCTGGCTCGATACAACCAGCAACAAGACCGTCCAACGCAACCGCGAGTACGACGATCTCTACCGCCGCGGACAGGCGACAGAAGTCTCTGGAACTGTCGTACGTATCGAAGAGGCGCGGCCTGTTGCATCCATCCCCGATCATCGGGCGATCACCATCCGCATGGACGACGGCACTCAGAAGCAGGTGTGCCTGGCCCCTGCTTCGGTCCTCAAGGAGCGGGGGCTTGACCTCGCCGCCGGTGATCGTGTGACAGTGGTTGGGCGCGAAGTGAAGCACGACGGGCGTGTATGGATCATGGCATCCCGCGTCACCGGGCCCAAGGGTCAACAGGTCATGGTCTACATGCCGGAAGCAACGCCGTAACAACTCCGTGTACGACGTGCGCACACTAATTGGTCACTCTCGGGCGCCCACGGTACTGACCGCCGGGCGCCCGCTTCACATCTATCACGGAGTGACGGCCGGCTCGGATCAACGCGGTGGGTTTGGATTCGCGCGATACTCCTCCCTCTCGACAAGTCCAATCCGCATCAGCAACGCCATGGCCTCGACATATTCCTCGGCGGTGAATTCAGTCGGTGCGCCAAGGCGACTATTCCCTCTCGTCGTCCGGATCGTGACCGGCGTATCGGCCCCAATTGCGAGCTTTTCCAGGAGAATGTCAGCCGCAGCGAAGAGCCTGTTTACGTTGGAGGTATTCTGGCGTGACATTGTTTGTTAGCTCCCACAAGCATCGATGTGCAACCGGCAGCATGATCCCAAGCACCGATCACTCAACGGTGAGTCGCGAATGAATCTTTCTTCATTTCCACCGCGAATCTTCTGCCCCCCCACTGGAACTTGTGTTGCCGCAACGCGGTATACTCGTCAGATGGCGTGCTTTGATTTCCTCACCGGAGAGTGGCACCATGCGAATCCTCGTGATTGAAGACAACCCGAAGATGGCGATGGCCATGGAGAAGGGCTTGCGTGAGCACGGTTATGCAGTTGACGCATGCCATGCAGGATGCGACGGCGAAGACCTCGCCGCATCTGGTGTCTACGACGTGGTCCTGCTCGACGTCATGCTGCCGGATCGCGACGGCGTAGAAGTGTGCCGAAATCTCCGCCGGCGAGGGATCAAATCGAAGATCCTGATGCTGACGGCCTTGAGCGCCACGGCCGACAAGGTCGGCGGGTTGGACGCCGGGGCGGACGACTACCTCGCCAAGCCCTTCGAGTTCGAGGAGCTGCTCGCCCGCATCCGAGCGCTGCTGCGTCGCGGCGATGCTTCCGAAGCCAGATACCTGCGCTGCGAAGACCTTGAACTTGACCTCTTCACCCGCGTCGCCAAGCGTGGCGCGGACTCGATCCCGCTGTCGAACAAGGAATTTTCGCTCCTCGAGTACCTCTTGCGCAATCCGAACCGCGTTCTCTCGCGAACACAGATCGGAGAGAAAGTCTGGGACATGAACTTCGAGCCAACCAGCAATGTTGTCGATGTTTACGTGTCTTCCCTGCGACGGAAACTCGATCGTGATCGCCCGACCGAATTGATCCATACCGTGAAGGGTGTCGGATATCGTTTCGGAGTATTGGACCACGTGTGATGCAATCGGGTCGGCAAACTCAAGACAAGCATGCCGCCCGCTCGATCCGAGTCAACATGGTGCTCTGGACTGTCGCGATCGCGACAGTTATCCAGCTTGCCATGGCGTTGCTGATTGTTCTCTACCAACGCGAAAGCCTGAGCACGCACTTCGATGCTCGCCTGCGTTCGCGAGCAACCGCCATTGCAACATCACTCCGAGATCAACCATTCCATCTCAACAATGGCCGCGCCCAATCGGTATTGGACGAGCGCGCCCGGTTCATGCTTAACGACCACGTCGTCGCAGCGATCTATACCGAGGACGGAAAGATCGTCGCCTCAGTCGGCAGCCCCGCCCCTCCCCTCAGCACAGTCCGCCGGCACATCTCAAAGCCTGAAGAGCCGGCCCTGTTTAGAGGCTCCATCAAAGATCTCGACACTCGCGACGACCATTCCGACGTGAGGGCACTCTGCTGGAAGCTCACCACGGATGACGGGACATCCTACTACCTCGTTTGCGTCTCCAACGATGCCGAGTTCGAATCAATGATGATGCTGGAGTACCGCCTCTTCGCGTTCGCGATCCCCATCGGAGTCGCGATCGCCGGAGTCGCCGGCTGGCTCATCGGCGGACTGGCAATCGCACCCTTGGCAAGTCTTCGACGCCTGGCCGGCTCCCTCCTTGATGAGTTCGACGCAAACACCGACACGCAGAAGCCGTTTCCCACCGAGATTGCGGCCCTCGAAGACGACCTGCGGGATGTTCGCATCCGTCTCCGGGACGCGCTCTTGGTGCAGGACCGCTTCATCTCCAATGTTTCGCATGAACTCAAGACGCCGATCTCCGTGCTGCTGACCGAGGCGCAGACTGTCGATGTAGAGTCCCTCCCTCCTGACGGCCAACGGTTCGTCCAGAGCGTCACCGACGAGATGCGACGCCTCGGACGCATGATCCACAGCTTCCTCACGCTCACCCGTCTTCGCGGCGGCAATACCCTTGAGAATCCCCGCGAGTGCTCGATCAACGATATCGTTATGGAGGCGGTCACCGGGTGCGGCGCGATGGCCGGTCAGTACAAGGTCAAGCTCGTCACCCACCTCGCCGAGGGCGATCCGCCGATTGTCAGCGGCGAGAGCGAGCTCCTCCGGGTGATGGTTGACAACCTGATCCGCAACGCAATCCGCTTCTCGCCCGAGAATCGTGAAGTCCAGATCAAGGTCATCGCCGCAGATGGGACCTGCGCGACCCTGATCCGCGACTTCGGGCCAGGCGTGCCGGAAGACCTGTTGGACAAGGTCTTCCATCGGTTCGTCCAAGCGCCGTCCGAATCGTCGCGTGGCCGCGGCCACGGGCTTGGGCTGTCTATCGCTCAGGGAATCGCAGAGCTTCACGGCGGAGCGATCAATGTCCGGAATTCACCTTCGGTTGGTTGCGAGTTTTCCATTCGCCTGCCGCTGCGCATTACCGAGCCCAAGCAACCTGTCGCGTCCTCGCATTGAGGCAACGGATCCAAAGCAGTGCAGACACTGCTCCCCAGCGCGGTGCGTGAGCAGAACTTCATCTCAGACAACCGCTCACCTTCACGCCACGAAGGAATCCTCTGGCATATGGGCAGTCTCCCGAAAACTGATCGATTCCGACAGGACTTACAAACCACCTTTCTGGTCTTGGTCATGCTGGCGGCGATCGGCAGCGGGTTTGCAGCGCTCTCGCCGCAGACCGCAGCTTGGCACTGGGACGTTCTGCTTGTCGCCTCATCAACTGCGGCGGTTGTGCTGATCGTGCGTTTCATCGCTGAAGCGGCTTCGTGCCGATTCTTGCAGATTAACCAAGATCTTGAATCGCAGGCTGCGCCATTGATCCATGCGGCCCGACGTAGGCAGACAAGCGCACAGTCCAACGCCGCCTTGCTCTCTGAATCCGAACGACTGCGGCGCAACTCTCACCGCACTCCCATCCAGCGCGAATCGGACGGTCAGCGGCGGCCGGGAACACACTAATCCTCGACCGAAGCTCCTCACAATCGCTGTGTGGAACCGCATTCACGATCGTCTCATGCGCATGTGTCGGGCTCCATCGAATTGAGAAATGGCGGCTAACCCTGACGTCGGCCATGCGCCGGATGTCTCCACCGCCCGCATCGCCGGGAGCAGCGCGATTCGACAGAAACAATCACCCAGCCACAACCCCGGAGCACCTCATGCCAGCACGCACGTCCAACGAGTCGGCACCCGGAGCCGACAAGCCGATTCATGAAGTACTCGCGCCGACGACAAGCGCCGAGCCCAAGACCGGCGAATCGCCGCTGCACATGCCCGGTCCCAAAGCGATCGTCGCAGAGGAAATCGCGCATGTCGGCCCGGAGGGGCGGCCTGGCGACCCGGGGGCCGGCCCCAAGTTGCTCCGGCTCGAAGTGTTGGGCGTGCTGCTGCTCGTGCTCGTGTTTGCAATCATCCTCGGACTAACGATGGGTTGGCCCGCCGGCCTCTTCGGGCTCGCGTTCGGTTGTTTGGCGCTCTTCCTCAGTCCCGTCCTCCGCATCGCGATGGCCCGCGCAAAGGACCGACAAATTGTTGTGGATCAGCATGCCCAGTCCGACCGCGCTGGCCATTCCCCTCACTAGCCTCACGGGTGTTTGATGCCTGCGCGAGCGACTCGAGCAACAGGACTCCCACCCGGCCGGTCTTGAGCGAGCGTTTGGTCGGAAAAATGCTCCAACACGACCCGGATGGAATCACACTCGTGCCGGGACAGGCCCAGGCGCGGTCGATTTGGCTTCCGTACGTACCTTGTCCTTCGCTTGGAGCAGACCGAGCAGGTCGTCGGACTTGATGCGCTCAAAGAAGTCGGTCATGAACGCGACGAGGCCGGTCCAACCGGTCTGGTGGCTGGCCCCCAGTCCCTTGCCTGTGTCGCCATGGAAGTACTCGTAGAAGAGCACCCGGTTGCGCCACGCGGGATCGTTCATGAACCGCGCGCAGTCGCCGTTGACCGGCCTCATTCCTGAGGCATCGGCCAGGAATGCGCTCTCGAGGCGCCGGGTGATCTCGCAGGCGATCTGGTACAGGTTCATCAGATTTCCGGAGCCGGTGGGGCAATCGACCTGGAAGCTGTCGCCGTAGTAGCGGTGCAGATTGAGCAGCCCGCGGAGCAACAGGACGTTGACCGGGAACCAAATTGGTCCGCGCCAGTTGGAATTGCCCCCGAACGCACCGGTCGGCGACTCGGCCGGCTGGTAGTCGATCTTGAATTCCTGCCCGCCCGCCTGGTACACGAACGGTTTCTCCTCATGCTCACGCGAGAGGGAGCGAATACCAAAAGGGCTCAGGAACTGCTTCTCGTCGAGCATGCGGGAGAGGATGCGGCGGAGCTTGTCTTCCGTTACGATTGACAAAAGTCGTCGGCCGTTTACTCCCGGCTTTGTCAGTGGGTGGATGTTCTCGATGAGTTCAGGGTGACGCTTGGTGAACTCGCCGATGCGCTCAACGACCAGCGGCATGTCCTTGATAGTGCCCTCCTCAAAGACCGTGCTCGCCATCAGCGGGAGCAAGCCAACCATCGATCGGATCTTGAGCCGATGGGGCGCGCCTTCGGCCGGGACAAGCACGTCGTAGAAGAACCCGTCCTCCTCGTCCCACAGATCATCGGCGGCGCTCCGTGTGCTGTGCATGCTGCCGGCGATCCAAAGGAATCGCTCCACGTACCGAGCGATCGACGCGACGTGTGTCGGATCATCCTTCACCAGTTCGAGCGACAACTGCAGCATGCAGTGGCTGAAGAAAGCCATCCAGGCGGTCCCGTCAACCTGTAGAAGGTGCCCGCCGGTGGGCAGGGGCGCGCTGCGATCAAAGACGCCGATGTTGTCAAGACCCAAGAATCCGCCGCTGAAGAGGTTGCGGCCCTCCGGATCCTTGCGGTTGATCCACCAGTTGAAGTTCTGTGCAAGCTTCGGAAAGACCGACTTGACAAACTCGAGATCCTGCTCGCCGCGGAACTTGCTCATGGCGTTCAGGAAAACCGCTGCCCAAGCGTGCACGGGAGGGTTGACATCGCCGAAGTTCCATTCATAGGCCGGAATCTGCCCATTGGGATGCAGGTAGTTCTCGCTGAGTGTGATCGAGAGCTGCTCGCGGGCGAAGTCGGGATCGACCAGTTGCAGCGCCAGCGCGTGGAACGCCAGGTCCCACGCCGCGTACCAGGGGTATTCCCACTTGTCGGGCATGGAGATCACGTGGCGATTGAGCATGTGGAACCACTCGCGGTTGCGCGAGGGCTTCTTGCCACCAGAGATTGGGTTGGCGTTGTGCTCGTCGAGCCACCTGTCGAGATCGAAGAAGTAGTACTGCTTGGTCCAGAGCATGCCGCTGAGGGCTTGACGCATGACGCGGGCCCGATCCGGGCTCAGGTCCTTGGGAATGACCTCGGCGTAGAACTCGTCGGCCTCGCGTCTGCGGGCGTCGAAGGTGACATCGAAGTCGGCAAAGGGCTTGGTGAGCGCGGCTGCCGGCACGCTGGTGAGGCGCAGGCGAATGGTCGCCGTCGCGCCCGCGGGAACGGTGACGGTGTAATGGGCTGCCGACTTGGTGCCCAGCTTGGCCGGATTCACGGCATCCTTTGCCCCATGCACGAGCAGGTTGTTGAATGCGTCCTTGACGTAGGGCTGGGCGTTGGACAGGTTCCAGAGCCGCTGCGAATTGGTCTCGTTCTCGGTGAACAGCAGTTCCGGCTTGCCATCGCAGTGAAGGAAGAACTGGCCGAGTTCGTGGTGCTCGGCGGCGATGACCGGGCTCGCCGTGCCGGCCGTAGGCGCCTGCCGCACAGTCGGCCTGGGGGCATCGGGCTTGATCCACCAGTCATTGCGGAACCACAGCTGCGGGAGCACGTGCAGTGTCGCAGCCTCCGGACCATGGTTGATCACGTTGATCCGGATGAACGTATCGTCGGGACCGGCCTTGGCGAAGTCGGCCTGGACCTCGAAGTAACGGTTATCGTCGAACACTCCCGTGTCGAGCAACTCATATTCCGGCTCGTCGCGCCTCCGGCCCTTGTTGGTCGAGACGATATCGTCGTAGGGATAGGCGTTCTGAGGGTACATGTACGTGTACCGCATCCACGAATGTGTCGGGGTACAGTCATCGTAAAAGTAGCACTCCTTGACGTCCTCGCCGTGATTACCTTCGCCGTTGGTCAGGCCGAAGAGCCGCTCCTTGATGATCGAGTCCTTGCCGTTCCACAGAGCCAAGGCGAGGCACAGGCGCTGCTGGTCATCGCTAAATCCGGCGATCCCGTCCTCGCCCCACTTGTACGTTCGCGAACGGGCGTGGTCATGCGGGAAGTAATCCCAAGCATTGCCGTCGTGGGAGTAGTCCTCACGCACAGTCCCCCACTGCCGCTCGCTGAGATAGGGGCCCCAACGCTTCCACGCGGTCTTGGGATCGTTCGCCGCGACCAGACGCTGCCGCTCGGTGGTCATGGGGTTCACTCCGCTACGCCGACATGCTGCTTGCTCTTACTGTCCGACATCCATGTCGCCGATTACGGATCGCACTCGAGGATACTCGCTCCACGGCCAAACACCCGGTGATTCCGATCAATTTGATGCGAATCAGCCGGGGAAGCTGTATGCTCCACAGGCCTGCGCATCCCACTCAAGGCTGTTGGCGCGGGAACAATGCTCAGCGGCTGCACCGCCTCAACACCCCGGGGAGCAGATCATGTCCAAGACCAAAGTGAAGCGCGCCGAGACCGCCAAGACCAAGAGCTCAAAGGTCGAGCCGTTCAAGGGTAAGGAGTACATGAAAGAACTGCGCAAGCTCCAGGCAGAGTTGTGCAAGCTCCAGGCTTGGGTAAAGCACAAGGGCCTGCGCGTCATTGTCATTTTCGAAGGACGCGACGCCGCCGGCAAGGGGGGCACGATCAAGGCAATCACCGAGCGCGTGAGCCCGCGCGTGTTCCGCCTTGTTGCGCTGCCGGCGCCGTCGGACCGTGAGAAGTCGCAGATGTATATGCAGCGCTACATGGCCCACTTCCCTGCCGCAGGTGAAGTGGTCATCTACGACCGCTCGTGGTACAACCGGGCGGGCGTTGAGCGCGTGATGGGTTTCTGCACCAAGGAGCAGTACAAGCTCTTCCTGGAACGCTGCCCGGCGGTGGAGAACTACATCATCGGCGCCGGCATCAAGCTCATCAAGATCTGGCTGGAAGTGAGCGACGAAGAACAGAAGCGCCGCTTCGAGGCGCGGGTGGACGACCCGCTACGCCAGTGGAAGCTCAGCCCGATGGACCTCCCCTCCCGTGAGCGGTGGTACGAGTACTCGCGGGCACGCGACAAGATGCTCGACGCCACCGACACCGAAACATGCCCGTGGTACGTGCTGCGGTCGGACGACAAGAAGCGGGCGCGGCTCAACTGCATCCGGCACATTCTCAAGACCATCCCCTACAAGGATGTGCCGCGCGAAAAGATCAAGATCCCTAAGCGCTCGATGAAACACGCGTACGACGACCAAGTGACGCTCAAAGTCCGGAAGTTCATCGAAGAGGCGTATTGAATGGACTCGGGACAGAATCACGCCGGATGCTCGCGTGGACCGGCCACGCCGCCAGGTGGAATCGTCCGTTGGATTCCCGCGCTGCACTGGTTGAGACAAGTAACGCCCTCGATCCTGCGGGCCGACCTGATTGCCGGTGCGACGCTCGCCGCCTATCTGATCCCGGCGGCCATCGGCGACGCTTCGCTGGCCCACCTTTCGCCGGAAGCGGGCCTCTACGCCTGCCTCTGCGCCGGCGCCGTGTTCTGGCTCTTCTGCGGCTCGCGCCGCACGTCCATCACAGTCACCTCGGCGATCTCGCTGTTGATCGGCTCTTCACTGGGCCCCCTGGCCGACGGCGACGCCTCGCGATACGGGACGCTCGCGGCATGCACCGCGATTCTGGTGGGCTTGCTCTTCATCCTCGCGTGGGCGGCCCGCGCGGGCATGGTCGTCAACTTCATCTCCGAGACCGTGCTGATCGGCTTCAAGTGCGGCGTGGCGCTCTACCTTGCCAGTTCACAGTTGCCCAAGCTGTTCGGATTCGCTGGAGCCCATGGCGGCGGGTTCTGGAGCCGATCGGCGCACTTCATCAGCCATCTCGGTGAGACGAACTTTGGGGCATTGCTTATTGGCGGGGCCGCCTTGGGTGTGCTGGTGCTCGGCAAGGTCGCGCTAAAGAACAAACCCGTTGCAATCGTCGTGCTGGTTGGAGGAATCCTCGCCGCGACGTGGTTCAAGCTTGAGGCTCGCGGGGTAAATATGCTCGGCGATGTGCCGCAGGGATTGCCCCGCATCGGACTGCCCGCGGTGAGTTTGCATGACGCCGACGAGCTGTTCTCACTCGCGCTGGCGTGCTTCATGCTCGCGGCCGTCGAGACCGCGGCGATCGGCCGGATGTTCGCCGCCAAGTCCGGCGTGCGTTTCGAGCCCAACCAGGAGTTCCTGGCGCTGGGCGCCGCCAACCTTGCGGCGGGTCTCGGGCAGGGCCTCCCGGTCAGCGGCGGAATGTCCCAGTCACTGGTCAATGACAATGCCAATGCTCGCACGCCACTCTCCGGACTGATCGCCGCCGCGCTGATCCTGGTGGTAGCGCTTTTCCTGAGCGGGATGCTGAAGAACCTGCCGCAGCCGGTGCTGGCGGCGATCGTGCTCATGGCGGTGGCGGGGCTATTCAAGGTCTCGGCGCTGAAGCACCTGTGGCGCACCGACAGGGCGGAGTTCTTCATCGCGATCGCCGCGTTGATGGGCGTGCTGGGCTCGGGCCTGCTTCGCGGCGTGCTGGTGGGCGCCGTGCTGTCGCTGCTGCGCCTGATCTACCTCGCCTCGCATCCAACGGTCGCGGTGTTGGGGCGCATCCCAGGCACGCGCCGCTTCTCGGACGTGGCACGCCACACCGACAATCAAACGGTGCCGGGCGTGCTCATCTGCCGGCCGGAGGGCTCGCTCGTCTACTTCAATTGCGACCACGTCCTACAGGCGGTCCTTAACGCCTACCACGCCGCTTCGCCGCGACCCCAACTGGTGGTGTGCGACCTTTCGGCGACTCCACGGGTGGATCTCGCGGCGTGCGAAATGCTGCGGACGCTTGCAAACGAGATCCGTGCCGACGGGGTCAAGCTTCGGCTGGTGGAAACCCATGCGGCCGTGCGCGATGCGCTGCGGCGCGAGGGGCTCGCCGCCGAGGTCGGAGATGTCAGTCGCCACACCACGGTGGCGGAGACGGTCGATGCCTTCATGAGTGGGCAAGTTGCGCCTGGCGAAAAGCTCCCCGCCAAGTCCGAACCAACCCAGACAATCTGACGGAAATGTTGTCCCTGATTTGAAGAGTGATCACAACAGAAATAGACCGTGGCTGTCGTGTGGTTGACCGGCGTTTGGCCGTCACCGGCGACTCAGTTCGCGGGCCAGGAAGATCACGTATGCGGCTTGAATTTCGCACCTTTGTGGCGCTCGTGTTGGGGATTGGGATGGGCGCGGCAACGCTCCCCGCATGGGCACAGCCCGAACAGGATGACTTTCCACGGCCGTTCGGCCCCGGAGGCGGTCCGGGTGGGAGTGGCCCGGGTTTTCCCGGTGGCGGACCCAGCGGCCCGATGCAGCAGGAGCGCAAGCTCGTCGCCCAATTTGACAAGGACGGCGATGGGACGTTGAACGTCGCAGAGCGTGCCGAAGCTCGCAAGTCGATCGCTGCCAATGGCGGCGGCCGGCGCGGGCTAGGCCAAGGCGGTCCCGGCGGCATGGGACGAGGCAATGACGAGCCGGTGAAACCGGGCCCGAAGGTTGCGTCATCAGAGGTAAAGACCTACCCGCAGGTGGCACTCTACGAGCCGATGGTGCTGCGCACCATCTTCCTCGAATTCGAGAATCCCGAGTGGGAAACGGAATTGGCGGACTTCTACAAGTCGGACGTCGAGGTGCCGGCGACCATGACCGTGGACGGGATGAAGTACCCCCGGGTGGGCGTTCACTTCCGAGGGGCATCGTCGTACTTCACAGTGGCGCCGGGGCACAAGCGCTCCCTCGACGTCTCGGTAGATTTCACCGACTCCAAGGCTCGTCTCTACGGCCACAAGACCCTCAACCTGCTCAACGCGCACGAAGACGCCTCGATGATGAACACGGTGCTCTACTCGCACATCGCGCGCCAGCACATCCCCGCGCCCAAGGCCAACTTCGTGAAGGTGGTCATCAACGGCGAGAGTTGGGGCGTGTACGTGAGTGTCGAGCAGTTCGACAAGGACTTTGTCGCCGAGAACTTCAAGGTCGGCAAAAGCAAGGATGGCCATGCCGCCCGCTGGAAAGTGAAGGGCAGCCCGGGAGCCGACGGCGGGCTGAACTACGTCGGTGACAAGATCGAGGCCTACGAGCAGCGCTACGAGATCAAAACCACCGACGATGAGGGCGACTGGAACGACCTTATCAAGCTCTGCAAGACGCTCTCGACGACGCCGTTGAACAAGCTGGAGGAAGCCCTCAAGCCGATGCTCGACATCGAGGGGGTGCTGTGGTTCCTGGCGCTCGACAACGCGCTGATCAACAACGACGGCTACTGGGTGCGTGCCAGCGACTACAGCATCTACAAGGACCCCAAGGGTGTGTTTCATCTGGTGCCTCACGACATGAACGAGTCGTTCACCCACGCCATGGGCGGCCCCAGCGGGCCGGGTGGACGGCGCGGACCAGGCGGGGGTGGGCAAGGTCGCCCGGGTGGGCAGGGCGGTCAACCCGGCGGCGGTGCGCAACCGCGAGACAACGCCGGCGGACAGCAGTCGCCCGGCATGGCCGGGCGCGGTCGTGGCGGCACGGGCTACGAACTCGACCCGCTCATCGGCATGAACGATGAACGCAAGCCGCTCCGCAGCCGTTTGCTGGCGGTGCCGAGCCTGCGGGCCAAGTACCTCGAGCACGTCAAGACCATCGCCTCCCAGTCGCTCGAGTGGAGCAAGCTCGGACCGGTCGTGGCACAGTACCGAGTCATGATCGAGAGCGAGGTCGAAGTCGACACTCGAAAACTCGATTCATTCGCGATGTTCCAAATTGCCACGGCCGATGCTCCTGCGGGCGACGCCGGTGCGGTCGCTCCGGGGAGGCGTGCCCGGTCCCTTCGCACCTTCGCTGATGCCCGCAGCAAGTACCTGCTGAACTACTCCATCGAACCGAAGGCCGATCAGAAGTCGGAGCGGAAGACCGACCTCAAGCCCAGCGAAACTACCAAGCCGCCCATCACCGATGGGGCCAAACCATGACGCCCCCGACGACGACCGAGGAATTCGAGTCCCCGTCATTGCGTTCGCTGGGCGATGGAGGTTCGCACGCCTATGAACTGAAATTCCTCCTCGACGTCGCCATCGCCGAGAAGGTCGAACATTGGGCGAGAAGGTGCATGACGCCCGATCCGCACGGCGACGCCTTGCTGGGCGGGGCGTACCGCACGACAACCATCTACGCCGACACGCCGGAATTGGACGTCTACCACCGCAGCCCGTCCTATGCCCGCCGGAAGTTCCGGGTGCGCCGCTACGGCACGATGCCGTGGGTGTTTCTGGAGCGAAAGCTGCGAAGCGAATTACGCGTCGTAAAACGTCGCGTGGTTGTGCCGCTCGATGAGGTCGGCGCTCTCTCCGATCTCGATTCCAACTCAGACGGCGCTTGGGCCGGCGAGTGGTTCCGCCAGCAACTGTATGTGCGGCGACTGCAGCCGGCGGCCCAGATCCAATATCTCCGCCACGCATTCGTCGGCGTCTGCCCCGAGGGGCCATTGCGTCTGACGCTCGACCACGACATCCGCGGCGTCGAAGTGGCCGGATGGAAGATCGGCGATTGCCGCGGCGGGCTGGCGGTGCTCCCCGGACGTGTGGTGCTGGAACTCAAGTTCCTCGGAGGTCTTCCCCTCCCGTTCAAGCAGCTTGTGGCCGAGTGCGGCTTGCAGCCGCAGGGCGTGTCGAAGTACCGTCTCTGGCACCAGGCGGCGGGTGTCCCGCATCTCGACGACGGAGCATCGCGTGCCTGACTGGCTTCAGAGCCCGTTCCAACCCGATGTTGACCTCGATGTCGGACCGCTCGCCGTCAAACTCCTGGTGGCGTTTGGGCTGGGGTGCGTCGTCGCGGGGATCTACCGGTTCACTCACGGTCGCGCCAGCGAGCAGTCGCGGGCGCTCATCGCCACGCTCGTGCTCATCACGATCCTCATCTCGATGATGACGCTGGTGATCGGGAGCAATGTCGCTCGTGCGTTCAGTATTGTGGGCGCACTGTCGATTGTGCGTTTCCGCACCGTCGTCGAGGACACGCGCGACACCGCGTTTGTCATCTTCGCCGTCGCCGTCGGCACCGCTATCGGCGCCGGTCACATCAAGCTCCCCTTGGTGTGCATACCGGTAGCGGCCGTGGCTGCGTGCCTCTTCCGCCCGCGCGGGCTCGCCGCGGCCGCCGGCGCGTACCGATACGTCCTCACAGTGCGAATGAACAGCGGCCTCGCCACCGAAGCACCCGTGCGCTCGGCAATGGCCGGCCACGTGGAGGCCTCGTCCTTGAGATCCATTGAGACCGCCCGGCAAGGCGCGGCCGTTGAGATAACCTACGCCATCGCCCTTCGCGGGGAGTCCGACGCCACGCCTTTGGTCGCCAAGCTCAACGGGCTTGAGGGTCTCCAAAGCGTCGAGTTGTCCGTGGAATAGGGCCATCAGACTCTTCTCATACCCGATTTGATATAAGGTATATGTTTGGCGACCGCGCCCCTGACTTGCGCGCGCGTATGCTCCGCTCATCGTTGCCGTGAAACGGCAGGAGGCGTTGATGGCTCGCGTGGATGTGTCGCTGCCTCAGGTATTGCCGCCACAGCGCGGCTTCGGACAGACAAGCCGACGCGATGCTTGGTGGCTTGCACCCCTGCTGGTGTTCATGGGGCTCGGCGCATTCATCGTTTACTCGACGTGGGCCGCCATGCAGGGGCTGCACTACTTCGTCCCCGGCACCCACTACCTCTCACCAATGTACTCGCCGGTGCTCTTTGATTCCTGGAAGCTCACCGAACCGTCCGGGCACGCCTGGTTTGGCCCGTGGCCGAGCTGGATCCCGCACTACGTGGCCTTCCTCCCGATCACGCCCGCGTTCCTGATCCTGTGGGCCCCGGGCGGCTTCCGGTTCACCTGTTACTACTACCGCGGCGCGTACTACAAGTCGTTCTGGGCCGATCCCGTCTCGTGCGCCGTCGGCGAGCCCCGCAAGAAGTACCTCGGCGAGCGCTACCTCCCCCTGCTGCTTCAGAACATCCACCGCTACTTCCTCTATGTCGCCATTATCTTCATCGGGCTGCTCTCGTACGACGCGGTCATGGCATACATCTTCACGAGCACCGACGCCACCGGCACGCACAGCAAATTCGGCATCGGTGTCGGATCGATCATCCTCACCATCAATCCCATCCTGCTCGGCGGGTACACCTTCGGGTGCCACTCGCTGCGGCACCTCATCGGCGGTCTGTTCGACCGCCTGTCTGAAAAGCCCGCCCGGAAAAAGGCGTACGACTGTGTGAGCTGCCTCAACCGCAACCACATGCGGTGGGCATGGGCGAGCCTCTTCTGGGTTGGGTTCACCGACTTCTACGTGCGCATGGTTTCGATGGGAAATTGGACCGACTACCGGCTGTTCTGAGAGGACTTCGGGCATGGCAAGCATCGGCGAGTGGATTCAACACGAGCATGACGTGCTGGTGATCGGCGCCGGCGGGGCGGGCCTCCGCGCCGCCATCGAGGCTTCCGCGGCGGGTTGCAAGACCGCCGTCATCTGCAAGTCGCTCCTGGGCAAGGCCCACACCGTGATGGCCGAGGGCGGAATGGCCGCCGCCATGGCCAACGTTGACGACCGCGATAGCTGGAAGGTGCACTTCGCCGACACGATGCGGGGTGGTCAATATCTCAACAACTGGCGCATGGCCGAACTGCACGCCAAGGAAGCTCCGGCCCGCGTCCGCGAGCTTGAAGCATGGGGTGCTGTCTTCGACCGCACCAAGGACGGACGCATTCTGCAGCGTAACTTCGGCGGCCACCGCTACCCGCGACTCGCCCACGTCGGCGACCGCACCGGGCTCGAGATGATCCGCACGCTCCAAGACCACGGCATCCACTCGGGGATGGAAGTGTTCATGGAGATGACGGTCATCGACCTGCTCACTGACGGCGGCCGCGTCGTCGGCGCCGTCGGCTATGACCGCGAGCGCGGCCGCTTCCGCGTCTGGCACGCCAAGGCCGTGATCCTTGCGACCGGCGGCATCGGGCGTGCCTTCCGCGTTACGTCCAATTCCTGGGAATACACCGGCGACGGTCAGGCTCTGGCCTATCGCGTCGGCGCGGATCTCATGGACATGGAATTCGTCCAGTTCCACCCCACCGGGATGGTCTGGCCGCCGAGCGTCAAGGGCATCTTGGTCACCGAGGGTGTCCGCGGCGAGGGCGGTGTCCTGCGCAACAATCAGGGCAAGCGGTTCATGTTCGATGACATCCCCGACAACTACAAGTCATCCACCGCCGACAACGAAGAGGAAGGCTGGCGCTACGTCACCGGTGACAAATCTGCCCGTCGTCCCCCAGAACTTCTCACCCGTGACCACGTTGCACGCTGCATCAACCGTGAGGTCAAGGCCGGCCGCGGCTCGCCGCACGGCGGCGTGTTTCTCGATGTCGCATGGACGCGCGGCCAGAAGGACGCTGACGGCAAGACCATCGACGCCGAGTACATCAAGAAGAAGCTCCCGTCGATGTACCACCAGTTCATCACACTGGCGGGCCTCGATATCACCACCACGCCGATGGAAGTCGGCCCTACGACGCACTACGTCATGGGCGGGGTGAAAGTGGATGGCGATACCCAGATGTCCACGGTCCCGGGACTCTTCGCCGCGGGCGAGGTCGCCGCGGGCCTGCACGGGGCCAACCGCCTCGGCGGCAATTCACTGTCGGACCTGGTCGTCTTCGGCCAGCGGGCCGGCGAATACGCGGCGAAGTTTGCTAAGGAACAGGGCGCAGGACAGCTCAACAAGGCCCAGATTGAGGGTGCCATCGCCGAGTCGTTGGCCCCGTTCGAGCGGTCCACCGGTGAGTCGCCGTACGCCATCCAAAGCGAGCTCCAGGCGATGATGCAGGACAACGTCGGCATCGTTCGCACCGAGCCCGAGATGCTCAAGGCTCTCGAGGGCGTGAAGAAGCTTCAGGAGCGCGCCAAGCACGCGACCGCCGATGGCCACCGCGAGTACAACCCCGGCTGGCACACCTCGATCGATCTGCGCAACCTGCTCACGGTCTCCGAGGCTGTGGCCCGCGCCGCGATCGACCGCAAGGAAAGCCGCGGCGCCCAGTTCCGCGACGACTACCCGACCAAGAGCGACGAGTGCTCGAAGTTCAACATCGTGCTCCGCAAGGGGATCGACGGCGCGATGCAACTCGTCCGCCAGCCCACCCGACCGGTCCCCAATGAACTCCAACAGGTCATCGAAGAGAACAAGTAACCTGATTCAACCATCCGCGGCCGATGCCACCGGGCCGCACGGAACCGACCATGCCCCCCACCACCTTCCGAGTCTGGCGCGGCGACCAGCAGGACGCCCAGTTCAAGGACTACACCACGAATATCACCGAGGGCATGGTCGTCCTCGACGCTATCCATCAGATCCAGGCCGAGACCGCGCCGGACCTGGCCTGCCGCTGGAACTGCAAGGCCGGCAAGTGCGGTTCGTGCTCAGCGGAGATCAATGGCAAGCCACGCCTGATGTGCATGACGCGGATGGACCAGCTTCCCGCGGGCGAGACCGTAACGGTCGAGCCCCTCAAGACCTTCCCGCTCATCCGCGACCTGGTGACCGACGTGTCGTGGAACTTCGACGTCAAGAAGCGGATCAAGAAGTTCAAGCCCCGCCCCCCCGATGCGCCCGACGGCACCTGGCGCATGCAGCAGGCCGACGTGGACCGCGTGCAGGAATTCCGCAAATGCATCGAGTGCTTCCTCTGCCAGGACGTCTGCCACGTCCTGCGCGACCACCACAAGCACCCCGAGTTCGCCGGACCGCGCCACTTCGTCTACACCGCCGCCTTGGAAATGCACCCGCTCGATACCGAGAATCGCCTGGGCCAGATGAAGGACGAGGGCGGTCTTGGGTACTGCAACATCACCAAGTGCTGCACCAAGGTGTGCCCCGAGCACATCACCATCACCGACAACGCGATCATCCCGCTCAAGGAACGCGTCGTGGACGAGTATTACGACCCGCTGACCAAGCTCTTCCGGATGTTCAAGCCCAAGGCCCAGTAACCGCGGCACATGTCGCGGGCTGATGACGATTCCGTGCCACTGGGCTTCGGCGGATGATCCGAACCGCCGGCAACCGACAAACGTACTGCCATCGCCCGCCCTCGCGGGATTCCCCAGGCAAGCCCGGGCCATGACGCCGACGCAGACCTCCGCTACCATCCCCGCAACCGCGGGCGTAACTCAACGGTAGAGTGTCAGGTTTCCATCCTGAATGTTGCGAGTTCGAATCTCGTCGCCCGCTTTCGTGTTCCACCACCGTCCATTCCGCTGCATCATCGCCGCACTCATCGTGCTGGGGATGCACGTCTGCGGCTGCACGGCGGTGTACGGCAGCCTTTGCCCCGCCCACGGCGAGGAGCACGGCCAACGGCATTCGGATTCGGCGGACGAGCTCGGCTTCGGTCCTGCGTTTGACCAGCCACCAGCAGCGCCCAGCGACTCAACCGTGCTTGCCTTGACTGCGGGACAGGGCGAACCGCCGTGCAATTGCTCGAGCGAACGCTGGCCGATGACCGTCGAGATCTCACGGACCAGCGTGCCCGCGCCGGACCTCGCCGTTGCCGTCGTGGCCGTTGATGTGTTACCGGTGCGCGTGGCAATTCGTCCCGCTCGCATGGCTACGGCCGACACACCGCGCCGGACCAGTTCGCTCCTGCGCCTCCACTGCGCGCTGCTGATCTAGACCGTCCTCAAAAGGCAATTGACTGTTTCCCCGGATGTTTTCGCCCGGTGGCTTTGTCTGCGTTGGTATCGCGCCGACCCGCCTTGGAGGTGTTCCGTGCATCGGTCCACGACTTCTCAATTCGTCCTGCCTGGCTGCCTGGCGTTGCTCTTCGCATGCGGGTGCTCCGTTTCGTCGCCTGATCCCGCGGCCGAACGGCTTGTCGGCGACGCCACAGGAATTGATCAGGCAGTTATCTTCCGCACCGAGGGCGGCCCCCTTGACGAGCCCGACCCTGCCGGAGCCACACTCACGCTGGCCGATGCTGTGCGCCGCGCGGTCAGCACCGACCCCGGCCTGCAGGCCGCACTCGCGAGGGTCCGCATCGCCCTCGCCGACGCCGACCAGTCGCGGCTCTTGCCTAACCCCGTGCTCAACGTGATTCTCCGCTGGGGACCGGGCAAGCCGCAATTCGAAGTGTCGCTCGCGCAGGACTTCATCCAAGCTTTGCAGATCCCGCACCGCGCCAGCGCGGCCGACAACCGGCTCCGGCAGGCCGCGTCCGACTCGGTCACGGTGGCGATCGACGTGGTCGCCGAGGTACAGGAGCGATACGCCGCAGCACAGGCATCCGCCGCACTCGTGCCGATTCTCCGCGAACGGATGCTGATTCTCGAGCGACTCGTCTCGGTCGCCAAGTCCAGGCTTGGCGCCGGCGAGGGGACGCGGAGCGATGTCGCCACGCTCAATGCTCAGCGGATCGAGCTGCAAGTCGAAATCGATCAGGCCTTGCTCTCGGAGCGGCAGGAGCGGCTTCGTCTGGCTCGCTTGATCGGTGAGCCGTCCTCGGCCGCTGGGTGGTCGCTCGATTCGTGGAATTCGCCGGTCGCCGAACTGCCGTCGGAAGCGCGATGGGTGGACGCCGCGCTGCAACAGCGGCCCGAGATCCAGTCGATCACCTGGAAACTCAAGGCGCTTGGCGACGACGAGGCGCTGGTACGCTTGTTGCCATGGGAGGGTGCGAGCGTCGGCATCGATGCCCAGCGCGACGACAAGCTCTTCGTAGGCCCATCGATTTCGACACCGCTGCCGATCTTCGACATGGGACAGGCCAAGCGATCGCGCATCACCGCGGAACAGCTCGAGGCGCGGCATGAGTTGACCCTCTCACGCAGGAAAGTTGTCGAGGATGTGCGCGTCGCGTACCAGACAATGGCCGCGAGCAACGCGAATCTCGTCCGCATCCGCGGCGAATTGATCCCGCTCCAGCAGCAGCGCCGCACACTCGCGGAGGATGCGTATCGCGCAGGGCAAAGCGATGTAACGGTCCTATTCCTGGCCGAGCAGGACTTGCGCCTGACCCAGACAAGGGCGATCGAGGTCGAACATCAGGCCGCGACGTCGCTCATCCGCCTTCAACGCGCTGTCGGCGGTCCGGGCGTCGCCTCATCGCTGATGCCCGGCACCATCATGCTTCCGCCGGTAAATGACCCGCTGAAATCCTCCGCCGACGCCGCAGCCGCCATGCGGTCCGCCAACGCGCAATCCCCCGTAGCCCGCTAGTTCCGCCCATCGCTGCTCCACCGCTGAACTTCGAGACTTCCCATGAACACAACGCACGCTTGCTGCTCACTTCTGAACCGTGTCCATGCCCCGATAATCTCCGCGTCCGTCGTAACACTGGCTCTTCTCGGCGGGTGCAAGAAGCACACCGAGGGTGATGGTCACGATCACGGGGCCAAGCCCAATGCCGCCGCTGGAACGCAGGCGGGAGACGGTCATAACCACGGCCACGTCGCAGGGTCGCACGGCGATGAGCACACCGACGAAGTCAAGCTGACCGCCGAAGCCATCGATCGCTACGGGGTAAAGGTCCAGCCCGCACAGCTCTGGGCGCTCCGGCCCACGATCACCGTGCCGGCCCGCGTGGTGTTCAACACCGAGGCGATGGCCCACGTCGGATCGCCGCTGCGCGGCCGCGCCGTCGAGATCAGCGTCCGCCTCGGCGGCACCGTCAAGCACGGCGACGTGCTGCTGGTGGTGGAGAGCCCGGAACTCGGTGAGACTCAGGCAGACTTCCTGCAGAAACGAACCGCGGCTCAAACCTCTGTGCCCGCCGCGGAACTGGCCAAGGTCGCTTGGGATCGCGCCAAGGGCCTCTTCGAGCAGTCGCAGGGAATCTCGCTCACCGAGGTGCAAAAACGCGAAGCCGAGTACAAGGTGGCGCAGGCAGCACAGAAAGCAGCCGAGGCGGCGGTCGTTGCCGCGGAGAACCGGCTTCACCTGCTCGGCATGTCACAGGCGGCGATCGAAGAACTTGCCCGAACCGGTGAGATTACGCCCCGCTACACCGTCCGCGCTCCGATCGATGGACAGGTCGTGCAACGCGAGGTCACGCTGGGCGAATTCGTCAGCCCCGACCGTGAAGCACTCCTGGTGCTGGCCGATACCTCCACGCTCTGGGTTCAGGCCGATGTTCCCGACGCGCGCCTGCACGAAGTGGCTGTCGGAGCCAAGGCCTGGGTGACCACCGGGACGATCGGTGCGAAGAAGTTCGAGGGCCAGGTCGCCTTCGTGGCCCCGATGGTCGATGCGGCCACCCGCACGGCCCAGGTCCGGATCGAAGTGCCAGCCGCCGCACTCACGCTCAAGCCGGGCATGTTTGCTCAGGTCGAAATCGTCGCCACCGATCCGGCCAACCCGGAACCCGCGCCGACCGTTGCGGTCCCCGATGAGGCGGTGCAGACTGTTGAAGGCGGGCCGGCGGTCTTTGTCCCCGTTCGCAGCGAGCCCAATACCTTCGCCAAGCGATCAATCACCGTCGGCAAGGCCGTTGGTGGGCTTGTCCCGATCCTCTCGGGGCTGGTCGAAGGCGAGGAATTCGTCGTCGCGGGCAGTTTCATCCTCAAGGCCGAGTTGGGCAAAGCCGGCGCCGCCCACGAGCACTGACACCTCCACGAATCTCAGTCGCGCGACCATTGTTTGCTTCCCGTCCCCGGAGCCTTAATCCATGCTCGAATCGGTCCTGCATTTTTCGATCAAGAACCGGTGGCTGGTGCTGCTGCTCACCGTCATGGTCGGGGCCGTGGGCGTCTATTCGCTCAAGCGGCTCCCCATCGATGCGGTGCCCGACATCACCAACAACCAGGTCCAGATCAACGCCGTTGCGCCGAGCCTCTCGCCCGTGGAAGTCGAGAAGCAGGTCACCTTCACCATCGAGAACGCGCTCGCCGGGATCCCCGGGTTGCAATCCACCCGATCGCTGTCACGCAACGGATTCTCGCAGATCACGGCGGTCTTCGACGACGATGTGAACATCTACTTCGCCCGCCAGCAGGTGAGCGAACGCCTCGGCGAAGCGAAGGAATCCCTCCCGCCCGGGGTCGAGCCCGTCATGGGTCCGATCGCCACGGGACTGGGCGAGATCTACATGTACACCGTTGAGTACGACCGTCCCCGCGGCATCGGCGCAGTGTTCACTCCGGGCAAGCCCGGCTGGCAGAAGCCGGGCGAGTACTTCACCCCCGAGGGCCGCATACTCGACAATGAACTGGAACTCGCCGCCTATCTGCGTGAGGTCCAGGACTGGATCATCCGCCCGCAGCTCAAAGGGGTAAAGGACGTCGCCGGCGTCGAGGCCATCGGCGGGTACGTCAAGCAATACCACATCCAGCCCGACCCGATGAAGCTGGTGACCTACGGACTGACATTCGCAGACGTGATCGACGCCGTCGAAAAGAATAACATTTCCACCGGCGCGGGTTACATCGAGCACAAAGGTGAGTCGTACTTGGTGCGGGCAACCGGTCGGATCGAGCGTCCCGAGCAGATCGAGGAGATCGTCATCACATCCCGTGGGGGAGTCCCCATCCGCGTCCGCGACATCATCGCCGAGGGCATCCCCGGGGGCGGGGTGGGAATCGGCCGGGAACTCCGCACGGGCTCAGCGAGCGAGAACGGCGAGGAGGTCGTGGTCGCGACCGCCATCATGCTCTTGGGCGGCAACAGCCGCACCGTGGCGGCGCGCGTGGATGCCAAGATGTCGGAAGTGCAACGTTCGCTCCCTCCGGGGATCAAGGCCAAGACCGTGCTCAACCGCACCAAGCTGGTCGATGCCACCATCGCGACCGTCCGCACCAACCTGCTCGAGGGCGCGGTGCTGGTGATCGTCGTGCTCCTGCTGCTGCTCGGCAACGTGCGTGCCGCGCTCATCTGCGCTCTGGCGATCCCACTCTCCATGCTCATGACCGCCACGGGGATGGTCCAGAACAAGGTCAGCGGCAACCTCATGTCCCTCGGAGCGATCGACTTCGGCCTGATCGTTGACGGCGCCGTCATCATCGTCGAAAACTGCCTGCGCCGCCTTGGCGAGGCCCAGTACCACAAGGGTCGCCTGCTCACGCTCGACGAACGACTGCACGAGGTGATGCTGGCCGCCAGAGAGATGATCCAGCCCTCGGTCTACGGCCAGGCGATCATCGTGACGGTTTACTTCCCAATCCTCGCGCTCACCGGCGTCGAGGGGAAGATGTTCCACCCGATGGCGATGACGGTCATCTTCGCCCTCGTCGCGGCGTTCATCCTTTCACTCACGTTCGTGCCCGCGATGGTTGCGATCCTCATCACCGGCAGAGTTACCGAGAAGGAAATGTTCCTGGTCCGCTGGGCCAAGGCCGCGTACGAGCCGGTGCTGAAAGGGGCAATGAAATTCCGCTGGCCGGTGGTCGCGGCGGCGGTCCTGGCCTTTGTCGCTTCGGCACTGCTCTTCACTCGCCTCGGCCAGGAATTCGTCCCGACGCTGGACGAAAAGGACCTGGCGATGCACGCCATGCGCATCGCCTCGACCGGGATCACCCAGTCGCAGTCGATGCAGTTCGAGGTGGAGAAGGCCGTTTCGTCCGTCCCCGAAGTGGCATTTGTCTACTCGAAGACCGGCACCGCCGAGATGGCCACCGATCCGATGCCACCGAACGTTTCCGACACCTTCATCATCTTCAAGCCGATCGAACAGTGGCGCAGCGAGGCCGAACTGGACAAGGCGATCGTCGCGAAACAGGCAGAAATGAAGGCACTCGCCTCGCACACGGGCGGTCACGACGGGCACGGCCACGCTGGTGGGGCGCACGCCCACGAAGGGCCGAAGATCGAGGGCCACAAGGGCAAACTGATCCAGCTCATTCAGCTCACACTCGCGGCGGTCCCGGGCAACAACTACGAGTTCACCCAGCCGATCCAGATGCGCTTCAATGAGCTGATCTCCGGAGTCCGCGGCGACGTGGCGGTCAAGGTCTACGGCGACGACTTCGACTCGATGGAGAAGTCGGCGCAGCAGATCCTCACAGTGCTCCAGAGCATTCCGGGCGCGGCCGACGCCAAGGCCGAGCAGACCGAGGGTCTGCCGGTGATGACCGTGGACATCGACCGCGCGGCAATCGCACGCTACGGTCTCTCCGTTCACGATGTGCAAGAGGTCGTGGCCGTGGCGATGGGCGGTCGTGAGGCCGGCCAGGTCTTCGAGGGGGACCGGCGCTTCGACCTCGTCGTGCGCCTCCCCGATGCGCTCCGCGGCAAAATCGATGTCCTCGAACGACTCCCGATCCCCCTTCCCAAGTCAGATGGGCACGAAATGTCGCCCACGCTCGTTACCAGGAACGGCCGCAGCACTGCAGGCCTCGACTCCAACGCGGATGAAATGGGCTTCGTCCCATTGGGACAGGTCGCCAGGATTGACGTGGCCGAGGGCGCCAACCAAATCAGCCGCGAGAACGGCAAGCGCCGAATCGTGATCCAGTGCAACGTCCGCGGGCGAGACCTGGGCTCGTTCGTCCAGGAAGCCCAGTCGCGCATGGCGTCGGTACCGCTGCCCCCGGGACAATGGCTGGTCTGGGGCGGGCAATTCGAGAATCTCGTGGCGGCCAAGCAGCGGCTGACCGTCGTCGTTCCCATCTGCTTCTTGCTGATTCTCCTGCTGCTCTTCTCGACCTTCAAGAGCGTCAAGTACGCGCTGCTGGTCTTCAGCGCGGTTCCACTCGGGCTCACCGGCGGAATTGTCTCGCTGTGGTTGCGGGGCATGCCGTTCTCGATTTCCGCCGCCGTCGGGTTCATCGCCCTCTCGGGCGTCGCGGTGCTCAACGGTCTGGTGATGGTCTCGTTCATCAACCAACTCCGTCGCGAAGGTCTCGCCCGCGATGCCGCGATCCTCAAGGGGTGCCTCGTCCGCCTGCGCCCTGTGCTGATGACCGCGCTAGTCGCTTCCCTCGGCTTTGTGCCAATGGCCCTCGCCGGCGGCACCGGCGCCGAGGTGCAGAAGCCGCTCGCCACCGTCGTCATCGGCGGCCTCATCTCCAGCACGCTGCTGACGCTGGTTGTTCTCCCGGCGCTCTACCGCACCTTCACCTGGCGCGACGTGGTGGCAAACAGCACCGCGCCTACCGGATCACCCGCACCGCAGTCTTGACTGAATCACGATCCGGGCGCGTCGCCCGGTCTCGCCCTCACCGTGTCCCCATTTCCAAGGAGTCCGCACATGAACTCGAACCGTAAGCACCTGTTCTCCGGCCTGGCCATCGGCGTCGGCCTCACCGCCATCGCCGGCATTCTGATGGGCCAATCTGCATCGCAACCGATCAAGAGCGCCGCCGAGTACTATGTCACCGCCGACGGCGAAGGCGCCCACCTGTGGGTCCGCGAGGGCGTAAACCTTCGCGTGGTCGGCCACGGCGAGTGCAAGGAATGCAAAGAAAAGGGCCATGATCACAAGGACGGCGACGGCCACGACCACGGCAAGCCCGCAGCGCCCGTGCCCACACCCGTGCCGAAGAAGTAACGCCGAAACGCAACAAACAGGCAAACAAACACGCCGCGGCGGCCCATGTGATCGAGCCGCCGCGGCATTTTCATTCGATCTGTATGGCCGCGATCTACATGTACAACCCGCCGTTCACACCGATCTCCTGACCGGTAACGAACGACGCCGCGGGCGATGCGAGGAAAGCCACGACCTCGGCGATCTCTTCCGCCTCGCCCATGCGGGCCATCGGCGTGATCGTCTTGATATGCTCGAGCGCCTTCTCAGGCACGCCCGCCGTCATGTCGGTGCGGATGAAACCCGGAGCCACGCAGTTCACCGTCACCCCCTTGCGGGCCACCTCGCGGGCCACGCTCTTGGTGAACGCGTCGAGCCCGCCCTTGGCCGCCGCGTAGTTCGCCTGCCCGAAGTTGCCCATCTGCCCGATGACGCTCGTGATATTGATCACGCGCCCCCAGCCGCGCTCGACCATCTGCGGCAGCAAGAGGTGCGTCATTTGCACCGGGCCCTTGAGATTGACGTTGAGCACCTCGTCCCACTCGGTGTGCGTCATCTTCATGAATGTCTTGTCGCGGGTGATCCCGGCGTTGTTCACCAGGATGTCCACCTTGCCGAAGCCGCCCTTGATCTGGTCGCCCATCGTGTGGACGGCGGCATCGTCGGCGATGTTGCACTTGAAGATCTCGGCTTTGCGCCCCAAGGCGCGGATCTGCTCTCGGACTTCTTCCGCGGCTTTGTCGTTGCTGGCATAGTTGATGGCCAGGTCAGCCCCGTGGCGAGCAAGCGTCAACGCGATCGCGCGACCGATCCCACGCCCCGCTCCGGTGACCAGTGCGACACGACCAGCAAGTGACGACATGTTCGGGCTCCTGTAGATCACGCGGGCGAACGCCCTCGCGCCACCAGTCTATCAGAACCGGCGAACCTCGCAAGCACCTTGTTTTCTCGACTCTCTCGTTCGCCGCATCACGCCGGAGGGTGCCAGCCGGCATCGGCCCAGAGCGCGCCGCTGACAGCTGGGTTGCGGATCATGAAGCAGATCGCGTCGGCGACTTCTTCGGGCTTCAGAAGCCTGCCGAGCTGCGTTTTGGGGAGCACGAACTCGTTCACAATCTTCTGGTCCATTGCCCGCACCATCGGCGTATCGGTGAAGCCGGGATGCACGATCGCCACGCGCACGCCGTAGTAGATCCCTTCCTTGGCGAGCGTCGCACGCACGCCCTCGAGTCCCGCCTTGGTCGCGGCGTACGAAACCTGTCCCTTGTTCCCCGCCGACGAGATCGATCCGACGAAGACAACCTCGCCCGCGACTTCTTCGGCGCCCGTCCAGCCGCCCAAGCCCGCCGCGGCACGCTGCTCGGCCACGCTGGCGATCGTCTCGATCGCCCAGTACGTCGCTGCCGTCAGGTTCACCGCAATCGTCTTCTCCATCAGGTCCTGGTCGTAGAGCTTGGCGGTCTTGGTCGTCTTATCGATCTTCACCGACAGTCCATCGCGGACAATGCCCGCGGCAGGGACGCAGATCTGCACGCCGCCGAAGCGACGCTTCATCTCGGCGAAAACCGATGAGCGGAACGCGCGGTCGGTGACGTCGCCGCGGAAGGGGATGCAGCATTCTCGCTTGAGTTCGGCGTTGATCTCGGCGCACACACCCTGCACGGCGTCAGAGAAGTCCACCACGCCGATGGCGCGGATGCCCTCGCGGCCGAGCTGACGCGAAACCGCACGGGCGATGCCGCTGGCGCCGCCGGTGATCACCGCTACACGCTTGGATACGTCAACCATTGTGTCCCTCCTTGAACATCGCCACGGGATGTGCTCTCAATCACAGCCAGCAAACCAACTCACAATGAACCGGCCCGCTCAGCCCGCAGCCACCGCCTCCGACCGCTCGCCCAGCCACGCCGTGACTTTGGGCCACAGTTCCTTGTGCGCCCGGGAGCCGACCGACAGCCCGATGTGCCCGGCCTTTACGCTCATCTCGCTGTAGTCGCTGCTGCTGACGCACGTCTTCAGCGGCCTGCTCTGACACGGCAGCACCAGGTGGTCCGCGTCGGCCGTCAGGCTCAGCAGCGGGCAGGTGATGTTGCCGAGGTTGATCTTCTTGCGGCCGACGGGGAACTTCCCCTGCACCAGCAGGTTCTGCTGGAAGCCGTACTTCACGAAATCGCGGTAGACCTCGCCGGAGATCGGGATGTTGTCGTTGCTCCAGACCTCCATGGCGAAGAAATCCTCGAGGAACTTCTCGTCGTCCATCTTGTCGTAGAAGCCGACCCACTTCTGGAAGAACGTCGCGACCGGCTTGAGCATCGAGAACGACGTCCCGAGGAACGCCGGCGGGATCAATCCGAAGGTGTCCACCACCGCATCGACATCGAAGTACTTCGGATCCGTCCAATTCAGCAGCAGCGAATCGCGGCTGGACCAGTCGATCGGGGCCGCCATCAGGATCAGGTTCTTGACCAGGTCCTGGTGCAGCGACGTGTACATCGCCGACATCGTCCCGCCCATGCAGTAGCCGACGAGGTTGATCTGCTCGGAGCCCGTCTCCTCGAGGATCCGCTCCACCGAGCGGTGCAGGTGACCTTCGACGTAGTCGGAGATCGTTTTACTCGCGTCCGACGGCGAGGGAGTCCCCCAGTCGATCATGTAGACGTCAAACCCGGCGTTGAGGAACTGGCGCACGACGCTTTTGTGCGGGAGCAGATCCAGAACGTACGGCTTGTTCACCAGCGCAAACACGAAGAGCACCGGCGTCGCATGACGCTTGTCGCCCTTGCCGGTGTAGCGGATCAGCTTCACCGGCGCCTCGGTCATCACCACCTCGTGCGGCGTGCACCCCTTGCGGGTCTTCATCGCCGCCTCGAGCACCTTGGGCATCGCGGCCATCTTCTTGCCGGCGGCTTCAACCTCATCCTGCCAAGCCTTCGCCACGCCGGCGGCATCGAACCCGGGTGGCATGCCGGGCATTGCGCCGGTAGGGGAAGCGAAGGGGAAACCGAACGGAGACTGCGGCTGCGACTGCGTCATGGCTGGTCTCTCTGTCGTGCGTGCTTAGCGCTTGGTGGTTTTCTTCTTCGCGCCGGCCGCGGGCTTGCCGGTCACGGCCGTCTCAAGGTCCGCGACGCGTTCTTCGATCTTGGCGATCTTCGCCTGGATCTGCTCGGTGGACTGGCGGATCGCCCCGAGGATCTCCGAGTTCGCACCACCTGTCGCCGACTCGAACGCCGACGACATGTTGGACTTGAGGAAGTCGTCCATTTGCTGGCGGAACTGCATCGCCTGGCCCATCGACTTCTTCATGGACTCCAGGAACTGCGGCGACCGCATGTACTGCTCGGCGTACTGCGCCATCGCTTCCAGAAACGCACCCTGCATCCGGCGCATCGCCTCGGGGGTCATGAACGCCGCAGCGTCGCCCTGGCCCATGCCCGGCATCCCGGGCATTCCCGGCATCCCCCCCATCGCACCCATGCCCTGCGCGCCGGCGGTGGATCGTGCCCACATATCACGCCAGAAAGCGGTGATCGGATCAACCGGCGGCGGTGTCGTAGAGGCGTTGTTCGCGTGCGTCTCGGCCATGTTCCGCTCCTTGGAATGCAAAAACGGCCCGGAGCATAGCGCTCCGGGCCGCATTCAACGGTTGATTACTTGCCGCCGCAGCACTTACCCGACATCGTCTCGCCGACGATCTGGGTCACGCGCTGGACGTTCTCGGCGTTGATTTTCATCAGCTTCTCGCCGGTGGTGTTGGCGAAGACGGTGGCCTCGTCGAAGATTTCGCGGGCCGTCTCGAACGCCGGCTTAGCCGGGGTGCCGTTCATCTGGCCGACAACCATCTCGCCGGTGAGCTTGAGCGTCTTGAGGTTCTGCTTCATGCCCTCAATCGCGAGCGTGTTGAACTCGGTCGTGACCTTGGTGGTCGCCTCGACCATGCTCTCCATCGCCTTGGTCGCCTTCTCCATGGTGGCGGGGAAGGTCGGGGCGGTGAAGGGGAACGCCGCGACGGGATTCGTCCAGGCGTTGGCGAAGGTGTTGAAGAACTTCTGGTTGGCGTCAACGGCGGCCTTGTAGCCGTCGTTCATGCCCTTGCAGCAGCTCTCGGTCGCGGCCGCGGTGGCGTTGACGAACGGGTTGCTGGCCTGGGTGCCGTTGTTGTTCTTGGTGGGGTTCGCGGTGACGGTCATGGTCTGGTCCTTTGGTGAATGCCTCTGCTCGCAGCCGTGGGCTGGTGCGAGCGACTAAAGAATAGCCGACTTGTAGTGCATCGTCAAGATAAATTGTGCAATTGCACAATTCAATGATTCGGAGCTTTACATCGGGATATTCGGTATTTATCGGACCTGAATGATCAATCCAGGGCTCGCGTATCCGATAGGCTTGGTGCAATCGCAAAGTGACCCCATGCCCGATCCCCAGCTCATCCAGATCAAGAAGTACCCCAACCGGCGGCTCTACGACCAGACGCGCAGCCGCCACCTCACGCACGAAGAGCTTTACGACCTCGTCGTCGCCGGCCACACCGTCGCGGTCACCGACAGCAAGAGCGGCCAGGACATCACCAACCTCGTGCTGACTCAGGCCCTCATCGAACGCACCCCAGAGAAATTCGCCACTTTGCCCCCGGAATTGCTGCATCTGATGATCCGCGCCGGCGACCAGATGCTCCGAACGTTTACGTCCACGTGGTTCGCTCAGATGATGAAGGGCATGGCCCCCATGGCTGTCCCGCAGATGCCGATGCCGGGCATGCCGTGGGCCAACGCGGCGGGCTTCCCGTGGGCCGCTCCGGGCCCGTCAATCACTCCTCAGCCCGCGACCGACCCCTTGGCCGAGATGCGGGCCAAGCTGGAAGCGATGATGCGGGAACTCGCCGAAATGAAGTCCAACAAGCCCTCGTGACTCAATTGGCTTACAGGCGCGAGTGAACTCGAATTTACCTTACAAAGCCCTTCCTACACCCTACACTTGGTCGTGGCCCAGCCGCTCTTAAAAGCGACCGACCGCGGCGTGTACTGCCCCGCCGGCAAGTTCTACATCGATCCATGGGCGCCCGTCGAGCACGCTGTGATCACGCACGCGCACACCGATCACGCCCGCTGGGGATGCCAGAACTACCTCGCCACACCGACGGGTGCGCTCGTCCTCGAAGCACGGTTCGGCGCCTCGTTCCGCGGCCGCACGCAGGCGCTCCCGTACGGCGAGGACCTCGACATCCACGGCGTGCACGTCTCGCTCCACCCCGCAGGCCATGTCCTCGGCTCAGCGATGGTCCGTGTCGAGCACAAGGGTGAGGTATGGGTCGCCAGCGGCGACTACAAGACCCAGCCCGACGGCATCAGCGAGCCGTGGGAACCCGTCAAGTGCCACACCTTCATCACCGAGAGCACCTTCGGCCTGCCGATCTTCCGGTGGCGGCCAGCGCACGAACTCAACGACGATCTCAACACCTGGTGGCGCACCAACGCCGATGCCGGTCGCACCAGCGCGGTCTTCGGCTACTCCCTCGGCAAGGCCCAGCGCCTCATCGCCGCCGCCGACCCGTCCATCGGCCCGATCTTCATCCACGGCGCGATGACCAAGACCACCGAGGCATACCGCGCCGCGGGCATCACGCTCCCCCCCACTGCCCACGCCGATCGCGACGCCGTCCGGGCAGCCGCGGGCCGAGCCCTGGTCATCGCGCCGCCGATCACACTCGGCTCGCCGTGGCTCCGCAAGTTCGGTGACATCTCCACCGCCTTCGCCTCCGGCTGGATGCAGGTTCGCGGCACCCGCCGCCGCCGGAATGTCGATCGCGGCTTCGTCCTGAGCGACCACGCCGATTGGCCCGGCTTGCTGCACGCCATCAAGGAAAGCGGCGCCACGAGCATCGGCGTCACCCACGGCTCCGTCGGCACACTCGTGCGCTACCTCTGTGAAACCGGCCTGAATGCCTGGGCGCTCCCGACGCGCTATGTGGGCGAGGCGGCCGACGAAGACGCCACCGAATCCGAAGCCTCGCTGACGACCGAGCAGCCAAGCCCGGCATTGCTCAACGGCGACGCCGCGGCCGAGAAGGGCGGGCCCTGATGCAGCGCTTCGCCCGCCTCTACGCCGAGCTCGACGCCACCACCAGCCGCGACGACAAGACCGCGGCATTAGTCCGCTATTTCCGCGAAGCCCCCGCGGCCGACGGTGCCTGGGCGCTAGCGATCCTCACCGGCCGCCGCGTGCGCCGGGCCGTCAGTTCCACCGAACTGCGCACCGCCGCGCAGTACGTGAGCGCCGTGCCCGGCTGGTTGATTGACGAATGCCACGGCTCGGTCGGGGACCTCGGTGAAACCTTGGCATTGATCCTTCCCGATCCCGCCAGCCCCGACACCCCGCGACCAATGCTGCACGAGTTGTTCGAACGCACGATTCTCGCCATGCGGCGCATGAGCGAAACGCAGCGCGGGCTTATGCTTCGGGCCACTTGGGCCGCGCTCGATTCGTTCGAGCGATTCGTCTTCCACAAACTCCTCAGCGGCACCTTCCGCGTCGGCGTCTCGCGATTGCTCGCGGTGCGCGCGATGGCCGAGATTGCCGGCGTCTCCCAAGCCGAGATGGACCACCGGCTGATGGGGGACTGGGAGCCCACGCCCGGGTTCTTCGACGCGCTCCGCCGCGGCGAAGTAGCACCCGACGGCCACGCCCAATCTATCGCCCGCCCGTATCCCTTCTACCTCGCCCAGCAACTCGACAACACACCCTGGGCTACAAATGACCTCGGACCCGTCAGCGACTGGCTGGCCGAATGGAAGTGGGACGGCATTCGCGCACAGCTCATCCGCCGCAGCGGTAAGTGCGTGCTCTGGTCACGCGGCGAGGAAGTCATCTCCGCACAGTTTCCTGAGCTGGTCGATGCCGCGAGCGCCATCCCCGATGGCACGGTCCTCGACGGCGAGGTGCTGGCTTGGGATCTCGGTGGCGCCGAACGCCCGCTCCCATTCGCGGCCCTCCAAACACGCATCAACCGCAAGCAGGAAGGTCTACGCCTCTTCAACGATGTGCCAGTCGTCTTCATGACCTACGACCTGCTCGAACACAACGGCGAGGATTGGCGTGCACGCCCCCTGAACGAGCGCCGCGCCACACTGGAGAGTTTGCTCCGCCCCGCACCCCCGCTGCTTCGCGCCTCAGCAACCGTCAAAGCTGACTCATGGAAAGAGCTCGCTGCCATGCGCGAACAAGCCCGCGCCCGCGGCGTCGAAGGCCTCATGCTCAAGCGGCGCTCCTCGGTCTATGGCGTCGGCCGCACCCGCGGCGATCTCGCCATCGGCGCCTGGTGGAAATGGAAGATCGACCCGTACTCCGTGGACGCTGTGCTCATCTACGCCCAGCGCGGCAGCGGCCGGCGCGCGTCGCTTTACACCGACTACACCTTCGGCCTTTGGAGCGGCCCCGAGCGCGGTCAAGGCGAACTCGTCCCGATCGCCAAGGCCTACAGCGGTCTGACCGATGACGAGATCTCGCAAGTAGACGCATTCATCCGCGAGCACACCACCGGTCGCGTTCAAGGCGCGTCGATGGTCGTTGTCGAACCCAGCCTCGTCTTCGAGCTCGCCTTCGAGGGCATCGCCGCCAGCACACGCCACAAGAGCGGCATGGCCGTTCGCTTCCCGCGCATGGCCCGTTGGCGCACCGACAAGAAGGCCAATGAAGCCGACACGCTTGACTCCCTTCGTCGCCTACTCGCCGCCTCCACTGGTCAGGAGGCGGCGCGATGAACGAGCGTGCCCAAGCCTGGTTCGATTCCCGCGGCTGGAAACCCTTTCCCTTCCAGCTTGACGCTTGGCGTGCCTACGCCCAAGGCCGCTCGGCGCTCATCCACGCGCCGACGGGCACCGGCAAGACCCTCGCCGCCTGGCTCGGCCCGGTGATGGAAGCGCTCGATCATCCCGACCGCTCGCGCCAGCTCCGTGTCCTCTGGCTCACGCCCCTGCGCGCCCTCGCCAACGACACCGCCGAATCACTCCAAGCTGCGCTCGAAGGCGTCGGCCTCAAGTGGACCGTCGAACTCCGCACCGGCGACACCTCGCAAGCGAAGAAGAAACGCCAACGCGAGACAATGCCCCACTGCCTTATCACCACGCCCGAGAGCCTCTCGGTCATGCTCTCCTATGCCGATCTGAGCGCCCCCGGTGGTCCGCTCTCGGGCATCCGCTGCGTCGTTGTGGACGAGTGGCACGAACTGCTCGGCTCCAAGCGCGGCGTGCAAACCGAACTCGGCCTCGCCCGCCTCCGCACGCTCAGCCCCGGCCTGCGCACCTGGGGTCTCAGCGCCACCCTTGACAACCTCGACGAAGCTCTGCGCGTGCTCACCGGCGTTCGCCCCGCCGGCCCCGCGCCGCGCCTCATCGCCGGCATCGACGAAAAAATCTACAGCGTCCAGACCGTCATCCCGCCCGACATCGAGCGCTTCCCTTGGGCCGGCCACATCGGCCTGCGCCTGCTGCCGCAGGTGATCGAACTGATCGAACGCGCCCGCAGCACACTCCTGTTCACAAACGTTCGCTCCCAGGCGGAAATCTGGTTCCAGGCCCTCACCCTCGCCCGCGAGGACTGGCTCGGTCAGATCGCCATCCACCACGGCTCGCTCGACCGTGACCTGCGCCGGCGCGTCGAGGACCACCTTCGCCGCGGCGACCTCCGCTGCGTCGTCTGCACCAGCAGCCTCGACCTCGGGGTGGACTTCCAGCCCGTCGACCAGGTCATCCAGATCGGCAGCCCTAAGGGTGTGGCCCGCCTGCTCCAGCGCGCCGGCCGTAGCGGCCACCAACCCGGCCGCACCAGCCGCGTCGTCTGCATCCCCACGCACGCGCTCGAGCTTGTTGAGTTCGCCGCCGCCCGTGACGCGATCGAGGGCCGCGATGCTTCACCCGGCCGCCGCCGTTCCGTCGAGCCGCGCCCACCCCTACGCCTGGCGATGGATGTGCTCGCCCAGCACGTCCTCACCCGCGCCGTCGGCGGCGGCTTCGATGAAGACCAACTCAAAAACGAAGTCCGCGCCACCCACGCCTTCGAGCACCTCACCGACGAGCAGTGGTCCTGGGTCATGGATTTCGCCATCCGCGGCGGCCCCGCCCTCAAGTCCTACGAGCAGTACGCCCGCGTGACCAAGAGCCCCGACGACGGTCTCTACCACGTCTCCGCGTCGCGCATCTCGCGCCTCCACCGCCTCGGCATCGGCACTATCACCAGCGATGCTTCCATCCTGGTGAAGTTCGTCGCCGGTCGCACGCTCGGCTCGGTCGAGGAGGGTTTCATCTCCCGCATGCGCATCGGCGATACCTTCGCCTTCGCCGGTCGCCTCCTCAAGCTCGTGCGTGTCCGCGACATGACCGCGTACGTCAAGGCCGTGCGTGCTCGCAAGGGCGTCATCCCACGCTGGGACGGCGCACGCATGGCGCTCTCCACACACCTCGCCCGCGCCGTGCGCGTCCGCCTCGACGAAGCCCACCGCGGCATCTTCGACGGCCCCGAACTTCATGCCGCCCGCCCGATCCTCGAACTCCAGGACCGCTGGTCAAGCCTCCCGCGTCCCGGCTCGCTCCTCGTCGAGCACTGGCGCGCCCGCGACGGCGACCACCTGTTCTTCTACCCGCTCGAAGGCCGCCTCGTCCACGAGGGCCTCGCTGCCCTCACCAGCTACCGCCTCAGCCGCATCGAGCCGCGCACGTTCACGCTCGCCGCGAGCGACTACGGCTTCCACCTGCACTCCCCCACGCCCATCGCTCCGACAGAGCCCCTGCTCCGTGCGGCGCTCGCGTCCAGAGACCTCGCCGAAGACCTACTCGAATGCATGAACGCCGCCCAACTCGCCAAACGCCGTTTCCGCGAGGTGGCGCGTGTCGCCGGGCTCATCGTCCCCGGCTTCCCCGGCGCGCCGCGCTCCACGCGTCAGCTCCAGGCCTCCAGCGAACTTTTCTACGACGTTCTCTCGCAGTTCGACCCCGGCAACCTGCTCCTCGACCAAGCCCGTCGGGAAGTACTCGAAAAGCAGCTCGAAGTCGCCCGCCTGCAAGCCACCCTGGAGACCATCGCAGCCGCCCCCATACGCCTCGTGAGCACCAAGCACCTCACGCCCTTCGGATTCCCCCTCTGGGTGGACTCGCTCCGCGAGCAGCTCTCCAGTGAAAAATGGGAGGACCGCGTGCGGCGTATGCTCGCTCAGCTCGAGGCCGAGGCTGGCCCTTCTTACACGCCGCCTGCCATCGTCACCTCGACCGTCACGGAAGACGCCGATGCCCCCCTACCTCCACCCGCTCACACTCGCCGGTGAAGACCTCGAGCTCCTGACCGAGCGAGCCATCCACTGGCCCTCGCGGCGCACGCTCTTTATCGCCGATGTCCACTTCGGCAAGGCCGCGGCGTTCGGACACAGCGGTCTGCCCCTCGGTCGCACGGTCATCGATGCCACCACCAACCACGACCTGCGCCGCCTCTCGAACCTGCTCGCGCTCACGCGCGCCGAACGCCTGGTCATCCTCGGTGACCTGCTGCACGCCCCCGCCTCGCACGAACCCCGCACACTCGAACTCGTCGCACGCTGGCGGGCCTCGGTGGCATCGCTGCACATTAACCTCATCCGCGGCAACCACGACCGGCGTGCCGGCGACCCACCCGCCGATTGGCGCATCGACTGCCATACCCCCGGCCTGCGCGACGGTCCCTTCGCCCTTCACCACGAACCCGTGGATGACGCCGAAGGCTACGCACTCTGCGGCCACATCCATCCCGGCATCCGTCTGCGCGGCCTCGGCGACAATGGCGGCACCGTCCCGTGCTTTGTGATCGGTGAGCGGCGGGCCGTCCTCCCCGCCTTCGGTTCCTTCACCGGCTCGGCCCGCGACTCCATCCACAACGGCGATCGGCTCTTTGCCGTCGGGCCCGAGAACCTGTTCGAGATCGCGGTGGCAATGCCACGCCCCGCACGCACGGCCCGCCGCGCCCGACCCTCACACCCCGCCCAGCCGCGCTAACCGGCCCCGGTCGCACCGCACCCGTTCGGGTCACGGCGCGGCCCGTCCACCGCCTCCGCCAACCGGTCGATGAAGTCCCTGTCGCGTGCGTTCCTCGTATCCGCGACGGGAGTTTCCGCATGTCCAGCGGCCACAAGCAGATCTCCGGCACCCTCGGCGCCAGCGGCTCGGGCGATGCAGCCAACACCGTCCGCATGAACGAGGCCGACCTCACCCGCCTGCACAACGACCTCGACTCCGGCTCGGCCGACGCCGCCGCCCGCCGCAAGCACGTCCGCTGGAATTTCCGCAACACCCACCTGCGCGTCGAGATGTTCCAGCCCGGCGGTGTATCCACTATCCTGTGCTATGCCTGCCGGAACCTGTCCGGCACCGGCCTGGGCATCCTCCACAACGCCTACGTCCACATCGGCACCCAGTGCACCGTCACGCTCCCCTCCGTCGGCGGCGGCGCAACGCCCCTGGCCGGCAAGGTGGTCCGCTGCCGCCACGTGCGCGGGCTCGTGCACGAGGTCGGCATCCACTTCCTCCAGCCGATCAATATCCGCGACTTCATCCCCGTGGACCCGATGCGCGGCGCCTTCACGCTCGAATCCGTGGACCCCGAGCGCCTCCAGGGCTCGGTCCTCCACGTGGACAACTCCGCCATGGACCGCCGCCTGGTCCGCCACCACCTCAAGGAATCAACCCTCACCATCGTCGGCGTCGAGGACGGCAAGACCGCCCTCGCCCGCGTCGGCGAAGGCTTCGACATGATCCTCTGCGATGCCGACCTGCCCGACATGCCCGGCCCGCAGTTGGTCGAGCAGATGCGTGCCGCCGGCATCCAGACGCCCGTCATCATGCTCTCGGCCGACCAGAGCACCACGTTCCGCGACGCCGCGCTCAACGCCAAGGTCAACGCCTTCGTCGCCAAGCCCGTCGTCCGTGAGCAGCTCCTGCGGGCCCTGGCCGAGTTCCTCGTGCTCGAGTCGGTCGGCAACGAGAGCGGCGGTCCCCTCTACACCAGCCTCAAGCCCGACGACCCCACCGCGTCGTTCGTCCCTGAGTTCGTGGATGAACTCCGCCAAGCAGTCGCCCAGATCAACAGGGCCGCCCAGGAGCAGAGCCTCGACGCGCTCCGGCGGATCTGTCTCCAGATCAAGGGCACCGCCGGCGGCCTGGGCTTTGAGGCCGTCAGCGAGTCCGCAGGGCAAGCGGTCAACTCGCTCGACACCACCAAGAGCATCACCGAATCGATCAAGGCCGTCCGCGCCCTGACCGCCATGTGCCAGCGCGCCCGCGCCCGCGAGCCCGAGAAGGAAAAGAAGGCGTCCTGACCGGATCGCGTCGACACCTCCATCAAAACCACGTTTGTGCTATCGCCCCAGGAAGTGCGCGGGCACCTTGCCATGGTCCGCCCGCACCACCGAGTGGATCCCGCCCCGCCCGCGCCAATCGGTGATCACCTGCAGCCACGCCGGCTTCATCAGCGACACCAGGTCGTCGCGGATCCGGTTGGTCACCGCTTCGTAATAGATCCCCTCGTTGCGGAACGACTGGTAGTAGAGCTTCAGGCTCTTCAACTCCACGCACCCGCGCTTGCCCGCTGGCATCCCCGCCGCGGCGGGCTGGTACCGCAGCGTGATCTGCCCGAAGTCCGGGTGCCCCGTGACGGGACACACGCTCGTGAACTCCTCGTTCACGTGCTCGATCACAAACGGCGTCTTGGAAGGTGTGGCGAAGGCCTCGAGGAACTTGGCGTTGGGCATGAGCAAGTGTAGAAGTGGAGGCAGTTGTGAGTCGTTCGTTGTTGGTCGTTCGTTCAAGGCACGCAATGTCGATTCGCCGCTCGCGCGAGCGCACCAACATCAACGGGGAATGTCAAACTCGGCCTTGACCTGACAACTAAGGATTAATGACTCAAAACCTCCCTTACCGGTACCGGCTCAACAGCTCCGCGATCCGCGGCTGGTCGCTGTTGATCTGGTACGAACGGCGCAGCGCCCGCAGCGCCCGGTCCTTCGCGACCGTGTCGGTCCGCTCCGACCAGACGAACTCGTTGAGTTCGCAGACGCCGATGCCGTTGAGCGCGGGGAAGTAGTTGGGATCCAGCGCCAGCGCGTTGTTGAACGCCTCCAGCGCGCTGCCGTAATCCTTGAGCTTGAACAAAGCGTAACCCAACCGCTCCCACGCCTCGGGCGAGGGCTTGTTCTTCGCCAGTGTCTGGAGCGTGTTGCGCATCTCCGTGTACCGGCCCACCTTGCCGTACGTCTCACCCAGCGCCAGCAGCAGCGGCGCCTGGAAGTCTGTGTACAGCTCCGTCGCCTGCTGGAACTCCACCAGCGCCAGGTCGTACATGTCGAGGGCCGCGTAAACCGCGCCCAAGGTGTACCTCGCCCCGCCGTCGCGCGGGTTCAGCCGCACAGCTTCTTCCGCGAACGGACGTGCCTGCGCGTTCTCGCCGTACTGGTAGTACGCCGTGGCAATATTCGCATTGGTCTGGAAGTCGTGCGGCTTGAGCCGCAGGGCTTTCAGGTAATCCGTAATCGCCTCGGAGAGCTGCTTGAGCACGTGGCGCATCAGCCCCGCGTTGTAGAACGCATCGAAGTTCTGCGGGTCGCTCGCGCCCGCCGCCTCGTACGCCTGGGCCGCGCCGTGGTAGTCACCGTCCGACCGGCGGATGTCCGCGACGTTCATCTGCGCCCGCGTCGCCTTGGGGTTCTCGCGGATGACCTCTTCCAGGATCGCCAGCGCCGACGCCTTGTCGCCCTCTCGCAGCTTCTGCTCGGCCAGTTCCACCTTCGGGTCTGCGGTCACTACGGGGGCGCCACCGTCGGGCTTCTCACCGCTGTTGCAGCCGCCCAGCGCTCCCAGCACCCCGAACACAATCCCCCCGGCCACCACGCCGCGAGCGGTCCACTTCGATGGTCGGTGTGTCGGCATACGGGTCCTATCTGCGGTCTGGAAAAGGCCCCGGCCAAGTGCGGCGAGGGCATATGCGTCCGTGCGAGGTCCGATCATACTCCGATCGGGCAAAAAGCCCTCGATCCTTACATCTATCGACGGACGGACCGCCGCTTCCCTCCAGTTTCCTTCTCCGAGGCGCAAAGCTTGCGGAGAAGCGCGACGTTGATGGAGTCCCACTCCTGCCCGCGCGGACCGGCACCCTTGGGCGTCTCCATGACCTTCGGTACTCCCCGCAGCCCCGGCTGGTTCACCACAACCGCAAACCCAGCCTCGCCGATCGTCCCTTGACCGATGTGCTCGTGCCGGTCGAGATGGCTCCCGGCTTTCCCCTTCGAGTCGTTCAGGTGCATACACCGGATGTCAGCCCCCAGCACCGCGACCAGTTCGTCCACCGCCGCGCGCGCGGACTTCTCACTGCCGAGGTCGTACCCAGCGGCGTGCATATGGCACGTATCAATGCAGTAACCCACGCGGTCGGGCTGGCCGGTGGCCTCGACGGTGCGCTGGCGGATGTCGGCCAATTCCTCGAACCGCCGCCCGACCGTAGAACCCGCGCCGGCGACGTTCTCCAGGCAGAGCACGGTCGCATACCCCTTCGTCTCTTTGACCAGCCGTGAGCAGGCCTTGGCGATCTTGGCCATTCCTTCTTCAAGGCTCGACGTTGTGAACGCCCCCGGGTGAAACACCAAGTGCCGGATGCCCAGCCGCTCGCAGCGCTCGAGTTCCTCGCGCATGAGCCCGACCGACTTCTCCCAGAGCTCATCGTTCGGCGAGGCAAGGTTGGCCAGGTACGACGCGTGCGACACGACCTTCTCCGCCCCCCACGCCATCCGCTTGAGTTCCCACGCCCACTCCGCCACCGCCTCATCCTTCAGCGGCGGCGCCGTCCACTGCTGCTGGTTCTTGGTGAACACCTGCACGCAATCGAGTCCGAGCTTTTCGGCCTCGCGAAGCGCGTTGGACATGGAGCCGGCGATGGAGAGGTGAGAGCCGAACATGGCCGAGGGTAGCGCGAACGGATATCGCCCCCCGCCACGTACCATCGGCCATGACCACCGCTTCGCCCCGCATCGCCATCGTCACCGGCGCATCCGCCGGCATCGGCCTCGCCATCGCCCGCCACCTCGGCGCCGCCGGCTGCAAGCTCGTCATCAACGCCCGCCGCGCCGACCGCCTCGACGCCCTCGCCCGTGAACTCGGCGCCTCCGCCGTCATCCCCGTCGCGGGCGACAGCGCCGACGACGCCGTCATCGCCCGCATGCTCGACACCGCCCGCGAGTGCTTCGGGCGCGAGGCCGACCTGATCGTCGTCAACGCCGGCCGCGGCCTCGGCGGCACCGCCATCACCTCCGACGCCGCGCAGTGGGACGACCTGATGCGCACCAATGTGATGGGTGTCGCTCGCTTCATCCGTGCCGCCGGCCCGCGCCTGCTGGCGATGCTGCCGCAGGACCAGCTCGGCCACACGGGTTCGTGGCTCAAGCATCCCCGCGACATCATCATCCTCGGCTCGATCGTCGGCCGCCACGTCTCCCCCTTCTCCTCGTTCTACTCCGCGACCAAGGCCGCCGTGCAGTCCCTGGCCGAGGGCACCCGCCGCGAACTCGGTCCCAAGGGCATCCGCGTCACACTCGTCGAGCCCGCCTTCGTCACCAGCGAATTCCAGGCCGTCGCCGGCTACGCCGACGCATGGTACCAGCAGATGGTCGAAAAATTCGGCCCCATGCTCACCCCCGACGACATCGCCCGCGCCGTCACCTACATCGCCCAGCAACCCGCCCACGTCCACGTCAGCGACATCGTGATCCGCCCGACGCGCCAGGAATACCCGTAATCACCGCGCATGAAAAAGGCCCGGGCAAATACCCGGGCCTTGTCATTCACTCGTTACTCGGTGCTCGTTACACGCTGCTCCCTCCCACTCACGGGAAGATCCCACGCACCTGATAAGCCTCCGCCAGCCGCTGCAGCGCTCCGATGTACGCCGCCGTCCGCAGGTCGCAGTTGTACTTCTTCCGCGCATCCCGCGCCTTGCCCGCGGCACGCACCATGTGCTTGTTCAGCTCGCGGTCAACCTTCTCCAGGTCCCACGCCTGGAACGTCTTGTTCTGCACCCACTCGAAGTACGACACCGTCACGCCGCCGGCGTTGCACAGGATCGCCGGCAGCACCTCGATGCCGCGCCCCTGCAGCACATGCTCGCCCGCGGGCGTCGTCGGGGCGTTGGCGCCCTCGGCCACAACCTTGCAGTTCACCATCTCCGCCTCGGGCTCCTGGATCATCTGCTCCAGCGCCGCCGGGATGAACACGTCCACCTTCGTCTTGTAGAAGTCTTCCTTCGAGCACTTGCCCGCCTTGCCGTACCCCGCGACGCCGCCCTTCTGCTGGACGTACTTCGCCAGGTCGTGCGCGTCGATCCCCTTCTCATTCAGGATAAACCCGGTGTGGTCGGCCACCGCCGTCATCTTCGCGCCCTTGTCCTGGAAGATCTTGCCGCTCCACGAGCCCACGTTGCCGAAGCCCAGCACGCTGAACGTGCACTTCTCCGGCTTGAGCTTCAGCTCCGGCAACATCTCCACCAGCGTGTCCACCACGCCCTGGCCCGTCGCCTTCTCGCGCCCCAGCGACCCGCCGTACTCCACCGGCTTGCCCGTGATCACCGCCGTCGGGTTGTGCCCGCCGATCTCCGACAGGAACGTGAACGTGTCGGCGATCCACGCCATGTGCTGGCTGGTGCTGCCGACGTCCGGCGCCGGGATGTCATATTCAGGCCCGATGTTGTGGGCGATCGCCGTCGTGAACCGACGCACGATCCGCTCCATCTCGCCGCGGCTGTGCTTGCGCGGGTCAACCTTGATGCCGCCCTTGCCGCCGCCGTACGGCACGCCCACCAGCGAGCACTTCATCGTCATCAGGAACGCCAGGCTCTTCACATCGTCCAGGTGCACGTCGTGGTGGAACCGCAGCCCGCCCTTGTACGGGCCAAGCGCATTATTGTGCTGGACGCGGTACCCCTTGAACAGCTGGAACGACCCGTCGTCCATCTTCACCGGGAAGTGGACCATGATCTCGTTCTTCGGCTGCGCCAGGATCAGCTTCAGGTAGTGGTCCAGCCCCATCACGTCCGCCGCGTGCAGCATCGTCGACACAGTCTGCGTGTACAGGTTGTGCGGGTCCTCGGGCAGCCCCAGCTCCGCCACGATGGCCATCGCCTTCGCCTTGGCGGCCGACATGTGCTGGCCGTTGCTCCCGGTCTGCTGCTTGTCCTTCTTCGCGGCGGTCGACATAGGGTGTCCTCTGTTGAAAAAAAAGCCGTTCGCGGATCAAAATCTGGGCAGGACACTAGCCCCACCGATCGCCCCGGTGGACTAGTTGGAAAAACCACCAAAACCGCCCAGAAAACCGCCCCACCGCACCTGTCGCCACGCACCCTTCCTACCTTCACGCATGATCCTCTACTGCGCCGCCGACCTCCTCTGGGCCACCAAGATCAAGTCCACCGCCGACGCCCTCGCCATCCCCTGCCGCCCCATCCGCAACCTCGACATGCTCAACGCCCGCCTCGCCGACACCCCGCCCCCCGGCGTCAAAGCCGTCCTCATCGACCTCGAAGCCCGCCCCGCGGCCATGGACCTCATCACCCACCTCCGCGCTTCAACCGCCCCCACTCCCCACATCCCCATCGTCGCCTTCGGCCCCCACGTCCTGACCGCCGAATTCCAGGCCGCCCGCGCCGCCGGCGCCGACACTGTCATGGCCCGCGGCGCCCTCCACCGCACGCTGCCCGATGTCCTCAAACGCCTGAACGCCGGGACCGCGGTCGCGTCGGTGATGGAAGATTGAGTGGCGCGATGGCTGCGCTCGTCCAATGACAGGCGAGTTCTTGGTTGCAAATTGCGCGCCGCGAGGTGAACCGGGACGGGCGATATTTGGTAGGTTGCGACAATCACTCGCGCGAGGCGGGGGTTGCGGGTTGTCCCGGCGCGGGGAGCGGACGAGATGCAAAGTAGTCGCTGATTGCCTGGATCATCTGGTCTGGCGAGGCGTTGTCGGGAAGGTTGAGGCCGAGGGCGGAGCGGAGAACGACGGCGGCGGCGGCGCGGCGTGCGGCCATCGCTTCGATGTCCGCGGCAGAAGGAGCGGCTTCTTCCCCCGCTGATTGACGATTACCCGATTCGCCTCCACCGGCGCGCATGCCCATCGGGCACGGCCGCAAGACGTGGCACTCGGCGGAGAAAAACTCGTTGAGGAACAGCACCAAGTCATCGGGGGTGATCGCGCCGTCCGGGCCTTTACCGCCACCCAGAGTTGCGATATCGGCGATGGCGAGATCGCCGGCAAAGAACGCCGCGAGGAACGCCGCGAGGAACGCGACCAGATCGTCTGCGGTCAATACGCCGTCGGGCACGAGCGCGCCGCCGAGAGAGGCGATGTCGGCGATCAGGCAGTGGTCAAATCGGAAGTAGTAAGTCCCGAAATCACGGACTTGCGGATTCCCGTCCACCCACTGGCACTTAAGCCGGTCGCCCTTGTCGTCGGCTTTGGTGATCGTGTAGTAGCCGACGTGGTACTTCACATCGCAGCGCGACTTGAGCAGCACGTCGCGGCCGAGCGAAGGCACGGCGGGGGTTTCGATGTCGAAGTTCGCGGTTACGTCAACCGGCGGGTCGATCCCGAACTGCCCGTAGTACGTTACGATGATGGGCGGCTGCTCGCTCTCGGTCATCACTGGCCCGTAGAAGCGCAGGCGCACAGGTCCATGGTCGGGATCAAACAAGAAGCTCTTGAGGGGCCTGATCTGTGCCGCCATGAGCGATGCGGCGTTCGGCGGGCGGCAGTCTTCATCGTGGAGCGCGAACGGGGCGAGGCCGACCACGCCGCCGTCCACATCCGCCGGATCGGAGCCCAGGAACACCGAGAGCTTGGCGTACTCGTCGGGAATCTCCGTGGGGTCGGCCGAGTCGTTGGCGAGCGAGATCGGCGTGGTCGCGGGCGGAGGCTGGCTCGGGGCCGGGTCGTCGCCGATCATCACCTCACCGAGCCAATGTGTTGCGGCGGAAATGGGGTCTTCGTTGCGGGCGTTGATGATGATCTGCCCCTGCATGTCGGCGGGGTTGAAGACCAAAACGCGCCCGCGCTGGGCCGTGCCGTACCAGAGCGCCTGCACGTGGGGGTCGCCGCCTTCTTCATACGAGCGGTTGCCGCGGGGCGAGGCTTCGACGTACAGCATCCGCTCGTAGTAGATCTGCCCCGGCTGCGTGTCCGGTTCGTTGATCTTGTCGCCGCACTCCTCAGTGACGCGGAACTCAGGATCAACACCCTCCTGGATCTGATTTCCGACGCGCCGTCCGATCGACAGCATCTGTCCGGCGGTCATGTTCTTGACATGCACCTCGCCGAAGAGGCTGTTGACGATGTTGGCATCGCCCGCCAGCGCATCGGCGTACCACAGGTCGCCCTGCGGCCCGACGCACTGGATGTTGAAGACTCCGATCGACGCATAGTTGTTCAGGATCGAGTCGGCGATCTCGCCCGGCACGTACCCCTCGGTCCCGTCGGCGCCAGTCGTGGCGTATTCGAGGTTCCCCGACCAGATGACGCCGCATCCGAGGCGATCCACGGTGAGCGTGTCGATGCGGCGGGCCTCGACGCGCGGGCGGCGGCTGTGCTCGTCGGGCTGATTGCCGCCGCGGAAGAATTGGAGAGTTCGGCGATGTCCAGCGAGGTGATGCGGTCGGCGAAGATCAGGGAATCGATCGAACCGGTCGGCGGTGTCGCATCGCCCGCGACCTGCAGCCTCGCATCGAACCAGCGGGCTAGACCGGCGCGGCTCATGTCGATGGGCGCGGCGTGGTTGCCGATGAAGCCGGGGCGGAAGGTCGTCGGAACCGAGTACAACGTGAACGGATACTCATCGGATGTCAGGTCCGCGCGGCCGATGGTGAGCGAAGCGATGCTCCCTGCCGGATCAGAGGTGGTCGTGGGCGTGCCGTATGCGACAATCGCGCCGCGGCATTGGACGCCGATGGTGATCGGCGCGGTGATGGCCTCGGCAATGATGTCGGCATAGTCCTGGGTGTACCGAATGTCGATGGATCCCTGGATCTGGCCTTGGACGAAGATGCCCGAATGCGTGCCCGGGGTGTCCTTGCCCGCGAGGTTGCCGATCTTCAAGTCGCCGGTAAGGTTGCCGGCGGTCTCGATCAGGCGGACGTGGCCGTTGGAGTTCTGCTCGAACACGCTCACCGAATCCAGCGGCATGGCGAACTCGGTGGGGCCGGTCTTGAGGTCGATAAAGAAGTTCTGATTGAGCAGGCCCGACGACCCGGACTCGTTGATGGCGCGGATCTCGCGGACGCCGTAGGCGGCCTCGACCTTAGCGGCCAGTGTGGAAGTGCCGATCGGCCCGGTCGAGGTGATGGATTGGATGAAACCCGTGGGCGCGAGGATGTCGCCGGTGATCCCGACGGCGGAGGTGCTGGGGCCGAGAATGACGGACTGGATGCTGGCGGTGAACGACGCGCTGCTACCGCCGACGGCCTTGATGGTACTGCTAATCTGATTACCGCAGCGGATGCGACGGATCGTGGCCTGCGGCTCACCGCCCGGATCACTGGGCGGGTACACATCGCTCGAACTGAACCCGGTGTGCGCCGTGACATCGCCGACAATGTTGTGAGGCACGTCGAGCGCCCATACCTGACCGAGGTCGATGGCGCCGAAAGCATCGCCGGTTGTCGGGCTGTCGCCAATCCAGGCGATCAGCGTGGTCTCGTCACGAAGCACGGTGTCTGTGCCGCAGGAGATTGCGTTGATATTGACGACCCCGGGCGCATGAACTGCGGCGGGCTGAAGGAGATAGCCCGAGCCATTGACTGGACTCTCGTCTGCATCGGCGATGAAAACATACACGGGACCGCTGCCGCTTGCCCGGTTGATCTGGACATCCCCGAGCGATGCGGCGGGCGAGTTGTTGCCGTTAGCAAGAGCCGTGGTGTCATCAAAGATGTGGATGATGGTGGGAGTTGACGTGCCGATGGGGATGTTGATCGTGCCGCCGGTCAGGGCGGTTGTTGCTCCCCCATTGATCCGGAAGCTGATGGTTCCGGCGTCAGCCGAGAGCGCGCAGACCGATAGCGCGGCGAATGACAAAATCGTGCTTCGCATGTGGGCGTTTCCTATGCTTGGCGGTCAAGGCGTTGACGACGATGCGATAGGATCAAGGACAATGGGGCGAGTGCCAGGAATGTGCCGGGCCCTGGAACATCCGAGGCAATGCGTACGCCATAATACAAGGGTGAGAAACTGGGGAAATCTCCTCCGAAACTCCAGATTGAGTCCCCTTCGTTTCCGTCAAACCAACTACTTCCCTCGAAGTAGCGCCGATTGCCAGTCACCAGTTCGCGAAAAGACTCCGTCCATTCGGCCGTACCACCGGAACTATCCAGCAAGCCCCATGGACTTTGAAAATCGGGGTACGCACCGAGCGGGATCAATTCGCCATTCGGCTGCGTTCCCCAGTTTGCGCCCCCAATTCCTGGGATGCCTCGCGGCGTGGCGGCATCGCCGGCGTTGGCCCACAACCAGTACCCCGGTTGACCCGCGCCGTAACGGTTGGGGTCGTAATGGGCCGCGGCGATCCACTGGTCCAGCGAGGGAATGTAATACTGAGCGCCGGGTGTATGGGCTGATTGATCGGTGAACATGGCCCCGTTGATGTACCCAAAGGTGTTGACGTCGTAAGCGCCCGACATGAACGCATCCCGCGTCAGCGCCTGGCCCGAGCAGAGCCAGTTGCAAAGGATGGCCGCAGTTCGCCAGGAGATGTTGCCCACTGCGCGCATCTCGTTGCCTGCTGGGACGCGCCAGCCCTGCCCCGCGCCGTAAGGGTTGGCCGCGGGAAGCGCGCCCCAGAACTGACTGCCGGGGATCTGCACGAATGGAACCACCCCCTGCGTGGCCGAGACGTAGGACCAAGCGTTGAAGAACTGCACCCACTGCGCCGTCGTCACCTCGAAGCGGCCAATGCGGAACGGCTCGGCGACAGACCCACGGCCATAGGCAGGTTGGTTCTCCTGACCGGCCGGCGTGAATGCTGGGTTGTTGTGGACATCGACGGTGACGAACTCGTACCCCAGCGAATAGGTGATCTGCGCGCCCGAGGCCTGGGCGCCGGGCGAAAGCGGAATGGACTGTGCCGCGGCGCGACCAGCTACCCCCGCAAACACGGTGAGTGCGGAGAGCGCGGTGACCAAAGTTGGCGCAATTTCAGCGCGGCGCGACATGGGACAACTCCGATTCGACCCTAACAAACAAAGTATACTTGATCGCCTAGAACGTGGCAAGAGACTTCGGAGAAGATTTCAATATTTTGTACGGTGTCACCCAGACTGGGGGTTCCACGAGAATTGAACAAGGAACAATGAAGGGGAGCGAACGCCAAGTAAGCGAGAACGCCGGAGACGAGATAGACGAGATTGCTTCTTGCCCCTCCTACACTTTTCCCCTGTCCCGAGCACGAATCGACTCGCGGCGGAAACCGTGATCGCCACGGAGCTGGCGCCTCTTCCCGGCAATCGGCCGGGGGCCTCTCTGTTCGCTGTCACGCCCGTCACTTCCTGCTCGGATTCACCCGCACGTACCGCGAGTTCCAAGGTCCCCCCGCACATGGTTGACGAAACGCTCATCGCCTCTCTCGGTCTCAAGAACGAGGACACCGACGCCCTCCTCCGCGGCGTCAACGCCGACATGGAGTCCCTCGTCTCCACCAACGTCAACGACCTGGTCGCCGGTCAGATCCTCGAGGGTCAGATCGTCGGCTTCGCCGGCGACGACGTGGTGATCGAAGTCGGCCTCAAGAGCGAAGGCCTCATCCCCAAGGACGAGTTCGAGAACAACGCCGCCGACCTCAAGGCCGGCGACACTGTGAAGGTTCTCCTCGAGAAGATCGAGGGCGAGGGCGGCCTGATTCAGCTCTCCAAGCGCAAGGCCGATCGCCAGATCAACTGGCAGCGCCTCGTCGACACCACCCGCGAGGGCGACGTCGTCGAAGGCCGCGTCATCCGCAAGATCAAGGGCGGCCTGCTCGTCGATATCGGCGTGCCGGTCTTCCTCCCCGCCTCGCAGGTCGATGTCCGCCGCCCCGGCGACATCGGCGAGTTCATGGACCGCACCATCCGCGCCAGCGTCCTCAAGATCGACCTCGAGCGCCGCAACATCGTGATCTCTCGCCGCAAGCTCATCGAGGAGGAGCGCGAGTCCGCCAAGAAGCGCCTCATGGAGACCCTCAAGGAGGGCGACTCCGTCACCGGCACCGTCAAGAACATCGCCGACTTCGGCGCGTTCATCGACCTCGGCGGCATCGACGGCCTCCTCCACATCACCGACATGTCCTGGGGCCGCATCAACCATCCCAGCGAGATGCTCAAGATCGACCAGAAGGTGGACGTCAAGGTCCTCAACATCGACCGCGAGAAAGAGAAGATCGCCCTCGGCCTCAAGCAGAAGGAAATCTCCCCCTGGGAGGAGATCGAGCAGAAGTACCCCGTCGGCTCCCGCGTCCGCGGCGCCGTCGTCAACATCATGTCCTACGGCGCGTTCGTCCGCCTCGAGGACGGCATCGAGGGCCTCGTCCACATTTCTGAGATGTCCTGGACGCGCCGCGTCAACCACCCCTCCGAGATCGTGCAGCCCAACCAGGAGGTCGACGTCGTCGTCCTGGAGATCGACAAGAACAAGCAGGAAATCTCCCTCGGCATGAAGCAGACCGAGGTCAACCCCTGGGAGCTCGTGAGCGAGAAGTACCCCCCGGGCACCGTCATCGAGGGCACCGTCCGCAACCTCGCCAACTACGGCGCGTTCGTCGAGATCGAGCCCGGCATCGACGGCCTCCTCCACGTCTCCGACATCTCCTGGACCAAGAAGGTCACACACCCCTCCGAGCTCCTCAAGAAGGGCGATGTCGTCAAGTGCGTCGTCCTCGACGTCGACCGCGACAAGCAGCGCATCGGCCTCGGCGTCAAGCAGCTCACCGAGGACCCCTGGGTCACCCTCATCCCCGAGCACTACAAGCCCGGCATGGTCATCCGCGGCAAGGTCACCAAGATCACCAACTTCGGCGTCTTCGTCGAGCTCGAGTCCGACCTCGAAGGCCTCCTCCACATCTCCGAGCTGGCCGACCACAAGGTCGAGAACCCGCAGGACGTGGTCAAGATCGGCGAGGAAGTGGACGTCAAGATCCTCCGCGTCGACACCGCCGACCGCAAGATCGGCCTGTCGCTGAAGCGCGCCCAGTGGGGCGATACCACCGGCAGCAGCGCCGGCGAACGCTCCGACCGCCCCGGCCGCGGCCCCATCCCCACCAAGGGCGGCATGGACGACCACGGCGCCCTCGGCACCGACAAGTTCACCCTCAAGCCCGCCGACTCCACCGAGGAATGATCGGCACGGCCGTCTACACAATATTGTGCACATCAACCCCCGGCCCTCGCCGGGGGTTTTTCTTTGAAGTCGAAGCCGCGAGCTACCGCGCCCGATCGTTGATGATCAGATCTGTGCCGGCTACGCCCTTGCCCGTCATCGCGCGATAGGGATCGTTGGCGTTCGACTTGCCTCCATTGTCCTTGCCGTCGCCGCCCACCGACCACAGCAGATACCCGCGCCCCTGCTCGTCCCCCGCCGGATCGATGCGCCGATACCCTAGCGCCCGGCCGCTCCACGGATCGATCGGCAAGCTCTTGATCTCCCGCCCCATCAACTCCTCCAGCCGCTCGGGATAGCCTCCCGTGCGCAGCCGGAACCGCTCCAGAGCCGTCATCGCCGCCAGCCCGTCCCGCTCCATCTCGGCCATGTCAAAGCCGTGCATCGCCCGGCCGAGCGCAGGCATCAGGATCGCCACGAGGATCAGCCCGCTCTCGCGCCCCGACCCCTCGACCACCTCGCCCCGCTCCCAGCGGTTCTGCACAGCCGCCTTCTCGAGCCGGTCGAACTGCGCCGCAAGCACGTCGCGGTTGGCCGTGTAGCTCCCCACCCGGCCCTCCAGGGGCGACAGCCCCAACGACCGCCGCAGCGCCGCGCCCGACACCCGCCCCGGATCCGAAAACGTCCAAGCCAACGTGTCCATCACCAGCAGCCGCTCGCCCCGCAGCGCGTAGTCCCGCGGCACATCCAGCCGCTGCCGCGCCGTCGCAGCGTCGATCGCGTCCAACCACTTGACGTCCGGATGCTCCGCCAGCACGTCCCGCACCACGGCCGCGGTCAGGGCCTCGATCGCCACGCCAACCAGTTGCCCGATGATCGTCGGGTGCGTGGCACAGAACCGCGCAAGAGCCCGGTTGCCCTCCAGTGCCCGCTCGAACTCCGCGACATCACCGGCCTTCCACGCCAGGTGCATCCGCAACCCGTTGATCCGCGCCAGCGCCCTCACACTCGACAGCTCCGGCATCGGTGTCAGCGACGCGGCGACGCCCGCGTTGCTCAGCGGCATCCACACCGCCCGCGGCGTCGCCGCCAACTGGTTCATGTCGTCAAACACGCCCGTCGCCTTCAACTGCTCGAACATCCGCAGGGTGACTTCACGTTCGCCGTCCAATCGCCCCAGGTTTTCCTCGGACATCCGCTCCCGATCGCGCGCGGTGATACGGAAGAACATGTAGTCCGGCGCCTGTGACTCCGGAACGTTCTTCCACACCCGCAGGTCGATGGCCTCGATCTCCCCCTTGATCGTGTCCACCAATTCCCATCCGTCCGGCTCATTCGCTGACTTGGCGGCCGGCAGGACTGCTTCCTGATGCTTGATGACCGCCTCGGCGCCGGGCCGCTCTTTCTGCGCCAACTCGGCCTGCTTGGCGGTGTCGTACCGGTCCCACACGTACCACCCCACTGCTCCGATCACCAGCGTGAGCGCGAGCGCACCGGCCCACTTGGCCGCCTTCTTCATCCGAGCCGCGGTGAACACCCGCGGCTTGCGCACCTTGGGCATCAGGCTCTCGTCCACCGCTCGCAGCACGGGCTTGCCCGAGTTATCGCGGGCCAGTTCGCCCAGCGCCGGGTCCACCTCCGACTCCATCCCGCACTCCGGACACATCACCGTGCTCTTGGCGCTGACGGGCATCCCCACCAGGCTGTAGTCGCACTTCTGGCAAACGCCGCGGTTGAAGATCGCAAAACGGATCCGCTTGCGCAGCAGCCAGTCGCGGACAAACATGCCGCCGAGCAGGAACACGGCCATCGTCAGCATGCCCGCGGCGACTGCGCCGGCCCACGCCGCGTTCTCGCGTCCGACACGCCAGACGTCATCGAGCAGGTGCAGCGTCCCGGCGAGTGCGATCGCTCCAGCGATGAACGCCGCCCCCAGCGACACCAGCATCGCCCCCACCCGCACCAGCCGCCACCCCCACGCCCGCCGCGCCGCTTTCACGAACCCGCGGCACTGCTCGTCGCTGAACCGATCAAGCTCGGGGAAGGCACGCCAGACTTTATCGGTGGGGAGTCGCATGTGATGTGGTTGGCTCCGTGGCTCGTCCTGAATCAACGCCGCTGATCGTTTGCGATGAAGTCCGCGCCAGTACCGACTCCCGGCAAGAGGATGCCACGGCCTGGCATGTACGGTCCCATCCACGGTCTTCCGTGATCGTCTGTCCGATCCGACCCCACCGAATACAGAAGATAGTGACGCCCCTGCGGGTCCACGTCGGGGTCAATCCGCTTGTAGCCGAGGGGCCTCCCACTCCACGGATCGAGCGGCAACGAGGCGAGCCGTCGTTCGCCAAGTTCATCGAGGGACTCTGGCTCGCGTCCATGCTCGCCTCGAAACCTTGCGACCGCGAGGGCCGTCCACACCGCCGATCGACCAATGGCGTGGGCATCCACAGCAAGGACGAACTCGCGATATGAGGCCATCAGGCGACGAGATAGCAATTCCTCCTGCCGATCGTACAACCACGCCAGGGCATCCCAGTCTCGATCGCGCGCCGGTCGCGGCACCTGCTCATCCAGGATGCTGCTCTTCCGCTCCAGATCCTCCCGGCTCTCTTCAAACCAGCCGAAAGTTGACAGTGCGGGTCCGGACCTTCGATCGAGTGCCAGTCCAATGGCAGTGCGCACTTCTGCTTCACGTCCGCGGCCATAGACCCAGCAAATACAATCGAGCAGCAAGAGCTTATCAAGCTCGATAGACATTCTGGGGTTCGGCGGCGCGGGTTGCTGCTTCAGTACACCCTCGATGGTATCGATCCACGCCGCCTCCGAGTGTCGCTCGAGCGCAGCGAACACTCGATCAAACATCTCTCGCTCGATCTCAATGAACGTCATGTACCCGCTCAGCCCATCTCTCTGTCCTGCGAGCCTCGCCAGGGCGATTCCTGCTTCCAAAGCATCAGCAAACTCGCGATTTTCACCAGTCTCAATCGCTAACTGCATCCTGGCCGCGTTCACTCGAGCCAGATCACGGACACTCTTCAATGTCCCACGGTCCGCCAACCACACCGGTTCTGTCGGCAGCACGGTGATCACGTTTTCGCCAGTCCGGCACGTGACAAGCTCTCGCATTTGATCAAACACACCCGCCGCGCGAGCGTCGGCGAGCAGCGCAACCCCTCGTGCCTTGTTGCTCTTCGACGGTGCACCTTCCGCGGCGTCTGCGCGCTCTTCATCCCCATACCACCACCACAAGCTGGGGTACTCACCCGATGACGGCGACGCATTCCACGCCTTGTCGCTCACCACCTTCAGCGCAGCCCCGGCGGTGTCAATCAGTGTCGTCGCATCCGGTTCGCCGGGCGAAAGCGGTGCCACATACTTGGCTCGAACATCATCCCACATTTGCGATGTGGGACGCTCGGCGGCGGCAAGCCGTGCCTGACGCTCGAACAGGATCGCACGGATCATGGCCCAGCACCCCCAGCCCGATGCGCCAATCAGAATCAGCACGCCGGCCGCGATCCCCGTTCTGCGCACAATTGCCACCCGCCGCGGCGTCCAAAACGGCTTGCGTGAAGCCGGCACATTCACGGCCTGCAGCCGCCGCACGCCGTCGGCATCTTCACTCAACGTCGCGAGCGCCGGGTTGACCTCTGTTTGGAGTCCGCACTCAGGGCAGATCACCGAGTTGTCACCGCCGATCGGAAGACCCAGCAGCGTGTAGCGGCACACAACACACCGGCCAAGGGTGTGGATGACCCGGCGAATGGCCAGCCGCAACAAAGCATCACGCACAACCAGAAATACACACGCCCCGATCGCGCCGAGAACCACGAACATGATGATCGCGAGCACCCATCCGATCACTTCTCCAGCCGTCGATCGTTGGGCGACCTGAATCCTCTCGAAGATCCGGATCGTCACCAGCCCCGCCGAGCAGAGCATGGACATCCCGAAAACGGCGAGCAGGAGGCTCGCCAACATCAACTGCGGCGTCGCCTTGGTGGCGGCGGATACAAACGCGCGGCAACGATCGTCGCTGAACCGGTCCAGTTCAGGGAACGCCCGCCAGACCTTTCTGGTCATCAGCCGCATGCCACAGAAGATACGGAAATTGGGTGGGACAGTTGCTCAGGCGATTGCGGATAGTGGCTTTCCGCTGCGCCATTCGCCCCATCCCCCCTACTTCCCCTGGTACTCAAACACCCCGCGCCCGCTCTTGACGCCCAGGCGGCCGGCCGTCACAAGCTGTTTGAGTAGCGGGCACGCGCGGTAGCGGTCGTTGTTGAGGCCGTCGGCGAGGACGTCCATGATGTGGACGCAGGTATCGAGGCCGATGAAGTCCGCCAAGTTCAGCGGGCCCATCGGGAAGTTGCAGCCGAGCTTCATGATGCCGTCGATATCCGCCGGCTCGGCAACGCCCTCCATCCAGGCGTAGAAGGCCTCGTTGATCATCGGCATCAGCACGCGGTTGGACACGAATCCGGGTCGGTCGTTGGCGGGCAGGGGCGACTTGCCCATCGCGGTTGCGAGAGCGATGGTCCGCTCGGTCGTCTCCTTGCTGGTGCCCAGGCCCTTGATCACCTCCACCAGCTTCATGATCGGCACGGGGTTGAAGAAGTGCATGCCGATCACCTGATCGACCGCGTTGACCGACGGGCCCTTGATGTCCTTCACGGCCGCGGCGATCTCGGTGATGCTGATCGAGCTGGTGTTGCTGGCGAGGATCTGCTTGCCGGGCACCTTGGCGAACATCTCGGCGAGCTTGACGAACAGGTCCCGCTTTATCTTGGCGTCCTCGACGATCGCTTCGATCACGATATCGCACTTGCCGAAGGCATCCAAGTTGCCGGTGTAGGTGAGCCGGGCCAGCGCCTTGTCCTTGTCGGCCGCGGCGAGCTTGGCCTTCTCCACCTCGCGCGAGAGCCGCTTGTCGTGGTCGGCCTTGCACTTGTCGAGGGCCTTGGGGAACGCATCGAAGACGACGGTCTCGAACCCGCTCACCGCGGCGACCTGCGCGATGCCGCCGCCCATCTGCCCCGCCCCGATGACGCCCACGACCTTGATCCCGTGCGACATGCTGTGCTCCAGTACCTTGCCGGAAGCCCCCACTGTCTGGGAGAGCTTGGTTTATTGCCCAATCCGTCACCCGCCGGCCCTCCAACAGGCCGAGTCTCGGGGCCGGTAGGATACCACGCCATCCATGAACGACCGACTCGCCAAACTCCAGAATCTCCTCGCCGTGGACGAGCGGGACACCTTCGTCCTCTACGCCCTGGCGCAGGAGCACGCCAAGCTCGGCGAGCACGCCCAGGCCATCGCCTTTTTCGACCGCTGCCTCACCGTCGATCCGACGTATTGCTACGCCTACTACCACAAGGCCCGGAGCCAGCAGGGAGCAGGCGATTTGGCGGGCGCCCGCGCGACAGTCGCGGCGGGGATCACGGCGGCGCAGCAGGCGGGGGACGGCAAGGCGCTGGGGGAGCTGTCATCGCTGCAGGTGGAATTGGCTGACGCCGGATAATCGACCGACTTCCATGCCCTTCCGTCGCTCCTCATCCCGCCGCATCGACGAGCCGCCGCCGGAGCTGCCCGAGGGCGCGGTGATCACCCATCTCACCCCCGGCCGACGCGGTGATATCACGCTGCGCGTCAACAAGCAGCGCATCGCCGCGCTCGATCCGCTGGATATCACAGCGTTGGGTCTGCGCATCGGCGGCGCGTGGTCCGACCAGCTCGCGGGCCGTGTTCTTGCCGCCGCGGCACGCTTTGCCGCCCATCGCGATGCCATGACGATCCTGGCCCGCCGCGCCGTCAGCCGGGCCGAGATGGTCCGCAAGCTGCAGCGCAAGGGGCACGCCGCGGCTCTGGCGGCCAACACCGCGGGCGACCTGGTCGCCCGCGGCCACATCGACGATGCCGCCTTCGCCCAGCACTTCGCCGAGTCGATCACCCGCCGCAAACCCGCCGGCAAGGGTCTGATCGTCGCCAAGCTCGCCCAGCGCGGCGTCGCGCGGCCCGCGGCCGAGACTGCCGCGAAGCAGGCCCTTTCCGGCCATGACCAGCTCGCCGAAGCCCGCGATCTGGCTACTCGCCGCCTGTCCCGGATGCCCGCCAAGCTCGATGGGCAGGCGGTCCAGCGGCGGCTGTTCGGCCTGCTGGCGCGCCGTGGGTTTGACCCCGAGATTTGCCGCCGAGCCGTAACCGAGGCCCTGAAAGCCGCCCCGCGCGGTCGGGCAGCAGCGGGCCGCGATGACAAGGACTAACCTGATCGTGATGACCGCATCGATCCGGACAATCCGCTCTGCCGCCCTGCTGCTCGCCGCCGCGATGAGCGGCGCGTGCGTCGCGCCGGCGGACAACCGCACGGGCGTGGGCGACTGGCAGCCCGAGGCGCTGACGGCGACGGAGCAGACAGCGTACGCGAAGATCGATCCGAGCAAGCCCGACCAGCCGTCGCTCACAGGTGTGGACCGCAACAACTGGTCCGAGCGGACGATGGTGATCGGCGATGAGCCGGTGCTGCACTACCCGATCTATCGCAGCGATCCGTCGTACACGCACGCGACGGCGCGACAGCGCGGCGAGTATCCCACGGTGCTGAGCGCGCTGGAGACGACCAACGACGAGTCGATTTCGCAGCAGACGGCCGAGGGGTTCGCGTTCCCGTTCTGGGGGGCGCTGGACATCCCGGCGATGATCCCGCGGGTGTTCATCACGCCGCCGGGCCGGCTGGTGAAGAGCCCTGTTTCCTCGGCGCCGCGTGCGCCGCAGGCGACCGCGCCAGTGGCCCAGCCGATCGAGGCGACGCCCGACGCGCCCACGCCCGCAACCACACCTCCGAGCCAGCCGTGAGTGCGGCGCTCGGGCCCGACGGGCTGCCCCTGGACTGGAACTTCCGCCCCGAGTGGGAAACGACGCCGCGGGCGACGCGTGAGGCGATGGCCGGCGCGCCGGAGCAGCGTCCGATCCTGCTGGATTGCCGCCGGACCGACGAGCGGGGGTTCAACCGCATCGAGGGGTCGATCTATATCCCGATGAGCGAGATCGAGCAGCGGCTGGACGAATTGGAAGGCGAGGACGGTTCGCGCGGGCGGCCGATCATCGTCTACTGCCACCACGGCCAGCGTTCGCTGCGAACGGCGATGACGCTGCGGGCGCATGGGTTCGCTGACGCTCGGTCGATGGCGGGCGGGATCGATCTGTGGTCGGTGGATATCGACCCGGGCGTGGCGCGGTACTGACGTGCCGCCGCGTTTCCAGCCGGCGACGATCGTCGCCACTCGCACAACAACTGCAACAAACCTGAATTTCAGGGCACTATGGTGATCAATGCACGAATACGTGCCAGTGCATGGGTCGCAAAAACAAATCAGGGGCCCCGCTCGCGCGGGGCCCCTGTGAGAAGTACGGGATCAACCGATCGGATCGATCAGCGGCGGCGGCGGGCCACCATCAGACCACCGAGGCCCATCAGCGCGGCAGCGCCGGGGGTCGGGACCTGGCCGAAGGAGATCGTCGCGGTCGTGAGCTGAGCCAAGACGGTGGCGTCGTTGGTCAGGTTCAGGTTGTTGTTGCTGGCGTTCTCCTGCGTCGACGTGTTGATGAAGCCGGCGAAGGTCACGTCCAGACCCGTGCCCAAGGTCAGCGGGGTGGTGGAGGTGAGGAGAGTGCGGTAGACGTCGAAGTACGAGACAGGATCGGGGAGGTTGCCGCGGCGAGCAGCCACGGCGATACCCGTCTGGGCCGGCGTCTGCCAGACGGCGTGACCGGCGCCCGCCGCGGTGCCGGGACGGGCGTACAGCGTGCGGAGGAGGTTGATGTCGGTGATGTTGCCGCCGGGGGTGATGAACCCGTTGGGCATCGTGCTGGGGCCGACGCCGAGGTTGCCGTCGGCATCGTTGCCGGCGGGGTCGTAGGCCTGCCAGAAGCGCAGGCCGCGCAGCTGACCAGCGGCGAAATTCGTACGGGCGGCGTTGTCGGTGTCGGTGTTCGGACCGCCGACGCCGGGGGCCGCGCCGCGGACCAGCGCGGGGCCGTCACCTGCAGCGTTGAATTCGCTGGGATCCCCATCCGCAGTGACGTTGGGATCGAGGCCCCAGTCACCGCGATGCAGCAAGGTGCCGGCGATGGCGCCGCTGCGGATGATCGTGGCGGGGACCGAACCGGGGCCGAAGCCGACGGTGTACACGTTGAAGTTGCCAGTGCGGGCCGAAGTGGTGCCGCTGGAGCTGAAGTTCGTGTCAAAGACGGTGCGGGCCTGCAGGGTCAGCAGGATGGCGGTCGCGCCGCCGACGGGCAGGGCAAGCGAGGCGCCCGGCGTCGGGATGTAGTCGCCGTTGGCGTTGGCGACAGCGCCACCGTCAATACCAGTGATGACCCAACGGGACTCGACGTGCCAAGCGCCAACCTGTGCGTTGGCCGCGGCAGCGAGCCCAGCGCAGCCAATGACGGCAGCAATAACAGAACGGTTCATGTAATCTCTCCGTACTTCTCATCTCCGAGGATGCTGGGCGTCAAACCCAGATCACACCCTCTCCACTGGAGAAGATAACCGCACGCCAGATTACCGCAAGGGGCTGCGGGCGCTTTTTGCTCGCCAATCAGTAAAAACCCTAGAGATTTGTCTACCCCGAACGTAGACAGCCCACCATATATTCCCTAGGTTGCCACCCAAGCAGTGAGGATTTGTGGAAGATAGGGCATTGGGACGGGGACAAAACGAAAAACGGGGGTCTCGCTCAAGCGAGACCCCCGCGACAGAAGCACGTGGATACAGGTCAAACTACCCGAGGCAACCGCTGATTAGCGGCGGCGACGGCCAGCCATCAGACCGCCGAGGCCCAGGATCGCCGCAGCGCCCGGGGTCGGCACGAGGCCGAAGGAGATGGTGGTCGAGGACTGAACCGAGGTGCCACCGGTCATGGTCCAGCTGCCACCGACGCGCTGGGACTGACCAGCCGAGCGGAGCCAACCGGCGAAGACCACCTGGATGTCGCTGCCGCCAGCGACGAGGCCGCGGGCATCGACGAGGTTGATGCGGTACAGGTTCATCC
>JBOHNM010000003.1:0-63273 GCA_050730675.1 Phycisphaerales bacterium | reverse complement strand
GAAGAACACCGCGGCCCCGACCGGCGAGACCGGCTGGATCTTCCTCGACGGCAAATGGGTCGCCACAGGCAAGAAGCCGGCAGCACCCGGCGGCGACACTGTCACGCAGCGCGTGATCGAGATCCCCGTTGCCCCGCTCATGGCCGGCTCGGCTCAGTACAACATCATCATCCGCCCCGGCGACGTCATCCGCGTGCCGCAGCTCCCGCAGGGCCTGTTCTACGTCGGCGGCGAGGTCGCCCGCCCCGGCCCGTACAATCTGCCAAGCAACGGCCGGGTGACGATGGAGAAGGCGATTATCACCGCGGGCAACCTCGGCAGCCTGGGTGTGCCCGAGCGCATCGACCTCACTCGCATGGTCGGCCCGGACCGTCAGGCCACCATCCGGCTGAACTTCCGCGCGATCAAGGAAAAGACCCACCCCGACGTGTTTATCCGGGCCGACGACGTCATCGATGTCGGCACCAACTTCTGGGCCTTCCCGCTGCAGATCCTGCGCAACGGCCTGCGGATGTCGTGGGGCTTCGGCTTCATCCTGGATCGGAACTTCGGCCCGGATGTGTTCGGTCCCCAGCCGCTCTCGCAGTGATCCCCGGGCACGTGGCGGGGTAGCGAAAGCGCTTGCAGCCCGCTCACGCCGGTGTCGGACCGGCCCGATGTAGGGGGTTGTTCGCCGCGATGGATCGCGGCCGTGGTCAGGCTGTCATTGGAAGACGTGAACCAGATACCGCGGGGTACGTAGGTGTCCACATCGGCCGCGCCCGCCGGCCGGAGTCTCGGACGGAGAGATCCCCGACCGTGTCAGCGATTCCCAGTGCCAAACCGGCCGTTGCTCCACCCGCGTCGACCGGGCTGTTGTCGGCCACCGGCCTGGTGCAGGCAACCCTGCTGGGCGCGGCGTTTGTCGCGATGTTCCACACGTTCTTCTACACCCAGCACCTGCTGAGCTGGGGCTCGGGCGACTGGTCGCACGCCTACTTCGTGCCGCTCATCAGTCTGTATGTGATCTGGCAGCAGCGCGAGAAGCTCTCCCGCCTGCCCAGCGAGTTGTTCTGGCCGGGCCTGATCCCGATGGTGCTGGGCGTGTGCGCATATGTCTTCTTTCAGATCGGCCCGGCCAACAACCACATGGGGCAAGGCTGGGCGGCGATCCTCACGCTCTTCGGCATGGTGCTGCTGACCACTGGGCCGCGTATCACCCTGCAGTTGCTGCTGCCGATCGCGTATCTCGTCTTCGGTGTCACGGTCGCGCAGATGATCATGCTGCGGGTGACGTTCAAGCTCCAGCTCTTCGCCGCGTACGGGGCGTACGTGCTGCTGAACATGCTCGGCGTGAACACCTCGATCTCGGGCTACTCGCTCGAGGTGGTCAACGGCGAAACCGGCGTGGTGTCGCCGCTGGACGTGGCCCAAGCGTGCAGCGGGATGCGGATGGTCATCGCGTTCGCTGCCCTGGGCGTGGCGGTGGCGCTGGTGGGCGTCAAGCACTGGTGGCAGCGGACGGCGCTGATCCTGCTGGCGGTGCCGGTGGCGCTGCTGATGAACGTCGTTCGCGTGGCGGTGCTGGGAGTCGGCTCGCTCTACAACCCCTCGTTCGCGCAGGGGCAGGCGCACATGCTGATCGGCACCATCCTGCTGGTGCCCGCGTTTTTCCTCTACATGGGCATCGTCTGGGCGCTCAACAAGCTCGTGGTCGAAACGCCGGAGGCCGGGGCGGCCAAGCCCAAGCCCGTCGCCGCCGGCAAGCCCGTGTCGCGCAAGCCGATGGCGGCCCGCGTGGACTGGGCGTTCGTGCGCCGCCCGTCTTTCTACGTTCCGTTCGTGGTGATGCTGGCCGCGGCCGTGGGCCTGCAGGCGGCGGTCACCACGCTCGGCATCCATCTCAAGAAGCTCAAGATCGACGCGCCGGGAAATCGTCAGGTTTCAAGCATCCCGGCGCAGACCGCCAGTTGGCAGCGCATCGGTCCGGATGCCCACTACTCGGAGGAGTATGTGGACGAGCTCGGAACTCCAAACTACCTGTCCCGCGACTACATCCAGAAGAAGCCGGCCAAGGGCAAGCCCCCAGCCCGCCTCAACCTGCACTTGGCGTACTACACGGGGCAGATCGACACGATCCCGCACGTACAGGAGCGCTGCAACGTTGCGGCGGGTCTGAATCTGATCGACACATTCAACTCCGTGCCTATCCGCTTGGACACCGCGGCTTGGACGCCACTCCCCGGCACCAAAGCCGGCGTCGCCGAGTGGGCCTCGAAGCCCGACGCCCGCTATACCGACGGCGACGGCGCGCCGGTGCACCTGCCCCGCAACGCCCAGGACCTGGCCATGCGCGTCTCGGTCTTTGAGGGCAAGGGGGGCGCCCGTCAAACCGGCGGCTACTTCTTCATCGCCAACGGCGGGCACTGCGCCAGCGCCGAGGACGTGCGGTCGCTCGCATTCAAGCTCGAAGATGACTATGCCTTCTACTTGAAAGTCCAGATCTCGGTCGGGCAGGCACTTTCTGCGCAGGAGTTCTCCGAGATCGCGACCAGCGTGCTCGAAGAGCTGCTGCCGGAGATCATGCGCTGCGTTCCGGACTGGTCCGAGGTGGAGGCGGGCCGCTTCCCCCCAGACAATCCCCGCTCCGCCAAGGCCAAAGCGACGGCGCCTCCTCGAAAAGGCGGCTGATCGGGCCCGCGGTGCTTCAATCCGGTCACGCACCGGCCGATAACGACCCTGATCGCCCAGAGGCGACCTCGCAGAAGGAACCGACAGATGGCATCCAAAGTCAACGTGAAGTTCGTGGCGATCTTGGCCGGCTCGCTCCTGGCGGTCGGCATCGGCGCCGCCGTTCTGTCGGTCAAGATGATCAAGAAAGGCCCGCAACAGAACGTGCAGCTGTCGGAGGAACTCGAGACCAAGGGGGACTACGAGGGTGCGCAGCGGGCGATGGCGCGAGCCGTCAACAAGGACCCCAACAGCGCGACCTATCTGCGTCGGTGGCTGACCCTGCTCATGAAGACCAAGCCCGAGACCCAGCTCGGCTACCGCGAGCGGCTCGATTCGTACTACATGATCAAGCGCCGGCTGTCGGAGGTGGAGACCGCCAGCGTTCCAGCGCAGCGCGAGTACCTCGACGAGCAGATGGCGGACCTGCGCCGTTTCGGCGGGGACGCGACCCGCTGGGGTGCATTTGCCGGAGATGTGGACCGGATCATGGAGAAGGTCCCCGCGACCGACCCGGCCCGCGACCAGTTGCGCAGGTACCGCGGACTGGCCCACCTATCCCAGCTCAGCCAGAACTTCGAGATGACCGACGCCGACCGCCAGGGCATCCGGGATGACCTCGAGGCGGCGCTCAAGGCCGACCCGGGGGACCAGCTCGCGGTCGCCGGCATCGCGGACTGGCTGCGGATCGCCGCCCGAAATTCCATGCAGATCAAGGACGTCGGACGGGCCGAGCAGCAGACCGCCGAGGCCAAGGCACTGCTCGACAAGTTTGTCGCCGAGCATCCGCCCGCGCCCTACGCCCTCGCGGCGCTCGCGGAGGTGGAACTGCTGCAGGTGTTCATGAAGCCGCCGCCGAACAGCACCGTCGCCCAGGTCTTCACGTCGCTGCAGCCGCGTGCTCAGTCGATCTTCGACGCGCTGAAGAAAGAGGACCCCAACGCGTTCGACGACGGGCTGGTCAGCCGCGCGGCGGATTTTGGCCTGCGCACCGGGATCACCGATTCGCCCGACCAGGCCTCGGCGATCCTCGACCGGATGCTGGTCAACCGCCCGAACAACTGCTGGTACCTGCTTGCCAAAGCATCGACCTCGCTCGGCGCGGGGCGTGCGGACGAGGCGATCGAGCGGCTGCAGAAGGTGATCGACCTGCCCGACCTGCCGGTCTGCCCGGAAGGGTGGGCACTCATGCGCCTGCGCGACATGGCCGCGGCGCAGCAGGTGCAGGCGGCGCTTTCCAAGTGGGACCAGGCGCGGTCACGGCTTGCCATGGCCACCGACGACGCGGGCAAGGAGAAAGCCCGGACGGAAATCGCCGGCGCACTCAAGCTTGCCGACGAACTCAACGAGAAGACCAAGAGCCGCACCAACATCGAGGAACGCACGCGCAAGCTGCTCAACGGCAAGCTGGCGTACGCACGCAACGACCTGGTCGAGGCCCGGCGCGAACTCAACGATTACGTGCAGCTCACCCAGCGCAGCGACATCACCGCCATGCTCCTGCTGGCCGATGTGATGCGCCGGCAGAACACCATCGGCGAGGCCCGCAACCTCTACGAACGCGTGCTCGAGCTCGACCGCAACAACTACACCGCGATGGTCGAGCTCGCCGACGTCGAGTTCCGCCTCAACAACCTGCCGCGCACCCAGGAGCTGTACGAGAGCGCGCTGCGCCTCAACCCCAACAGCGAGTTCGTGCAGACCAACCTCGACATGGTCAAGAAGGTCAGGGGCGGCGAGGACTCGACCGACCCCATCTTCAAGGCCATCAGCCAGGCACAGAAGAAAGTCAACGACACGAACCCCGACATGCCCGGCGCGACCAAGATCCTCCTGGACGCCGAGGCCAGCGTCACCGAGGCTCGCCAGGTCGCGCTGCTCGCCACGGCTCTGGCCCGCATCGCCGAGCGCGAGCCGGCCGCCAAGATGGTTGACCGCGGCCTGGTGAAGTTCCCCGGCAACGAGATCCTCGTCAAGCTCCAGAAGTCCCTCGCCTCCACCGACCCGCTCGCCGACGGCATCGCGGAGATCGACGCGGCGACCAACCTGACCCCCGAGAACAAGGCCGTGCAGAAGTACCTGCTGGCGAAGGGTTATGGTCGGAACGATCTCGCCGAGAAGTTCCTCGAGGAGTTGACCAAGCTGTCGCCGGAGAACCCGCTGGTCATCGGCGCCCAGTTCGATCGCGCCATCGCCAAGAAGGACTTCGTCGAGGCCGCCCGCATCGCCGACCTTGCCAAGAAGAACAACGTCGATCGGCTGAACGGGCTGATCTTCGAGATGCAGTTGCTGGGAGCGCAGGGCAAGATGAAGGAGGCCTCCGCGGCCGCGCAGCGCGCCACCGAGATGGACTCGCTCAACCCCGCCGCGTGGCGCATGCTCGGCCAGATGCAGATGCAGAACGGCCAGATGATCCCCGCGATCGGCTCGCTCGAGCGTGCGTTGCAGATCAGCCCGACCGACGCGGTGGCGATCTCGCTCTACACGCAGGCGCTCGTCACGACCGGACGCGCCCCTGATGCGCTGGCGTTCTGCCGCGAGAAGTCGCTGCTGGGCGCCAACGACGCCGCCTTCATCAACCAGTGGTTGACGCTCGAATTCGAGATGGGCGACAAGGACAAGGCGATGGAGCGGAGGGCCCGCATCTTCGCCGCCAATCCGTCCAACACGCAGAACGCCATCGAGCTGGCCCGCAACGCCGTGATGACGCGCAAGACCGAGCAGGCCGACGCCGTCGTGAGCAAGCTCAAGACCATGAACCTGCCCCCCAACGAGCAGGTGCCGCTCACGGCCCTCGAAGCCGCGGTCCTTTCGCTCAAGAAAGACCAACCCGGGGCGCTCGCCGCGTTCGAGCGGTTGGTCGCCAGTGTGCCCGAGACCGCCCGTGCCGGGCGCGTCCATGCCGGATTCGCGCGGTTGCTGATGGACCTCAACAACTTCACCCTGGCCGAGCAGGTGCTGGTCAAAGGCCAGGCCGTCGAGCCCAAGGATGAGTTGCCCGCCTCGCGCGAGCTGGCGGACATGTACTTCCGCCTGTCGATGTACGACAAGGCCCTGCCGATCTACCAGACCATCTATGACACCATCCCGGATACGACGGGCAACCTCGGGCTGCGGCTGGCCGAGACCATGCTGCGCGGCAGCAAACCCGCCGATGCCGACACGTTGCTGGCCAAGATCGCCGCCGATCGGACCGCCAAAGGGCAGAAGCTCGACCAGGCGCTGCTGATCCTGATGGCCCGGGCGGCGCTGGACGCCAAGGACACCGCCAAGGCCACCAAGCTTCTCGACGAGGCGGTCGCCGCCGACGCCGGCAACCCGATGGCCTACTTCCAACGGGCACAGTTCCGTGCGAACGACCCGGCGGCCCTGGATCTTCAGATCGAGGACCTGGAGCATGTGCTGAAGATCGAGCCGAAGTACCCCGGCGCACGCGTGCCGCTGTCGTACGCGTACCTGCGCAAGCGCAACTTTGACCGCGGTGTGGGCGTTCTGCGCGAGGGCCTCACCCTCGAGCCCAAGAGCATCGACCTGCGCGTGACGCTCGTCCGCGTGCTGGTGGCCAACAACCAGCTCGGCCCCGCGCTGGTCGAGCTGCAGGAAGGCAAAAAGATCGCCCCCGACGAACTCTCGTGGCCGAACATCACGGGCGAGATCTACATGATCCAGCAGAACTTCAACGGCGCGGCGAGCGAGTTCAAGACCGTCTGGGACAAGAACAAGACCGTCGCCAATGCCAAGAACTACATCGACGCGCTGGTCCGCAAGACGCCCGCAGACCTGGAGACGGCCAGCAAGGTGCTCGCCGAGCCCGCGATCAACACCGACAAGAACGGCATGCTGCTGGTCTGCCGCGCCATGGTCCGCCGGCTCGACAAGCGTCCGGAGGACATGAAGAACGACCTGCGCCAGATGCTCACCGTGATCAAGGGCAACGACCTCAACGAGTGCAACAGTGTGCTGGTCCTGTGCGCCCAGATGCTCTTTCAGAACGTCGAGGACGCGTTGGTCGTCTTCAAGGAAATCGCCCCCCCGGGGGGCCACACCGAGGCGATGCGGCTGCAGCTCGGCGCCCGCGGCTCGCAGTCCGCAGACCCCAAGGTCTCGGCGGCGGCCGTGGAAGATCTCACAAAATTGTGCTCTTCGTCCACCGTGCCCATCGCCGCCAACGCCAACCACCTGGTCGGCTCGGCCAGGTACGGCGCCAAGCAGTACCCCGAGGCCGAGCGCTACTGGCGCCGCTGCCTGGAACTCCAGCCCGATAACTCCGAGGCGCTCAACAACCTCGCCTACCTGCTCGCCAAGCATCTCAATCGCGCCAGCGAGGCCCTTCCCATGGCCGAGCGGGCCGTGCAGATCGTCCCCGACCGCACCGGCTACATCGACACGCTCGGCCAGACTTATCTGGCCCTGGACCAACTGGACAAGGCGGACCAGATCCTGACCGCCGGTGTGGCCGCGGCGAGCAACCCGGTGGAACGGGCGGCTCCGCTCATTCACCTGACCGAGGTCAAACTGAAAAAGAAGGATCGCTTGGCAGCCGATGCTCTGTACCGCGAACTGCAGAACCTCATCCAGTCGGGGACCAGCATCGGTAACGAGATCAAGAAACGCTACCCGGACGAACTTGACCAGCTCAAACGCCTGCTCGATAGCCCGACTTGATGCCATACCAACCCGGAAACGACAGTCCGATGGTCCAAGAATGACCCCCTGCGCTGGGCACCACCCCCGCGCCGCCGAGGCAAGGAACGAATCATGAGCAGCCCGACTACCGCCCAACGTCCAGTCCCTGCGCCGCGCCCGGCCCCTGCGCCGAGCGCCGCGGGCGGCGGCGTCGCCATTGACCCGGTCAAGATCGTCAAGCAGTACAAGTGGTGGCTGCTGGGGGCCGTCTGCCTCGGCGGCATCGTGGGCATCTCCGCCTACTTCGCGCTGCTGTACACCTCTCCGCTCTACCGCTCGACGGTCGTCTATCAGGGCCTGCCCCCGATCCAGGACCCCAAGCAGCCCGAGGCCGCATTCGTTGACCGCGAGGAGTTCGAGCGGAACATGCTCACCCAGTCGCTGCTGATGTCGTCGGAGCGCACGCTGCGCGCCGCGATCCAGTCCAGCGGTCCGCAGCTCGCCAAGGATACCTCGTGGGCCAAGTCGTTCCTCGACAACGATCAGAAGATCCGCGAGGCGGACGCCGTGCGTTCCCTCAAGAAGATGATCAGTTCCAACGTGCGCACCGGCACCTCGCTGATCGAGCTGTCATGCACGACCGGCCGGCGTGAGGACGCCGCCATCATCGTCAACGCCGTGCACGGCGCATTCTGGACTGACTACGGCCGGCAGAACAACCTGGCCAGCGCGGGAACGGTCGGTCCGCTGTCGCAGAACCTGCAGGAGTACCGCAACGAGCTGTCGCGCCTCGAGACGACCATGGCCTCCATCCGCAAGGAGCAGACCATGACCAACCTCGATCCGCGCGAGACCAAGGAGGCCGAGGAGGTCCGCTCGCTGCAGCAGCCCATCGCCGAGGCCACGGGGCGGCTGGAGATGTCCAAGTCCACCCTCAAGCGCCTCGAGGACATGATCAAGAACGACTCGGTCACCATCAGCGATGAGATCAAGGACATGGTCGACCGCGACCCGGTCATCGCCGAACTCAAGAGCCGGATCGCGGGCCTGACGGCCGAGATCGACCGGATGAAACTCAGCCACTTCGGCGAGAACCACAAGAGCCTGGTCGAAATGAAGAATCGCCTGGAGGCCTCGAGCAAGGAACTCGAGCACCAGCGCGACACGCTCTCCAAGAAGCTCTTCGCCGCCGAAGTGGACCGCCAGCGCCGCATGGTCGAATCGACCGAGGCCGAGCTGCGCGAATACAAGTCCCGCCTGGACATCGCCGGCAAGAAGCTCATGGAGATCACCGAGGCCTCCGCCCGCCTCAAGGGCCTCGAGCTCGAGCACAGCCGCATCCAGGAACGCATCGAGGAGACGCGCAAGGAGATCGACACCCTCAACCTCGCCCTCTCGCTCTCGAAGTCTGACCGCATCAACCGCCTCCGCAAACTCGAGGACGGCAAGATGCCCGATGCCCCGTACTTCCCGCAACTGTTCATCATGCTCCCGCTCGGCATGCTGGCCGTGCTGGCGCTCACCGGCGGCGTCATCTTCCTCCGCGAATTGTTCGACCAGCGCGTCAAGGGCCCGTCGGACGTGGTCATGATCCCGCGGGTCCGCCTGCTGGGCATCATCCCCCTCGCCACCGAGGACACTTCGCGCCCCGGCCAGGTCGAGACGGCGTTCCGGGACTCCCCCACCGGCGCCATCAGCGAGGCCTTCCGCCACGTGCGGGCCCCGATCGTCAAGCGCATGAACCAGGCCGGCTACAAGAGCCTGCTGGTCGTCTCGGGCATGCCCGAGGCCGGCGCGACCTCCGTCGTCGCCAACCTCGCCATGGGCTCGGCCGCCTCGGAGCTGCGCGTGCTCATGATCGACGCCAACTTCCGCCGCCCCGCTCTCCACCGCGTCTTCAAGCTCGGCGAGGGCCCGGGCTTGGGCGATGTGCTCGCCCGCAAGGTCACCCTCGAGGCCGCCGTCCAGGCCACGAGCATGCCCAACCTCCACCTGCTCGCCGCAGGCTCGGGCGCCACGCGCACCCTGCCCGAGCGCCTCGGCACCGACGCCATGTCGCAACTGCTGAAGGAGGCCGGCGAGAAGTACGACCTCATCTTCATCGACACCGCCCCCGCCATCGTCGCCGGTGACGCCCTCTCGGTTGCCAACCGCGTCGATTCGTGCATCCTCATCGTCAAGGCCAACAGCGACAAACGCGGCATGGTCGCCCGCATCCGCGACCAGTTCTCCGATGTCCATGCCGAGTTCATGGGCGTGGTCGTCAACGCCGTCAAGGCCTCCGCGGGCGGGTACATGCGCAAGAACCTCAAGGCCGCACAGGAATACCAGTCCTCCACGCCCACGGTCTGAGCACGATCACCAGCACGAGCGCTGCCTTGAGTTCACCGCCCGGCGCAAACCCGACAGAACCCCAGCGCGGGCCCGACAGGGCCCGCGCTTTTTCCTCGCGCACACTCGTCACCGGCGGCGCCGGGTTCATCGGCTCACACCTGGTCGAGCTCCTCTTGGCCCGCGGCGACCACGTCACCATCGTCGACAACCTCTCCACCGGCCGGCGGTCCAACCTGCCGGCTCCATCGCCGCAACTTCGAGTGATCGAGGGCGACCTTGCACAGTCGCTCAGCGGCCCTCTCGCGACCGAACGCTTCGACGAGATCTATCACCTCGCCGCGGCCGTCGGCGTACGGCTGGTCGTGGACGAACCGATCCGCTGCATCGAGACCAACGTCGAACAGTCGTCGGCGGTGCTTCGCTACGCCCTCACGCACGGCCGCGATGGACGGCCCGCCCGCATCCTCATCGCGAGTTCATCGGAGGTCTACGGAAAGTCCGACAAGTCGCCGTTCTCCGAGGAAGACGACGTCGTCTACGGCCCCACCAGCAAAGCCCGCTGGTCGTACGCCGCGAGCAAAGCGATCGACGAATACCTCGCCCTGGCCTATCACCGCCAGCACGGCCTCCCGGCCGTGGTGGTGCGGTTCTTCAACACCGTCGGCCCGCGCCAGGTCGGCGACTGGGGCATGGTGCTGCCGAGCTTCGTCGGCGCCGCCCTGCGCGGCGAGCCGCTCAAGATCTTTGGTGACGGCCGCCAGAGCCGCTGCTTCTGCGACGTGCGCGACGTGGTCGAAGCGCTCCCACGAGTCATGGCCGCGACCGATGCGCCCGGACGCGTGTTCAATATCGGTTCGGACGAACCCATCACGATCACGGGTCTGGCGGACCTAGTCATCCGCACACTTGTTTCACGGTCGCGCGTCGAGCTTGTTCCCTACGATCGGGCCTACGCGTCGGGGTGTGAGGACTTGCGCCAGCGCCAGCCCGACCTCACGCGCATCCGCTCGGTCATCGGCTTCCGGCCCACACGGACGCTGGCGACGACCATCGCGGACTTGGCCGGGCATATGCAGCGGGAGATCGCACAGACCGAAGTCGTTACCCCCCAGCGCGGCGCGCGGGAGGTTCGTCCATGAACCTGCCGATCCCCGGCCTGATGCCCGTGCTCGCGGAGGCCGCCCCCAAGGACGGCCCCTCCCGGATGGACCTGCTCCACGAGTACGTCGTCATCTTCATCGTTTCATTCGTCGTCGCCATGATCGCCACACCGATCATGCGCCGGCTGGCCGTCGCCAACGGCATCATCGACCACCCCGATGAGGTCCGCAAGGCCCACAAGTACCCCATCGCCTACCTCGGCGGCGTCGCGGTCTACCTCGGCATCATGGCGGGGCTGGGATTCAGCTATGTCGCCCCCGCCTGGGGCCTGATCAAGGTCCATCAGTCCGCCAATTTCGACGTCCTCCCTGTGCCGATGGCCATTCTGCTCGGCCTGACGGTGGTCATGCTCGTCGGCCTGTTCGACGACGTCGCCAACATTTCCCCCTGGCAGAAGGTCGGCGGGCAACTCCTTGCCGCCGCGGCCTTGGCCTACTCCGATATCGGCGTCAAACTCGCCTATCAAGTCCTGTCGCCGATCGGTGAGGCCCTCTTCCACAACAAGGACCTCACCTTCGTCATCCCCTTCGGAACCGACATTCCCTACCTTGGCAGCGGCATCACCATCGACATCATCTATTGGTGCGGCACCGCCGTCATCGCCATCTTCGTCCTTGGCGCGTGCAATGCCAGCAACCTCGTTGACGGGCTCGATGGCCTCCTCTCGGGCGTCACCATCATCGCCAATGCTGGTCTGCTTGTCATCGCGCTCGGCCTGGCCGTCGCCGAAGACGGCAAGCTCGACTCGGCCCGCATCATTCTCTGCCTGGCCGTCATGGGGGCCTGCACGGGATTCCTGCCGCACAATTTCAACCCCGCGACCATCTTCCTGGGCGACTCCGGCTCGCTCATGCTCGGCTATGCCACCATCACCATCATCCTGACTTTGGGCGACACCGGCAAGACCGCCTTGGTCCTTGCCGGCCTGATCATCTACGGCATCCCCATCGTGGACACCACGCTGGCGATCGTCCGGCGGAAGCTCGCCCGCAAGAGCATCTCCGAGGGTGACGACCAGCACCTGCACCACATCCTCAAGCGCGCCCTGGGCGTCAAGGGGGCCGTGCTCTGCCTCTACGCCATGGGCATCGGCTTCGCCTGCCTGGGCGTCTCGCTCACCATGGGCCGCGACCGCATCACCTACCTGCTCACCATCATCTTCGCCTCGTTCATCGGGGTCACCGCCATCAAGGTCGCCCGTCGCAAGCAGTTCGAGGCCGAGGCCGCCGAGCTGATTGCCAAGGAAAAGGCCGCGGCCGACGCGAAGAACGCACGCATTGTCGGCCCCGGAATCACTCCGCCAGCTCTGTCGAGCGATGGTCAGTCCAACGGCCAGTCAGCCATCAAGCCCGCGACCGAAAACGCAACCGGTGCCACCACCAGCGACGCCGATACCAAAACCGCGGCGTCGGTGCGGATCGCCTGAGCGTACTTGCTCGACCACTGTCGTTTGGCCTGCGTGTACACCCGGAATCGGCTCCGCGACTCCGTATACTGCGCGCATGCATGGAGGCACCCCCCAGCCGGGCCCGCTCGGGCGCTCGATCGCGCTGATGAACCAGAAGGGCGGCGTCGGCAAGACGACCACCGCGGTGAATCTCGCCGCGGGGATCGCGCTGCAGGGCCGCCGCGTGCTGCTCATCGATCTTGACCCGCAGGCGCACGCCACGCTCCACCTGGGCGTGCAGACCGGCCCCGCCGACAAGACCGTCTACGACCTGCTCCTCGACACGTCGATGCCGCTGAGCGAGGCGCGGCGCGAGGTCCGCGACAACCTCTTCCTCGTCCCTGCCGAGACCGACCTCGCCGGTGCCGAGACCGAACTCGCCGGCGACAACGACCGCCTCACACGCATCCGCTCGGCGATCGACGCATCCCCCGAGAAGTACGACTTTGTGCTCTTCGACTGCCCGCCATCGCTCAGCGTGCTGACGCTCAACGGTCTGGCCGCTGCACGCGAGGTCTTCATTCCCATGCAGGCGCAGTTCCTGGCGCTCCAGGGTGTGAGCAAGCTGCTCGAGACCGTCGGCCTGATGGGACGCACGGTCAACCCGCGCCTGCACGTCACCGGCGTGATCCTCTGCGTCCACGACAACACCACCACCCACGCTCGCGAGGTCGTCAGCGATCTCGACGGCTTCTTCGCCGCCGCCCGCAACACCGATGTGCCATGGCGCAGCGCCCGCGTCTATCGCCCGGCCGTGCGGCGCAACATCAAGGTCGCCGAGTGCCCCAGCTTCGGCAAGACCATCTTCGAGTACGCCCCGTGGTGCCCCGGCGCCATCGACTACCGCAAGCTTGCCGAGGCGCTGGTGAGCGAACTCGACACGCTGCGCGCCGCACGCCCCGAGGCGGCTCCCCAGATCGTCACCCGGCCGCGCGTCGAAGCGACGAACCCCGCGTAACCCGACATGGCGCACCCGCACCACAGCACCGGCTTCCACGGACCGATCATGTGGCTGGGAGCCGCCGCCGCCGGCGCACTCCTTGGGACAGCACTTACATTCGTCGCCCCGCCGCCGATCGACAGCAACGGACTGGCTGTCGTCCCCGAGTGGCTCGTCGCGCCCTTCGCTCTCCTGCTGCTGTCGATCGCCGTCATGCCGCTGGTGCGGCCTCGCATCTGGCATGACCACTTCCCCGACTTTGCGTTCTTCTTCGGCGCGATCGTCGTTGCCTACTACCTGGTCTCGTTCCGCACGCCGGGGCACGGCACATCGATGCCCCACGGCGCGTACGTGATGCTCCACGCAGCACTGGAGTACTTCGGCTTCATGGCCTTGGTCGGCGGGCTCTACATCGTCTCGGGCGGCATTGTCGTGCGCGTCAACGCCCGCGGGCGTCCCGCGGTCAACGCCACACTCCTGCTGATCGGCGCGGTGCTTGCCAACATCGTCGGCACCACCGGCGCCTCGATGCTCCTCATCCGCCCGTTCATGCGCATCAACAAGGGGCGGCTCCACCCGCTCCACATCGTGATGTTCATCTTCATCGTCAGCAACTGCGGCGGCGTACTCACGCCCATCGGTGATCCGCCGCTCTACCTCGGATTCCTCAAGGGCGTCCCCTTCGCCTGGACCATGCAGCACATGTGGGGCAACTGGCTCCTGGTCAACGGCGCGCTGCTGGTAGTCTTCACAGTCATCGACTCGCGCCTGCCCTCCAAAGCCAACCGCAGTCATATCCACCCCGGCCAGCCGATCGTCCAGGTCATCGGCCGCACCGGCCTGGTCTGCCTCGGCCTGATGATTGTCGGCGTGTTCATCGATCCCGCCCTCTCGCGGTTCGCCGGCATCCACGCCGGCGGCGGCGGATGGCCCGTCGGCGCGACCTTTCAGAGTTGCGTCGCGCTCTACGCCCTCAAGCAGTCGCCGCCGAGCATCTACCGCGCAAACCGCTTCACCTTCTTCCCGGTGAAGGAGGTCGGCATCCTCTTCCTGGGCATCTTCGCCGCCATGATGCCCGCGCTCGAGTACCTCTCCGCTCAAGGGCCCAAGCTCGGGATCACCACGCCCACCTCGTTCTACTTCGCCACCGGCGGCCTCTCGGCCCTGCTCGACAACGCTCCGACTTACCTGAACTTCCTCCAGATCACCATGGCCCCCGAACCGGTGACGCGCGACAGCATCATGGCGCTCATCGCCACGCCCGTCGGCATCATCAAGCTCGACGCCATCTCCACCGGCGCGGTCTTTTTCGGCGCGATGACCTACATCGGCAACGGCCCGAACTTCATGGTCAAGTCCATCGCCGAGTCCGCCGGCGTCAAGATGCCCGGCTTTTTCTCCTACCTGCTCTGGGCCTGCGCGATCCTGCTGCCGATTCTCGTGCTGAACTGGCTCGTGCTCATTCGATAACCCGTCTGTGCCCAGTGATGCGCCCTCCAACCCGCTCCCTCAATCGCCCTCCGCGGCCGGCCCGCCCGCGGCCGCTCGCCACCCCACGCTCTCGCACGCCGTCGTCTCCACCGGTGCGATGACCCTCGCCTCGCGCGTCTTCGGCCTCGTCCGCGATGTGCTCATCGGCCGCATCTTCGGCGACACCGTCGTCGGCTCCGCCTTCGCCGCGGCCTTCGCCATCCCCAACATGTTCCGGCGGCTCTTCGGCGAAGGGGCACTCTCGGCCGCTTTCATCCCCGAGTACACCGGCGCCCACAAGACCGACCGCGCTATGGCCGACCGCCTGGCCTGCATGGTGCTCTGGTGGCTGGGCGTCGGCACCGGCCTGCTCACCTTCGTCGCCGAACTGGTCCTGCTCGTCCTGCTGATGACCCTCCCGCACGATCCCGAGCGCACGCTCTCGCTCCGGCTGATCATGGTCATGCTCCCGTTTATGCCACTGATCTGTGTGACAGCGATCCTGGCCGGCATGCTGCAGGTGCATGGAAAGTACGCCGCGGCCGCATCGGGCCCGGTCCTCCTCAACGCCTTCATCATCGCCGTCGGCGGCTACTACGTCCTCTTTGGCGGCGAGGCCGATGACCGCGTCGCCTACGCCCTCGGCATCGCCACCGTGCTCTCGGGCCTCACGCAAGCCCTCACGTTCTGGTGGATCCTCCGGCGCTCGGGCGTTCGGTGGGACGCCCGCGATCACGACACGCGGGCCGGCGTCGGCCGAATGCTCGCCCGCTTCGTCCCCGTGCTCATCGGCATGGGCACGCTCCAGCTCAACGCCTTCCTCGACACGCTCATCGCCATGTGGCCGATCTGGGTCGGCCCCACCATCTTCGGCGTCGCCTATCCCCTCGATGACCGCTCCAACATCATCCTCTCCCTCACCCAGCGCCTCTACCAGTTCCCCCTCGGCGTCTTCGGCATCGCCGTCGCCACCGCAGCGTTCCCGATGCTCGCCCGCCACGCCGACGACCCGCGCGAGTTCGTCGCCGTCCTCCGCCGCGGCCTGCGTCTGTCCCTGCTTGTCGGCCTCCCCGCCACCATCGGCCTGCTGCTCGTCCGGCACGATCTCGTGTCGGTGATGTTCTCCGGCGGCAAGACGGGCTCCGGCTTCTCCCCCGAGGGGCTCACGCGGTCGGCCGCTGTGCTCGCCGGCTTCGCCGTCGCCGTCTGGGCCTACGCCCTCAACCACGTCCTCACCCGCGCCTTCTACGCCCGCGGCGACACCAAGACCCCCATGCGGCTCTCGCTCGCCATCGTCGGACTCAACTTCCTCCTCAACATCGCCCTCATCTGGCCTCTGCGCGAGGCCGGACTCGCCTGGTCCACCGCCGCCTGCGCCATCATCCAGTGCATTGCCCTCGCCTTCATCGCCCGCCGCCGCTTCTCGCCCACGGCGGATTCACACCTTCTTGACGGTCCCACCCTCGGCGCCATGACCCGCGTCGCCGCGGCCGCGACGCTGATGGGCCTCGCCGTCTGGGGCTTGCTCGCGCTCTGGCCCGATGCCCATTCCTGGCGCGAGAAGACCTTCCGCTTGGCCGCGGCGACAGGCACCGGAATCGTGGGGTTTTCCGTCGCCTGCCTTGCCCTCCGGGTGCAGGAACTGCGATGGCTCCTGCACCGCCATGTGTGACTAACCTTGGCCATGGCGGTTGATCTTCGGGGCAAGCCGATCGCGATCACGGGCGCCGGCACGGGCATCGGTGCCGCCACGGCCCTTGCCTGCGCCCGGGTCGGGATGCCCGTGGCCCTCTGCGGCCGCCGGGCCGACAAGCTCGAATCGATCGCGGGTGAGATCCGCTCCGCCGGCGGCCGCGCGATCACGGTCGCGATGGACGTCTCCGACGCCGCGGCCTGCCGCGCATTTATCCAGCGGACGGTTGCCGAATTCGGCTCGATCTACTCGGTCTACGCCAACGCTGGATGGGGGTACGAAAAACCCATCCACGCGATGAGCGATGAAGAAATGCGCTCGATCTTCGAAACCAACTTCTTCGGCACGATGAACGTCATCCGCCCCGCCCTGGAGCACATGCTCCGCAACTCGGGCACGCCGCGCGGGCACATCCTGATCTGCTCCTCGTGCCTGTCAAAGATGGCAATCCCGCACTATGGCGCCTACTCGGCGACCAAGGCCGCCCAGAACCACGTGGGCCGCGCCATGCGCTTAGAGCTTGAACCGCTCGGCGTGCAGGTCTCGACGGTGCATCCCATCACGACCCGCACCGAATTATTCGACAAGGTCCGCGAGCGCAGCGGCATCGAACAGGTCTCCCCCCACGCGCCGGCCTTCTTCACGCAGGATGCCGATGTCGTCGCCGACAAGACCATCGCCTGCCTCCGCCGCCCCAAGCCCGAGGTCTGGACAGGCTTCAAGGGCGCGGTCGTCCGCTTCGGCATGAGCATCAACACGCTCTTCCCTCGGTTGGCGGATTTCACGGTCCGCGGCCTGGCCAAGCAGCGAAACGGGCAGGCGATCTCTGCTCCCACGCCGGCCGAAAACGGCTCGTCGGTCCGCGTCGCCAATGGCGCGACCCCCGCTCCGGCTCAACGCGCGGGCGCCAGCAGCACGACGGCGTGACACTCGATCGCTCGCCCCTCCCCCACCGCGTCCACCTTCTCGTGCGTCTTTCCCTTGACGTTCACGCGCGCCACCTCCACACCCAGCAGCCGCGCGAGATTCCCTCGCACCTGCTGCTTGATCGGCCCCAGCTTCGGCCGCTCGGCGATCACCGTGACGTCGAGGTTCCCCACGCGGTAGCCCGCCTCGCGCACGCGTTTGACCGCCTCGGTCAGAAACTCCGCCGAGTCCCGCCCGTCGTGGCGCGGGTCCGTATCGGGGAAGAGCTGCCCGATATCCGGGAGCCCCAAGGCCCCCAGCAGCGCATCGGTCACGCAGTGGTAGAGCACATCCCCATCGCTGTGGCCGACCGGGCCCACCGGCGATTCCGGGATCTTCACTCCGCCAAGGATCATCGGCCGCCCCGCGCCCGCCGGCGCCACCGCCTCCAGCCGGTGCAGGTCGTACCCGTGCCCCACCCGTGGCTCGAGCGCCGTCGGTGGCCGCGCCCCGCGCGCGGCGCGCGGCTTGGCTTTGGGGACCATCCGTCTGGGGCGACGGGATGTCGGACCCCGGTGCTGAGACGGGCGGGAGGAACGAACCAGTCCGGGACGGCGCGAACGCTTGGCCATAGCCGACGACGATAGCCGCCCTCGAACGAAGCCCCAACAGCCTCTCTCCGTTCGACGACTCAAGGACCGAGAATCTGGGAGGGTTCTCCGGTCACCTGCCGATACAGTTGCGCTGAACGCCCCGACATCGTCGGGCGTATGTTCGCATCGCGGCCCGGATGCCGCGTGCTCGGAGCCCCGACCATGACGACCCCTCGCCATCGCCTCACCAACATCCTCGGCCTCTGCGGCCTGCTCGCGGTCGGCCTCACCGCCGGTGGGTGCTGGAGCCCCGGCGGCCGCCTGGCCAGCTTTGACCAGTTCCTCTTCGAGAGCACCTCGTTCGATCCGACCACGATCACGATCGTTGACAGCCGCACCGGCCAGGCCGTGTGGTCGTACGACGTGCCGGTGGACAAGGCGCTGGCCATCAACTTCATCGAGGACGTCCGCCCTGAAACCACCGAATATCCCGACAACATGGAGTGGGGCGTGTGGCCGCGCTTGGCCACCGGCAACCTCTACGAGCGGCAATCGCTCGACCAGCCGGTCGTGCATGTCCCTTCCGCCGCCTACCGGCGCATCGACAAGAAACAGCGCCCGGCTCCCGAGTTGCCCAGCGATATGACGCCGGGTTTGCCGACAGCGCCGCCCGAGCTGATCCCCAAGGATCCGGGCAATCCCGAGAACAAGCCGCTGCCCAAGCCGCCGGCCGATCTGGTTCCCAAGAGCGAGCCGGCCCCAGCGGCCCCGCCTGTTGAGCCGGTCAAGCCTGTCGAAGCTCCCAAGCCTGCAGATCCGCCCAAGCCGGCCGAGCCTCCGGCCCCGGCCCCGCCGCCGAAGAACGACACGCCGCCGGTTGATCTGCCCAAGTGAATTCAGCACATCCGTGTGCAATGATCAACGCCCGGCTCAGGCCGGGCGCTTTCATTGGCGTCTGATTATTCGAACGGCCGCGGCTCAGCCGACCGTCAGCCCTACTGGCTGCGGGCGCACGGCGTGGGTTGGTTGAACGGCGAAGCCCAGCGGCAGGCGCTTGCCACCGGTCGGAGGCATGCCCTCCTGATCGATGTGGCGCTGGATCGCCATGATCCCTTCGATGAGCTGCTCCGGCCGCGGCGGGCAGCCGGGGATATAGACATCCACCGGGATGAACTGGTCCACGCCCTGCACGACCGCATAGGTGTCAAAGACGCCGCCGGTCGAGGCGCAGGCGCCCATGCTGATCACCCACTTGGGCTCGGACATCTGCATGTAGATCTTCTGCAGTACCGGCATCATCTTGGTGCTCACACGCCCGGCGACGATCAGCAGGTCGCTCTGGCGCGGGCTGAAACGCACGGCCTCGGAGCCGAACCGGGCGACGTCGTAGCGCGAGCAGGCCGTGGCCATCAGCTCGATGCCGCAGCACGCCGTCGCGAAGGGCATCGGCCACAGCGAGGAGCGGCGGGCCCAGTTAATGATCCGGCGCAGCTGCGTCGTCACGAAAGCATCGGCGGGAAGGGCGGCTTCAAGACCCATGAAATCTCCAGGCGTTCAGGAATGCAACCATACGCCGCCAGACCGGAGCTTTAGAACGGCTCGTTCTGGCTGGTTCCCGTGTTGCGGGGCTGGGAATTCAGTCGCGGCGTATTTTGCTTGCCCATCAGCACGTTGTCCACACGGTAGCCAGTGGCGTACGGCTCTTCGGTCTCGACGCTCTGGGCCCCCATGCCCGATGCGCCGACGACGCGCTCGTAGCAGCCGGCGGTGCATGCAGCGATCGCCGCAAGGAACAGGAAGCTGAGGATCCGGTTGTTCGTTCGAGTCGTCAAGGGTTGCCTCCGCCGAGCAGCGGCTGACTTGCCGACTGCTCGCTGGGAAGGGTATTCGCCGCCGGCGGCTTGGGGGCCACCGGCGCACGCTGGGGAGCAAGAAGTTCGGCGAGCATCACGCGCTCGGCGGCATTGACCTGGGCAGCCCGCATGCGGCCGATGAACTCCCCCCCCGCTCCCGAGTCCAGGGGCCCGGCAAGGTCGAAGCCGACGTTGAGCACGTCCGCTGTGGCGATCAGGTCCGCAGGGCGAGCCAGGGTGTAGCTGTCGGACCTGCCGCTGGAGACGCGAACGAGCAACTGGCGTTCAACCAGCCGGGCGAGGACCCGGCGAACCAGCAGCGCATCGAGCCCGAGGGTGTCGGCAATGGCCTCGGCGGGGCGCGGCCGCCCGGCACGAAACCCCTGGGCCACCTCGATCATCACGTTGACGGCGCTGGACGGGTCGATCCACGCCGAGCCGAGCAGGCCCGAGCGCTCCATGCCGCTGTCGCGCCAGAGGTGGATGAGCAGCCCGTGGCTGCCGTGCTGGACGATAAAACTGATGCGCAACCCCGCGAGCACGATGAACCAGGTGAGGTAGAGCCAGAGCAGGAACAGCGGCAGCACCGCCAGCGCGCCGTAGAGCGACTGGAACCCCGCCCGCGCGAGGTAGAAGCGGAAGGCGTACTTGGCCAGTTCCAACGCCACCGCGGCGCATGCCGCGCCGATCAGCGCCGGACGCACGCGCACGCGCGTGTTGGGCACCGTGGAGTAGAGCAGGGCCAGCAGCACGGCGCTGATCACCACGCTGGTCACAAAGCCGCTGAAGCTCACCAGCCACGAGCCCAGGAGGCTCGATCCGCGCTCGGTGATGTTCGTCGCGATCGAGCTGAACTGCTCGGCCGTCACGAAGCTCGCGTAGACCAGCACCGGCCCCAGCGAAAGCACCAGCCAGTACTGCGTGAACCGACGCGCCCACGAACGCGAAGAGGCGGCCCCGTAAACGCGGTTGAAGGACTTCTCGACCTCCACCAGCAGCGAGAACGCGGCGTAGACGAGGGTGGCGCCGGTAATCAGGCCGATGCCGGTCAGGCTCACCTGCGAGAACTTGTTCAGCACCCCGCGCAGCCAGGTCTCCAGGTCGAACGACGCCGCGGGCGCCAACGCTTCTCCGGGCTGCATCGGACCCATGAATGTGGATGGGTCGACCTTGACCTGGTCCAGCCCGCTCATGTGCAGGATCTTGCGGAGCAGGTCCTCGATGAGCGACATGTCCTTCTGCACCAGCTGAACGATCAGGAACGCCAGCAGCACCAGCGGGATGAGGCTGAAGATCGAGCGGTAGGCGAGCGCCGCGGCCATCTGCGGGATCGACTCCTGGGCGATCCAGCGCCAGGCGAGTTGGGCCAGACGGACCAGCCGCCGGGGAGGCTCGAGCGGGCTCTTCCAGACCTCGCTCACGCGCGATCCCTCCCGCTCCTGTCCGCGCCGGCGCGTCCGCGAGTTGGGCCGGCCGCCCGCCCTCCGCTACCGCGTTGACCATCACTCCCGCCAGCCGGACCCTTTGCGCCCGTATGGGCCGCGCCCGTGGCACGCTTCAGTGTGAACAGTTCCTGCCGGTCCAGCTCGCGCCAGTCGCCGGGCGTCACCCCCTTGAGCACCAGCGGCCCGACGGCGACCTGGATGATCTTGGCCACCGTCACGCCGGCGGCTCCGAAAAGTTCCTCGAGCCCCACGTGCTTGCCGGCGTGGAGCGTAACTTCCAGCACCGTTTTGTCCTTGGCCCGCTCGTCCTCGGTCTTGTGACGGGCAACGCGCCGGACCTCGATCTTGCCGGGCCGCCCGCCGATCTCCTTGACTGCGCGGGCCAGCTTCGCCTGCAGCCCGGGGCCGAGGTCATTGACGAACGCCTCGTCGAGACGGCCCTTGACCATGACGTGGTATGTGCGCGTCGCGCCATAGCGGGCATGCGTCAGGCGGTTGGCCATGTCGCCGTCGTTGGTCATCAGCACAAGGCCGGCGTCGTGGTAGTCCAGCCGGCCGACGGCGAACAGCCGTGTCTCGGTCGGGTGCTTCACCAGGTCAGCCACGGTGGTCCGCCCGCCGGGGTCGCTGGCGGTGGTGAGCACCCGCGGCGGCTTGTTGAGCATGACGTAGACCTTGCGGGCCACGCGCACGGGCTTGTCGCCGCCGTCGGGATTGGTGCGGCCGCCGCCGCGTGAGATCACCTCGCCGTCCACGACGATGCGGTCACGCTTGGGGTGCACGAAGACCGGGAGCGTGCGCACCACCTCGCCGTTGACGGTAACGCGCCCCTCTTCGATCAACCGCTCGCAAGCCCGGCGGGCCGCTACGCCGGCATCGGCCAGCACCCGCTGGAGCCGAATGCCAGTATTGGCCGCGCCTGCTTGCTGCTTCATGCCCCAGTGTACGGGGTGAAGCCGAGGGTCACGGGCAACCGGCGAAGAACGCATCGAAGAACGTCAGCAGATCGTCGGGCGAGAGTTGCCCGTCGGGCCGAACTGTGCCGCCCAGCGACGCGACGTCCGCAACCGCGAGGTTGCCGGCGAAGTAAGCGGAGATGAAGAAGATCGCGTCGTCGATCGTCACCCGCCCGTCGCCGCCGGCGCCGCCGCCGAATCCGGCGACGTCGGCCGTGCTGCAGGATTCGGGGATCGTCACCACGAAGACACCGGAGCCCGACTCGAGCGAATCCACGATGCGATAGGACGCTGGAAAGACGAACTGGCCGCTGGCGTTGAACGATCGCCGACGACCGTCGGACCCGCCGCCCTGCAGGGGATACACGCGGTCCTCAGCGAGGCCTCCGAGTGTGGCGGTCACCCCCGGGCGGATCTGGAGATTGTCGCGGCCCACGATCCACAGAACGCGCAATTTGGCCTGCGAGTCAGTGGCGCAAACAACCTCGACCGGCGACTGGCCCGGCTCGGTGACGTTCAGGATGAACACGACCTGCCCGCGCGTGTTCATCGCGGGAGTGACGAGGCTGCCGCCGAAGCTGGTGATCACCGCGCCGGGGGCGAAGCCTTCGGGGGCCGAGCCGTTGACGCGGGCGACCGTCCGCAGGCGCCCATCGGGCGTGCGCACGAACAGACCGTTCACACCATCGAACGCCGCATCGGTGCTCTGCATCGGGCAGTAGAACGCGATGTGTCCCGAGTCGCTGATGGCGGCGAAGCGCGCCACCCCGAGCGCCGGATCGGCGATCTGCACGCCCGCCGGCAGGTCCTCGACCTGCATGCCTTCGTAGGCGAAACGCTGGAGGCGGGCGTCATCGAAGAGCCACAGCCCCCAGTCGTTGGAATCGTCGATCCCCGGGCCGCGCAGGCGAGCCGCAAAGACGCTCGCGTTGGCGTCGTTGATACCCGACGGCGTCTCCCCGATCGCGTAGGTCACGCCCTCCGGGAAGCCTTCGGGATGGGTGCCGCTGAAAAGATTCCAGCTCGCAACCGCCGTGAGTGAGTTGTTCTCACCAGTGTAGAACCCGGTGGACTGGCTGCCGTCGGCGACACTGGCGAGAACCGAGAAGACGTCGCTGGTGTTGTACTTGGGGGCGCCGAACGAGGTGAAGCCGCCGCTCTGGGTCCGGGCGGCCATACCGACGCCGCCCATCGCACCGTTGAACAGCCCGACGAAATTCTGCCCGGCCGAGGTGCGCACCGAAGCCATGAACGCGGCCCGGCCCTCCTTGTTGAACGTCACGTACGGCTCACCGTTGAGTCCGCTGTACGTGCCGTCAGTGTTGGGCGAGTTATCGCCGGTCTTGGCGAGCACCGCGAGGCCGTCTTCGCCGATCGCCCAGATGCCCAGGACGCCGCTGGTCCGATGGGCGAAGCCCACCACGCCGTTGTCGCTGAGCCAGACGGGCAGGGCCATGAATGAGTCGAACACGCCGCCGCCGGGGGCAGCCATGCCCTCGAGTGCGACCACTTCCAAACCGCCGTTCTTCTCCGCCCAGACGCCGCTGGAATTGCCTTCGGGACCGGTGGTGAACGCGGCGAATGCCACGCGACCGGCGGCGTTGATCACCGGCGTGAAACTGGCGTGATCACCGAACGTCTGCGATCGCACGCCGGGCGCGGCATCGCCGCTCAAGATCACTGCACGGATGGGAGGAGAGCCCTCGAGGACGGCGGGGGCAAAAAAGAACAAGGACACCGCCACGAAACGCTGATTGAACCTCATGTCGCGACACTCCTGGGCCGGCGATAGAATGGGGTATTCTGAAGAAATGTCAATGGGTCATTCACCCAAGTATTACCGGACGCCCCCGGAAACCCCTAAATCGACCCCGGATCGCGGGAATCGCACCCAATGATCTGGTCGGAATCTGATTGGAAACTGAGATTTTCCGAGGAGCGTCCGAGTTGGTCGTCGCAAGAGTCTTCAATGGACGGACGGCCCGGGCGCTCGCCCGGCGCAAGGGATTGAGAGAAAACTCTCCCGACTCAGTCACGTCTGCCGACAAATCCCATCCCGCCGGGCTCATCCGCGCGCAGGGAGAAATGTCCATGTCCGATCTTGCAGGCAACGTCACCGTCATTGCCGCCGACGCCATTCTGCGCGGCGAACTCTCGTTCCAGGGCCAGGCCCGAATCCTGGGCCAGATCGAGGGCAAGATCACCAGCCCCGGTCAACTCCACATCGGGGAGCAGTCGGTCTGCAAGGCCTCGATCGACGCCACAGTTGTCGTCGTGGACGGTACGGTCGAAGGCGATGTGGTTGCCCGCGAGCGGCTGGAATTAGCCGCCAGCGCGATCATCCGCGGCGACATCACCACCGCCAAGCTTGTGGTTTCTGAGGGGGCCACGTTCACAGGCCACTGCACGGTCTGCCCCGAGGCGGCGAACGCCAAATCCCGGGGTGACACGCTGCCCGCTGCGGCGCCAGTGGCGACGCTCAAGCCGACTGTCCGCCCGATCACCCGGCCCCGCGTGACGCCGCAGATCGCCGAAGGCAACGGCGAACTTGAATCGGCCTTGGCCGGGCTGGAGAGCAAGCTCGCCGGCTTTGCCCGCAAGTCGCCATCACTGGACTGATCCCCGCTTGCGGCTGAGCGTCGCGGCATCAACAAACCCCACCACCGATCGGCGGCCCGGCGCTTCGCGCGTAGGGCCGCCGGTCTTTTTGGCGGCCGATGCGTCCCTGGCGCATGCATTGCTCTGGACCAACCATGTTTGGATCGAACCGAGCCCGTGAAGTCTGCTGCCTGCACTGCCACCGGGGCTTCACTGTGCCGGCGAAGGCGACGGTGCTGACCTGTCCGGCGTGTTCCAAGCGCGTGCGGGTGGACGATGTGGTGGTGAGCCGGGCGACGTTTGAATCCCGCTTGGAGACGTGCGGGAAGATCGTCGTGAAATCCCGTGGGAAGATCGTCGCCAACGTGGTTCAAGCGGGGATGGGGATCCAGGTGCAAGGTGAAATGGATGCGGGTCAGGTCGCGGCGGACGAAGTGATTCTGGGCGACAGCGGGCGCTGGAAGGGCGACCTGAAGTGCGCGGTGATCAAGGTGATGGCGGGGGCGACGATCCTCGGCGGACGGTTCACGATCGACCGGGCGCTGGCCAACCGAACGACGGGCGGGGCGCAGAGCGTGTAGCAGCGGTGCGCGGGTTGTGCTGAGCGTGCGCGGGAGTTGCCGATAGACCCGGCTCATCCCCAGCGAGCCGGAGGCTTGCCCATGCCCGATGCGCCGAACGCCCCAACTCATCCCACACATACCGCCACCGCTGGTGGCGAGACCACGAGCGTTCCGTCGACTCGGCTCCCCGAGAGCCGCGTGCTGAGCGAGGTGTTTTTGTCGCCGCGGGTGATCGACCGCGAGGCGTACAACGACTATGCGGGGTCGCTGCGAAAGCTGATCGAAGAGGCGGTGCGGGGGACCGAGGGGCTGCGGGCGGCCGCGGTAGATGCACAGATTGCCCGCGAAGCGCTGCGCGAGGTGGCGGGCAAGACGCAGCCGAAACTCGAAGCGGCGGCGCGGGTCATGGCCACCATCGATGCCCGGGCGAACGAGGCCGAGGACCTGCTGAAGTCCTCACGCGAAGCGGCGGCGACGCTCGACGGCATGAAGGCCGAGGCGGAGCGGTCGATCCGGGAGCAGGTGACCGGGCTGGAGGTGCGGCTGGCCGCGCTGGACCAGCGGATTGACGAGCAGATGCGCCAGGCCGAGCAGAAGGCTGCCCAGATCGCCGCGGCGTACGAGGAACGGCTGCGCTCGAAGATCGCGGAGATGGAGTCGCGCCACGCGGGCTATGGGACGACCATCGATACGCTGGCAATCCTGATCGCACGGGCCGAAACGCTGCTGGAGACCGGCGGCCAGCCCGGGCATGCGCCCACGAGCGTGGCCGACCTGATTGCTCGCGGCGAGCGTGTGCAGCAGCAGGCCGAGATTTCGTTGCGCGGCCTGGAAACGATGCGCGACGGTGCGGACCGCGCTCGGGCCGAGACTGCGGCAGCGCTGACCGAAGCGGGCCGGAAGCTGGATGAACTCGGGCGTGCAGCCGAAACGCTCCGCGTTGGGCTGGCGGCGACGATTGCCGAGACTGAACATGCCCGAATGTCGGCGGCGGCACGGTGCGAGGAAATTCGGATGGCGTTGCGTGAGCCCGCGGCCGAGGCTGACGAGCGGGCACGGGAGCTGCAAGCGCGGCTGGAGGAAGCCGGCCGAGTCGCCGGGCAGGCGGGCGCTGGGGCGTCCACGGTAGTCGAGCGGCTTGCGGCACTGCTGGATGAGTTGCGGCCGTGGCGCGCGATCCTGCTCGAGGAGCGGGCCGACGGGGAGTTGCCGGGCGCGCTGGGCGCGGTGGTTGATCGCCTGCGGGCGGACCTGGCGGGGGATCTGTCACAGATCACCGCGGCGATGCAGGGCGTGCTGGGGAAGTCGCGGCGGTAGCGGAAGCACTGGGCACTGGGCACTGGGCATCAGGATACGGAATGAAAAGCCCCTCGCGGACGAGGGGCTTGTTTGTTTGCCTAGATGTGTGCCATCAAATCAGGGCACGGCAAAGATGCGCTGGAGGAGGGTCTGATCGGCCTCGGTGCCGAGGAAGAAGTCGGTGGAGGCGATCGAATCGCCACGGGGCGAAAGGGCGCGGACGCCGTTGACGAAGCGGAACTGCTGGGCCGGTGAGTTGAGGGCGAGGGTCGGAGAATTGGCGGCCATAAGGTCGGTGTTCGCGCCGGCGCCGGTGTTGGCCGTGATGCGGACGCCCATCAGTTCGCCCATGCGGCGGGACATGGCGGCCGAGAGCTGGTTGATGAAGTTGTCGATGCCCGCCTGGTTGGACGGGTTGCCCAGGGCGTTGAAGGCCGGGGCGAAGACGACGGCCTGGTCGCGGTGGTTGGCGTTGAAGGCATCGACACGCTGGACCGCGCCGAAGGTGCCGTTGTTGAAGAAGGCCGGTGGGCCGACGTTGCCGGCGAGGAAGACCGACGAGTATTCCTGCCCGTCGAAGTCCGAGACGTTGGTGCTGATGCGGATGTTGCCGATGGTGCCGAAGCTGCCGTCGGCGTCGGCGGTGTTGGCGACGAAGCCGGGGACCGCGGCGAAGATGTCGCGGAGGCTCTGCAGAAGGTTGGTGATGATGTACTCGTCGACCGGGACGCCGCCGACAAAGCCCTGGAAGCCGTTGACCGAGCCGTTGTAGGCGTCGAGGATGGTCGGGCGGCCGCCGGTCTCGAGCCAGTTGATGACGGCACCGTTGGTCTCGATGTAGAAGTTCTGGGTGGCGGTCTGCGCGGGCACCGGCGGGACGGCGGCGGAGAGCGACTGGATATCGAGCTGGTAGCGCGAGCGGTTGACGCCCTGGACGTAGAGGGCAATGTTGGCGTCCTGGGCCGTGTTGTCCTGACGCGGCGGGGCGGTGAACTCGATGTAGAAGTCGCCGCGTGCGTCGTAGCCGTAGCGGGTAAGGCCGTCGCCCGAATCGGCCAGCACGGTGTTGGGCGTGCCGCCGATAGAAACCGAGGCCTGCGGAGCCGCGATGAGACGGCCGTTGGTGATGTTGGTGGCAGCGCTGGTATCGAAGATGCCGAGCTGGACCTGGCCGCGGCGGTCGGTGACGACTGAGCCGCGGATGCCGGCGTAGATGACCTCGTCGGCCGGGAGGCGGCCGAGGTTCCAGCCGCCGTCGGTGACGCGGAGGGTGACGCGGTAGCGGTCGCCGGCGGTGATGGTGGCGCCGTTGTTGAGGTTGTAGATATCAACGTCGGACTGGATGAAGGTGCCGCCGCCCACGGCACCGGGGTCACCGATGTTGCCGACGACGCTGTAGACGTCGTCGGAGCCGACGGCGTTGGAGAAGATGCCGTCGGTGCCGGCGCGGCGCTCGACGATCGCGCCGGCGGCGTTGGTGCCGCGGATGATGTCGTCGGAGCGGACGGTCGCGGTGCCGTTGCCGTTGAGGAAGTTGTTGGCGCCGGGCTCGAGGACCCAGGTGAAGCCGTCGGAGTTGATGAAGGGGAGGTCGGTGGCGAGCCGGGCGCGTCCGGAGCCGAAGGGCGTCGGGCCCTGGAAGGCTGAGGGGAGCGGCGAGGTCGGGATGTTCTGACCGTTGTTGGAGGTCGTGCCGGCGAAGCCGGTGTTGCCGTCGTCGAAGACGGTGACGGTGAAGGCGTAGTCGCCGACTGCGCCGGCGATCGGCGGGAGGTTGATGACGTCGGCCGAGTTCAGGACGGTCTCGCCGGGGACCGAGCCGGCGGCCTGGAAGGTGGCGGGGTCGGCACAGAGGAGGATGCCGTAGGTGCCGCTGACGCGGACAAGGAAGGCCTGCTCGGCACCGGTCTGGCCGGGCAGCGGAGTCGATGCGGGCAGGGCCAGCAGCGCACCGCCGACATCGGCCCCCAGCGGGGCGATGGCGGCGTCGGCTGAGACGATGGTGGGGGCGATCGCCGAAGCAGTGCCGCCGAGGGCACCGAGGCGGATGATCTGACCGGCCTGGAGCGTGACGGTAAACAGGTCAACGTCGCTGGAGGCGCTGAAGTCGGCACTGGTGGAATTGGGGTGGTCACCAAGGATGCCGCGCAGGGTGTACGGCCGGTTGATCGTCGGCGCGTTGTTGGCCTGCGTGGTATCCATCAGCAGGTTGAGGTCCACGGGGGAGTAGAAGTTGATGCTCGTCGGGGCGTTGCCGGGGCCGGTGATGAACGGAGAGAAGCGGTCGCCGGCGTCGCCGACGACGATGTCGTTGACGTAGTTGTCGTTGGGGGCCGCGTCGGCGTTGCCGTCGAGGCGGGCTGAGGAGGCCTGTCCACGGAGGATCGACGCGTCGAGGGTGAATCGGAAGACGCCCGGAGCCGCGGCGTTGGGAAGCGTGGCATCGGGGAGGACGGTTGGAACCAGAGCGCGTGAGGTGACGGTCTGGGAGAAGGTGACGGTGGCGATGAGAGAGTTGGGGTCGTAGCTGACGGTGTAGTCGGTGCCGAAGACGAGCGGGAACTGCGTGGCGATCGGCTCGGGCGGACGGATCTCGGCGATCGAGAGGGCTGTCGAGAGGGTGCTGGCGTCGATGGCCTGGTTAAAGGTGATGCGGGCCTGGTAGATGCCGCCGGCCTGGGTCAGGCGGAGGTCGGTGACCTGGATGGGCACCGGCTGGAAGCCGTAGCCCTGGACGCGGAAGTTGCCGGCGAACTGGAAGTTGGTCTGCGTGCCGACGGTGACGGCGCCGATCGTGCCGTTGGAGATGATGCGGAACTGCTGGCTGCCCGAGAGCGTGCCGACCTGCGTGCCGCGGATGAGCACGGTGCCGATGGCCGAGCGGCCGTCAGCAACGCGGTCGGTCGAGAGGCCGATGGACGGTGCGGTCGCGCCGCGGAGGACACCGGCGGCGATGTCGGACGACACGAAGTTGCCGCCGATGGTGACGGGGCCGAGGTTGCCGTTGCTGACCGTGTCGGCGTTGGCGCCGGTGCCGCCGAAGGAGGCGTCGCGGCCGAGATCGGCGCCGGCGCCGATAAAGGTGCCGCTGACGCCGGTCGAGGCGGTGGCGGTGCCGGAGGTGGTGACGGTGCCGATGTTGCCGCCGGCGGAGACGCGGGCGTTGGTCATGGTGACCGCGCTGACCGAGGTGATGTTGTAACCGGCGCGGACGCCACCGGCGAGGTCGGTGCCGGCGCGGAAGGTGGTGATATCGAAGTCGGAGCTGAGGCGGCCGCCGAACGCGCCGGTGGTGGAGAAGGTGCCGAGGTTGCGGGCGACCAGACCGCTGTTGGCGCCGTTGCCGAAGGTGCCGGTGAAGATTGCGGAGGTGACGTTCTGGGCGACGAAGCGGGCGCTATTGGTCTGGTTGAGGGCCAGGGCGGGGGTGCCCACCGTGATCGTGGTCATGTTGCCGCCGGCCTGGATGATGCCGGTGACGTTGTTCAGCGCCTGGAAGTTGGTGGTGGTGATGTTGCCGTCAACATAGATGTCGGTCGCGCCGGAGAGCGTGACGTTGGCCGTCGCGGTGAGCGAGGCGAGCGAGGCATCGTCCCACGTGCGGATGACCAAGCCTGAGAGATTGACCGGCGTGCCGACGACCAGCGGGTCCAGTCGGAGCGAGCTGCCGGCGGTGGTGTTGCGGAGGGTGATCTGGCGGGTGGCCTGGTCGTAGAAAATGGTGCCGGGGCCGGTCAGGGTCACTCGGGCCTGGACGGCACCGACGGTGATGATGGAGTTGGGCGCCAGGATCTGGACGCCGGGGTTGGTGGTGGCGACGCGCGGGTCGCTCGCCAGGAGCTGGCCGCCGTCGACGACGTTGCCGGCGCCGTTGAGCCTGATCGAGGCGGCCGTGGGCTGAACGTCGGCCCGGACCACGGTGTTGTTGGCCGTGTTGGTGCCCGGAACAGTGACACTGGTGATGGTGGAGAGGCCATCGGTCACTGTGGCGGTTGCGCCGGTGTAACTGCCGGCGGCATCGGCGATGATGCCGGCCTCGATGGTGACGTCGGTGGTGGTAGCGGCGCGGAAGGTGCCGATGGTGCCGGACTTGTTGGTGTCGGCGGCCGAGCCGGTGCCGCCGGGACGGAAGTCGTCACCGAGCGTCAGGACGCCCGAGCCGACGAAGAGCCCGACTGCACCCTGGGTGATCGCCACGGAAGTGATCGCGTCGGCGGCGACGATGAACGAGGCGCTGTTGGCCGACGGGGGCGAGGCGGCGACGTTGTCGGTGCCGCGCAGGACGGTGACGGTGCCGAGGTTGTGGCCGACGATGATGCCGGACTCGAAGATGCCGCCGCCGACGGTGAGGCTGGTGAGGTCGCGACTGACGAAGATGGTCGGGCCATCCTGACCGGCGGTGAGGACCGCGCCGGGCGGGAGCTGGTTGCGACCCTCGCTGGCGGGGACGCCGACGGCGGAGTTGACCGAGAGTGCCGGGCTGATGCCGATGTTGCCGAACACAGCATCGCCGGTGATGCTGAGCGTGGTGAGCGACCCGTTGAGAACCGCGACCGAGCCGAGGAGGTGGCCGCGGGTGATGGAGAGCGAGGTGAGGTCACCGTCGCCGACCTGGACGGAGTTGACGGGCGCGCCGTTGGCATCGCGGCCGAGGTTGCGGATGGAGCCGTTGACGACGCGGATGGAACCGATGCCGCCGGAGTTGGAGCGGAACTGGCCGCCGAAGTCGCCGTTCCAGGTGATCGAGGCGATGCGGCCGCCGGCGATGATGCGAGCGTCGGAGACCCAGTCGTTGGTGGGGAGAGCGAAGGCGGCACGTCCGGCGGTGATGGCGCCGGTGACGGCGCCGCCGACGGTGACGTCGGAGTAGATAGTGCCGCTGGAGGCGGTAAGACCACCGAGGGTGCCGGCCACGGTGATGGAGTCGGGCGTGGTGCCATCAACCAGGCGGCGGCCGATGTTGCCGGTGGCCGTGATGGTGCCGAGGTTTCGGAGGATGTTGAGCGTGGCGTTCATGTCCCGGCCGGACATGATGGATGTGACCGAGCCGTCGGAGGCGTCGGTGGTGTTGATGGCGCCGGAGATATCGCCGCGCGCCGAGGTGATGGTGCTGATGATGCCGGAGCTGGAAATGTTGGCGTTGATGCCATTGAGGGCGGAGATGGACGTGATGCCGCCGTTGGGGCCGTCGCTGGTGATCACCGAGTCGGCGATGATGTTGGAGACGGTGATGGTGGTGATGGGGCCGGAGATGTTGAAGCTGCTCTGACGGACGTTGGCGGCCGTGGCGGAGCCGAGACGGCCGGCGCCGATGATCGAGTTGCGGATGTCACCGTTGGCGGTGATGGTCGTGAGGTTGGTGCCGATGTTGGTGCGGACGCGGCTGAAGTTGCGGCCGCTGAGTGTGCCCACGGAGTTGACGACGTCGATGAAGATGTCGGAGAAATCGCCGATGGTGGGGTTGTTGGTGCGGATGGAAGTGACGCTGCCGCCGGCACGGATCTGGTTGTAGCGAGCCTCGAGGGGTTCACCGTCGAGGGTGGTGTTGGTGAAGCGGTCGGCGGAGATCGAGGTGATGGTGCCGCTGGCGAGCCCGCCGATGGGGGCCGCATTGGCCACGGCGCGGGCCTCGAGGTTGTTGGCGTCCCAGGCGCCGCCGGTGATGGAGATGGTGCGGACAGCGCGGGCAAAGAGCGTGGAGCGCGACATGGTCGCGTTGGTCAGGGTGATGCTGTTGATGTTGGTGGTGGCGACCGGTGGGTCGGCGCTGAGGAACTGGCGAACGCCGGAGAAGCGGACCGAGGCCCAGGCGGACTGGAACTCGGCGCCGCCGATGTAGGCGCCGTCGATGCGGCCGCTGGAGAGGATGATCGAGCCGATGCCGGGCTGGAAGCCCGGGATCGCCGGACCCTGGCCCTGCGCGATGATTGCGCCGGCGATGACCGGGTTGCGGACACGTGCGCCGCCGAGCACCTGGGCGATGTGGCCGGTGGCGAAGATGCCGGCGGTGGCGAAGGGGCTCTCGCCCCAGCCGCGCAGGCCGTCGCCGATGTCCACCGTGCGGATGTTGGTGGCGAACAGGACGCCTTCAACGCCGTTGAACTGGCCCGAGGGCGTGAAGCCGTCGGCGTTGGCGGTGACTTGCGTCAGCGTGCCGAGGCTCCAGACGTCGCCGAGTCGTCCGTTGACCGAAACCAGGGCGGTGGTCCCGCCGCCGATGAAGATGCCGTTGAGGTTGCTCAGATCGGGCGCGCCCAAGTCCTCATCGGTGGCGTTGCCGCTCTCGATCCAACGGACGGGCACGGTGGTCTGCCCGGTGTTGAGGAAGACGCCGTCACCGCGTTCGGAAGTGATGTAGTTGGCGAAGCCCAGGTCGCCGGCGACGTTGACGCGGTTGACCGCGGCAACGGTGATGGTGACAAAGTCGCCGCCGGGCGAGAGGTTGTTGATTTCGCTGAAAGTCGTGCCGTCGGCGACGATGTCGCGGACATTCACGGTGCCCGGGCCGGAGATGCGGATGGCGGCATTGGCGCCTCCGGCGGCGGCGCCGCCCAAGAAGGCGATGCTGCCGATATCGATCGACGTGTTGGTCGTGAGCGCCGTGATGATCAACTGCGAAGAGATGCCGAAGTTGGTGAGTTCGATCGCGCCGATGGGGCCGCTGTTGGGCCCGTTGAAGGGCAGGATGCGGAGCGTGCCGGCGGGGCCGGTGCCCGTGCCGGTGATGTTGATGCGGATCTGGCCGCCGTTATCGTCGGTGACGACGATTGGGGTGTTGAAATTGAGCGGGATGAACAGGTCGGGGTTGGTGGCCTGGCCGGGGACCTGATAGGGCGTCTGCGTAAAGTTGGTGAAGCGGATGTCCGAGCCCGCGCCGAGCGAGAGGGTCGGCTGTGAGACAACGAATTGACCTGAGTTGGCGCCGGTGGAGCGGGTGCCGAGATCGAAGCGTTCGATCACCGAGTTCGCCGAGGTCACGAGCGTAAAGACCTGCCCGTTGACGAGATTGCCGACACGGATCTGGCCGATGTTGCCGGGCACGCCGGGGCCGCCGGTGCGGATGGTGACGGGGCCGGCGGCGCCGCCGGGGCGGTTGGTCGTCGCCTGGGTTTGATAACCGATCGAGCCGGAGATATCGAGCAGGCCGATCGAGCCGCCGACGGTGATGTCGGCGGCCTGCAGGTCGCCCTGCTCGCCGTCGGCGCCGATGTTGAAACCGGTGGTGAGGTGGCCGAGGTTGCCGCCAACGGCCATGGTGAGGCCGCCGTTCGCGCCGATGATCGTGCCGCCGAAGATGATCTCGTAGAGATTGCCGGCGACGTTGATCGAGCTTCCGGCGATGTCCGCCTGCTCGAGTTCGTCGGCGGCGGCGTCGATGCTGGTCTCGGGGGTGATGCGCACGGTGCCGTCGGGCTGTTGGATACCCGTGCCGTAGCGCAACAGACCGACATCGCCATTGGCGACACGGATGAAGTCCGCGCGGTTGCCGCCGGCGGCAGTGAACGAGCCGAGGATGACCGGGAGCTGGCCGGTGAGCGTCGCGGTGTAGGTCACAACCGCGGGGCCTTGTTCGTTCTGACCGTTGATCTGCGAACCGAGCACGAGGTAATACACCCCGGTGCCGGTGGGCGTGAAGGTGAAGCGGGCGGAGTTGAAGTCGCCACCGTTGACCTGCGAGTTGGGGTCGAGGAAGGGGAACTGCGGGGCCGCCAAGACACGGCCAGTGGAATCGACGATGCGGGCGTAGTTGCGGTCGCCGTTCTGAGCGCCCGTCCATGAGACACTGATGGTCACGGCTTGGCCGACGCCGGCGGCGAAGGCGAAGACATCCGCGGCATCCTCGCCGGCGGTGTTCTCGTGGGGCTGGCCGTTGAGCAGGCCGAGGACGCCGGTGATGACGGCGCCGCGCAGACCGGAGCCCACGAACTCGGCGCCGTTGATGCCGTCGTTGCGGTAGGTCTGGCCGTCGAAGAGGATCGGCCCGCTGGCGCTGATGCTCCCCTGGAGGATGTACTCCTGGTTCTGCGTCTGCGGGTTGACGGGGATGACGTTCTCGCGCTCGTCGTAGTTGAGGAAGTCGCCGACGGGGCGCGCCGGGTTGAGCGTGTCGCCGAGGACCTGGAACGTGGCGCGGTTGGTGGCGCCGATATTGATGTTACCGACGGCGCGACCAAAGACGACTTGGCTGCCGGTGGCGACGGGGACGAGCTGATTGTTACGGAACGCGATGAACGTGCCGGCATCTGACCCGACGTACAGCGACGAGGCATCGCCCTCGACGCGGAGCGAGCCGTAGAGCGTGCCGACGGCCATGTTGCCGATGACGCCGTCGAACTGCGAACTGCCGAAGAGCATGCCGTTGACGTACATGTCGCCGACAGTGCCGGCAGCGAAGATGCCTTGGCGCAGGAACGGGTTGGGGACGCCGGGCAGGTTGTTCTCGATGAGCATCGAGCTGAACGACAGGCTGGCGGGATTGCCGGGCACGACGTCGGCCAGACCGAAGTTGGCGGGCGTCGGGTTCGCTGGGACCTGCTGCGGGCGCACCTGCGGCAGCGTGGACGGCACAGGCTGAGTGACGTTCGGGTCGGAGGGGTCAACGCCGTGGTAGTTGACCGCTTGCTCCTGCGGGGTCGCGCCGCTGTTGTTGCGGATGAACGGCGAGCCGATGATCACCGAGCCGATTGAGTTGCCGAGGCCGATGATGTCGCCGGTATTGTCGAACCCGAAGCCGAACCCGGCGTCATCGTAGAAGCCGGCCAGACCGCTCATGGGCGTGACTTGGCCGCCCCCACCGCCACCACCGCCGGCGACGGGGTTGCCCGGGAGATACAGACCGAAGAAGTTGCCGGGGTTGAGCGCCGGAGGAACGGGCACTTCTTCAACCGCATCGGCGCCGAGGAATTCCTCGATGCTGGTGATGGCCTGGAGGGTGCCGCCGGTGATGAGCAGCTGCGTGGCGGAGTCGGTGTTGGTCAGCACGATGCGACCGATGCCGTCGTTGAAATCGGGGACGCCGTTGTCGTCAAGGTCGACCAGCGCGACGCCGTCGGGGTTGTCGGCGGTGCGTCCGAGGTTGATGGTGCGCGTCATGTCGCGCCCGTACAGGTCGAGCACGGTGGCGGTGGCGCCGATGCGCCCGGTGAGCACCATGCGAGCACCGAAGACCAGGCCCTCCATGAACTCGCCGAAACGGCCGGCGGGGTAGACAGGGTCGGTCTCGATGAACCGGAGCTGCGTGGTGCCGGCGGCCGCTCGCGAGATGCGGATCTGGTCAAACACCACGCCGCCGGGTTGACCGATGGTGTAGGTGTTGTTGCCCGTGCCGGGGTCGGTGATGCGCGTCGCGTCGATCTGCGCAAAGTTGAGCGTCTGCTGGACGACGCCGTTTCGGATGAGCTCGATCTGCGAGCCGGCGTTGAACCCGCCGGTGCCCGTGGTGACGAAGATGAACTCCTGCATCAGGCGCGGGATGGTGCCATTGAGCGCCTCGAACGTGATCGTGCGGTTGTTGGCGGAGGTAATGTCCACCGCCAGCGCGCGGGGGGTGTCGGCCGGGGCGACGCCGATCGACTGCACGCGCACCTGGTTGGCCGTGAAGCCCGCGTGTGTGATCCGCAGGCCGAATGGATCGGTTGGCTGGGGGCGCAGGATCGTGCCACTGGCGATGTTGCCGATGGGGACCTGGTCGTAGGTGACCGTGTCCGACGGGAGGGCGACGATGGCCGGCACCTCGCGCTGCAGGAACGGGGAGATGTAGCCGAAGTCGGCCGTGACCTGGCCGATGCCGCCGCCAAGGTCCACGAATGTCGGGTCCGCGGGGTCAACGACGAGGTTGAACATGAGCTTGCGCTCTTCGAGTTGCTCGAAGGCGGGCTCGTCGGCGTAGCCGGCGCGGCGGAGGAGGTCCGCCGGCGAGCGTCGGGCGCTCAAGGGCTTGCGCTCGTGGGCCACAGTGGTCTTGGAATCAGAACCGCCAAACAGCCAAGACAACTTGCTCATTTCCAACTCCTGCTCTGCAACGTCAACCCACCGCCCTCGAGACGACACGGAACGCCAAACCCTTCTCTTGCCGCCCCTTGCGCCACCGTCCGGCACTCAGCGCGGCGAGACGACACTGACACACGCCGAGCGCATTGATATCGCGCGGCGGTTCCGCCCCAGAGACCAACGAGCGTACCCCAACGGCGTTGCGGCTGCAAACGCATCTAGGTACTCAAGTTGGGAACTTTGGATGAACCGGGTATACATCCGCACGCCCTTGCTGGGTGGCCTTACCCGCGCGGAGGGTGTTTCTACCCGGTTCTTGACCGACACGGTTGGTCCGGACAGTGAGAGGCAACCCCCACGCTGCTCGCCAACTACGCCTCGGGCGCGCTCCCGGCCGATGTACCACCGGTCTCGGAGCCGTAAGGAGATCAGCGTTGGCGAGCGCGCAGGTGCTTGAACCCGTCGGGCGTGTGATGGATGGCATCCAAGCCTTGCCTTGGACGATGCACGTCGTGGTTGGCGCGGCGTTCATTGCCGGCGTCGCCCTATGGCTCGCCGGACGGCGGTTCATCCGTCCTGCGACGGTGCTTGTAGGGTGTGCGTTTGGCTCGGCGATTGGCTTCGTGATGCTGCCAGTGCTCATGCCCACCAGTGGGCTCTCCCCGTACTTGGGCTTGGCAGTGGGGCTGGTGGCCGGGCTTCTGGCCGGAATGCTTCTCTACAAGCTGGCCACGGCCATGACCTTCGGCTCGATGCTGGGCGCGGGATGTGCGTTGCTGGCCGCTGCCATCGTGACCGCGCCGTTCGCGGCCCCCCCCGCTGCCGCCGCAATGGATGATGGACCGGGACGACTCGGGGGCGAAGAAGGCCTGCGACCACTTCGCCCGGTGCTCGATCCAGAAGATGAGCGACCGGGACGGGTCAATCCCTCCCCCACCGATCTTGAGCGGCCGGTTGTCCGTCCGAACCCCAAGCCGAACCTGAAACCCATCAAGGGCGAGGCCCCGAAGACCGTTGCCAAGACGGATGTGCGGGCGCGGCCGACGTCGGGGCGAGACTCGGGTGCAAACACAGCCAAGACGCAGGCTGAGCAGACGAACCGCCCATCCAAGGCCGCGAACAATCGAACCGAGCCGGCACGGGCGAGCACCCCGGCCAAGACGGTCGCTGCGGAACGCAGTACACCCACCATCCGCGAGCCACTGGCGGACTTGGATGACAGCAATCCGACATCCGAGCGGGCCCGCGAGTTCTGGGGGGCGCTGAAGTCTGAGTCGTCCGAGGCTTGGGGCAGCCTCCCCTCTGGGGGTAAGGTGTGGATTGCGGGGGCGGCTCTCACCGGACTGGCCCTCGGCACCATCTTGGGCCTCATGCTTCCGGCTTGGGCGGCAGGGGCCACCACTTCTCTGGTCGGGTCGGCGATCTGGCTCCCCTGCGGCGTCTGGCTCGCGCACGCCACCGGGGTGCCGGGGCACGCGCACCTGAACCTGTCGCCGATCGGCTGGGCCATGGTCTGGGTAGTCGCGGCCCTGATCGGCATAGCCGCTCAGTGGCGGGGACTCATCGATACCGACGAACCGGCTACGGCGGGCAAAAAGAAGGGCGGGGGGAAGAAGAAGAGCAAAAAGCCGCCGCAGGATGAGGACGAGGAGTAGACCGGTTCGAGGTTCGGGTCGGCTGCCCGATCCGGGTACGCTCGGCGCATGTCCCGGCGCGTGAGCAAAGCCGTCGAACTGCTGCTGGAGGCGTACGGCCAGGGGGCGTTCCCTATGGCGGGATCGCGCCACGGCCGCGTTGACTTCTACACGGCCGACCCGCGCGCGATTGTTCCGCTGGAGCCGGGAGCGGTGAAGTTCTCGCGGTCGTTGCGGGCGAAGGTGCGGCGCGGGCCATTCATCATCACCAGCGATGCAGCGTTTGGACAGGTGGCTCGCGCCTGCGCGGATGTGCCGCGGCGAAATCCCGACGGCTCCAAGAGCGGGACGTGGATCAACGACTGGATCATCGAGGCGTTCGGGCAGTTGCACGCCGCGGGGTATGCGCACAGTGTGGAGGCGTGGGTGGCTGATGGGGAACGGACAGAGGAACAGAGGGACGAAGGGATAAAGGGGGAGGAGGAACACGTGCTGGTCGGCGGGCTCTACGGCGTGGCGATCGGCGGGGCGTTCTTCGGCGAGAGCATGTTCAGCCGACCGGACCTCGGCGGCACCGACGCGAGCAAGGTCTGCTTCGTGCATCTGCTCGAGCACTTACGGCGGCGCGGGTATGTGCTCCTCGACACGCAGTTCAGCAACCCGCACATGGAGCAGTTCGGGATCACGGAGATCCCGCTGCACGACTACATGGAGCGGCTGCGGCCGGCGCTGCGGATGAAGGTGGGGTGGGGGGGGTTTTGCAACGGGCGATCGATGAGCGACTAATCGCTCCAATCCGCATTCGCTCCTAATGCCCGAGGCATGCAATTGAGCCAGTCTACACTGATCGCGTGGCAACCCGTGAGTACCAGCGAATTGTTCCACTCGCCGAACGGGGTTCCACACTACCGAACCCCATCGAGCCGATTGGTTGCATGATTGGACCGATTTTCTTCGGTACATTGTCGGCGCTTTTCATGTGGACCGATCGGACCTGGCATTTCGTGGGCACCGCTGTCGTGGTCGTATGTCTAATCACTGTGCTGTGCATTGCCTACCAAGGCGTTGCACATTACTTTCGCCGACTGCGGGATCGTAAAGATGATTCCAAGTGGCTTGAGGTCACGACTGAAATTGACGTGCTCGCCGCTTGGAGCGTTGCACCGGAACACTCAGGCTCACCCGGCCTACTGATTCAAACAGATGAGGACGAATACGTCCTTCTGCAACCCGAGTTCGGTTGCGGCGGTGCTTCGCACAAAGTCATCGGCAACGACGAGCGCGTTCCGAGCATCATCGGAGTCGTCACCCTCTCCACATCAAGTCCGACTCTGCGCATCGAAGGCAGCGGTGGCCACGTGCCCATCCGCTGTAGATTGATTCACCCGCTTCTCCAAGCCTCCGCACACCTTTGGCCACCCGGGCCATGGCGCTTGACAACCGACGATTTGCCACCCGTCATTACTTCAATTCTCCGACAGCCGGCTTGATATCACGACGGCGAGCCGCTGACGCACGACAGATCCGAGCCCCGATAGTCGATACTGTCGGAAGCAATTCATGCAGCCGCAACGCCCGTCAGCCCGCGCTACCCAACGCTGTATTAACCCGGCGTGCGGAGCGACGTACCCCGTCACGGACGTGCGCACGGCGTGCGGCGCGTGCGGAGCGCTGCTGGATGTGGCATACGCGTGGGATGCCGCGACGCCGCGGACGTGGGCGTTTGCGGATGCGCGGTCGAAGACGAACGCCTGCCTTGATGGCTCGGGAGTCTGGCGGTTCCGTGAGTTGATGCCGTTCTTCGCCGACGAGCGCGACATTGCGACCATCGGCGAGGGGAAGACGATCCTGCGGCGGGCGGATGAGCTGGGCACGGTGTTGGGGTTTGGAGATGCCAAGACGCCCTCACCTCGGCCCTCTCCCGGGGGGAGAGGGAGTGAAACAGGGAAGCTCTACCTCCAGTACGAAGGCTTCAACCCCTCCGGCAGCTTCAAAGATAACGGCATGGCCGCGGCGTTCACGCACGCGCGGATGGTCGGGGCCAGGGTCGTCGCGTGCGCATCGACGGGCAATACGTCGGCGAGCATGGCCGTCTACGCGGCCCGCTGCGGGATGAAGGCCGTCGTCTTCATCGGCGACGGCAAGATCGCTTTCGGCAAACTCTCGCAGGCGCTCGACTACGGGGCGCTCACCCTGCAGGTCGCCGGCGACTTCGACGCGTGCCTGGCCCGCGTGCGCCACATCGCCGAGAGGATCCCCGCGGCGGGCGTCTACCTGATGAACTCGGTCAATCCGTTCCGGCTCGAGGGGCAGAAGGCGGTGATGTACCGCGTGCTCGAAGGGCTCGGCTGGAACGTGCCGGACTGGATCGTCGTCCCCGGCGGCAACCTCGGCAACTGCTCGGCATTCGCCAAGGCGTTCATGGAGCTGCGCGAGCTTGGACTTGTGGACCGCGTACCGCGCCTGGCCGTGGTGAACGCCGCGGGGGCGCGCACGCTCGACCGCGTATACAACGAGCTGGGCGTCCGCTGGAACGGCGGCAGCTACTTCACCGACGGCGGCAAGGCCAAGGTCGAAGCGGAATACGCACGGATGGACGCCGCGGGCGAGCGGGCCCACACCATCGCGAGCGCGATCGAGATCAACCGGCCCGTGAACCTCGTCAAGGCGCTGCGGGCGCTGGAAGTAATGGACGGCTCATCGAAGTCAGCAAGCTGGCGCGACGGCGCGACGGGCGTCGTTACATCCGTTGATGACGAGACAATCACTGAATACAAAGCCCTGGTCGGCCGCTACGGCTATGGGTGCGAACCCGCCAGCGCGGCGTCACTCGCCGGGGCGCACAAGCTGTTGCAGGCAGGAACGATCCAGCCGGGCCAGAGCGTCGTCTGCATCCTCACAGGCCACCAGCTCAAGGACCCGGACGTGACGGTCGGATATCACATGAGTGTGGATACAAAATCCGCAGGGAAGACGGCCGACGGGTCAAACCCGACGGGCAAGTACGCCAATGCGCCGGTGCGGGTGAGCGATGATCTGGATGAAATCTTGAAAGCGATGGGCGTTAGCGCACCCCGCGGCGACTGAACAGCCGCATGATCGCAGCACCGCTTCACGTTTCCGTACCGCACTCAGGGCACACGCCTGCGCCGACGCCCGCGTAGCCACACTCGCGACAGCCTCCGGCGGCCGCCGAACTCGCGATCCGCCGAAGCGGACCCACGGCCGAGGCGAGCACGCCGGTTCCGCATGCGACGAGAACGAGGGCGACTGCCGGGAAGTACCGCCACGCGTCAACCATCCAGACGCCGCGTTCCATCACGCACGCCCCCCCGCCCAGGATCGTGCTCAGTTCCGATGAGGTCGGATCGCGCCCGATCCACTTGCGCACGTCGGCGTTGATGTGCGGCGTCGTCGCGCGGTGCAGTTCCGCGAGCCTCGCGGCATCAGGATTCCCGCTCGCTTTCAACAGCTTGGAGGTGAACTCGACGCGCCCAAACGCGCCGAGGACCGTGGACACCGACTCCACCGCGGCCTGACGCTGAAAGACCGCCTCCGAGCCGGCATCAGGGAAACCGGGCCCGGACGAGAGGACCCCGACCTGACCGCACCAGACTGTCCCAACCGTGGCCGAGGAACCGCTTGTGGCTTCACCGATCGAGGCGACGGCCGCCACCAGACCGGCGGCGATGAGCACGGCCGCGACCCGGGAGCGACGGACCATCCGCCGCCGCGGAGATTGGACGACCGCAGGGGCCAATCTTGTCGCATCCTCCGCTGTTGCGGTCGTGGGAGCAGCCATCACGTCATTGTTGCCGATGGAGGCGACTGCAGAGCAGGGTTTCTACCACGGCCGGGTCCACTGCTCGGGAACCGACGGGTGACCACACGCCCGCCGCACGATTCATCGGCGGTCGATAAGCTACCTCACCCTTGCTGAAGCTCCCCCTCGAACTCGTCCAGCGTCTGACACCGTTCTACGCCGGGCGGCGGGTCTGCGTGACCGGGGGCGCGGGGTTCATCGGCGGGCACCTGATCGATGCGCTGCTGGCCCTGCAGGCGCGCGTCAACGTCATCGACGACCTGAGCAACTCCGACGGCGAGCACATCGGCGAACTGGTCGAGTTCGACCCGGCGCGGCTCACCTTCATCCACGGCTCGCTACTCGACGACGCCTCGATGAAGGACGCCGTCAAGGGATGCGACATCGTTTTCCACCTGGCCGCGATGGGCTCGGTGCCGATGTCGATCGAGCTACCGCAGCGGAGCTTCTCGGTGAATGCAACCGGCACGGTGCGCGTGTTGGAGCATGCGCGGGCAGCTCGCACACGGCGTGTGGTGTACTCGGCCTCAAGTTCGGCCTACGGCGAGGGCCCCGAGGGTGCCTCGGTTTCAGCCACGCCACGCGTCGAGACGCAGCAACCCATGCCCCTGTCGCCATACGCCGCGGGGAAGCTGGCGGGCGAGCATGCGATGACCGCGTGGAGCCGCAGCTTCGGGATGTCGACGATCAGCTTGCGGTATTTCAACGTCTTCGGCCCGCGCCAACCCGCTGACTCGGCCTATGCGGCGGTGATCGCGGCGTTCGCCAAGGCCCTGCTCGCTGGCAAGCCGCCGGTGATCTTCGGCGACGGCCGCCAGTCTCGCGATTTCACGCCCGTCGCATCGGCTGTCGCGGCCAATCTGCTGGCTGGCGCGACCACCAAGGAACTCACCGGCCAGATCGTCAACATCGGCACCGGCAAGCGCACCGACCTGATCGAACTTGCAACGCTCATTGCCCAGCGCTGCGCAGCGACCGGCATCCGGCCGGAATTTCAACCCGCCCGCACCGGGGACGTGCGCCACTCCCTCGCGGATATCTCCGTCGCGAAAACCCTGCTGGGTTACGAGCCGATCGGAACGCTGGAAACCGCACTCGACTCGACCATCGCCTGGTACCGCGAGCAAGTCGCGACGGCGACCTGACCCACCATGATCGGCAAGCTCCTCGAATTCGTCGGCGGCCTCTACCAGCTCGCCCGTCTGGGCGTCATCGGCGGGTTCAACTTCCGTACCGCCTACTGGCAGTGGCGGCTTCACACGGCGTTCGGCAAGGGGTACCCGCCGGGGGGGCGGGGCGAGATGATCCGTGCGGCGATCGGTTATGGCATGTGGATGCACCGGATGCGTCGGGACCGGTGGCTTTGAGCGCCGGATTCGACGGGAAACGCGTCATTCCCCGCACGGCCCCGGATTTGTCGATATCCTCCCTCGCTGGTTCCGCAGGGATTTGGTGCTGGGCCGCACGGGAGTCCGTCCATGAACGATCAGGCAGGCAAGTCGGGGGTCACGTCCACGTCGATCATCTCGGTCTTCATCCTCGGCTTGGTGCTCGGGCTGTTCATCGGGATCTTCGGCGGCCCGCTCATCGAGCGGTACTTCGGCTCCGACAGCGGCCATGCCAACACCAAGGTTGTTCCGTCAGGGCCGAAGCCGCCGCGCGAGGGTGAGGAAGCTCCGAAGCTCGCCCCTACCGAGAACAAAACGCCGGAAGTCAAGCCGAGCGAGGTCAAACCAACTGACCCCAAGCCCGCCGACTCAGCGAAACCGACACCCCCCGCCCACTGATCGCCCCAGCGCGATACGCTCGCGCCATGAGCGACGCCGCCATCGATCCGCGCCTGTCGAAACTCGTCCGCCAGCACGCGCAGACCAGCGCGTTGCTGGGCGTGGACTTTGTTCCCGCGTACCGGACCGGCTCGGGGGACGATAGACCATCGCCGAGTGCCGGCGCGCCGGACCAGACGAGCCTGCTCCCCGAGATCGAAACCAAGCCTGGCACCGCGTGGGATCCGTCGCTCGGACCAGTCGCTCACGACGGGCGCGAGCGGGGCCGGGTGCAGGCAGCGCTCAACGCCATCCGTGTGCGCTATGAAGCGGATGCGCCGCACAAGCAGTTCGTCACGGCCCACCACAACATCGTCTTCGGTGAGGGCGATCCTTGCGCGAAGCTCATGTTCATCGGCGAGGCACCGGGAGCCGACGAAGACCGGACCGGGCGGCCGTTCGTAGGCCGCGCCGGGCAATTGCTCGACAAGATGATCGTGGCAATGGGCCTGCGGCGGTGCGAGGTGTATATCGCCAACGTCCTCAAGACCCGCCCCCCCAACAACGCGACGCCCACGATCACTGAAGCCCAGCTCTGCGCGCCGTACCTGTACGACCAGATCGCCGCGATCCGGCCGCTGGCGATCGTCACCCTTGGACTCCCCGCCAGCCGCCTGATCCTCGGGTCCGACCAGTCAATGGGAAGCCTGCGTGGCCGCTGGGCAGAGTGGCGCCACCCCGACCAGCTCGCCCACGCCGACGTCGCCGTGCCGGTAATGCCCACGTTCCACCCCGCGTTCCTGCTGAGGGCTTACACGCCGGAGAATCGGACCAAAGTCTGGGCCGACCTGAAGATGGTAATGGACCGGCTGGGGGTTCACCCAGCCAAGGCGTGAGCCATCGCCCTCGCCTAAGGGATTTCACGGAACTCCGGCCTGACAGGAAATTTATTTGGAATCGCTCCGGAACCGCGGCACATGGGCCTCCGAATCGACCCGTGTACCGAGTGGAACCCGCCGGTTGAACCGGCCTTGCGCTGACCCCCACGAGACCCGGTGCCTGGCATTGTGCTGGGCGCTGGGTTTTTTTCGCGCCTAGGCAGGTGGTTTGCGCGATCACTTGGGCGAAGGCGACGGTTTGGCCGGGCCGAATGTGAGCTTGGTGTCGGCGGGAAGCTTGGTCAGCTTGGTCGCGAACCAGCTCGCGGCGCCTTGGTCCCACCAGACACTGAAGGTCAATTCGACCGTGTCCTTGACGGCAAAGCCCTCGAGCGAGAGGCCTTTGGCGGGCGGGAATTCCATGACCATCGCGCCCATGCCGACGAGCTTCCCCTCGCCGTTGGTAAAAGTGTCGATCGCTTCGTGGTGGACGCGTAACTCGCTGCGGCGTTTGCCGGGGATCGGCAGTTCTTCGATCTTGCCGCGGACGGTGTAGGTCTGGTCGGGTGCGCGGGCGGGGAGCGTCACGCCGGAGACGGACGCGGTTGGGGCGGATTTTTCTTCGCCGCAGGAGGCGATAAGCAAAGCCGCGGCGAGCGTGCCGAGCGCGGGGATCGAGAGAAGTCCAACAAGTGGGCGGGTCATGCGGGATTCTTGGCGGGTAAAAAAGACAACGGACCGCGCGGAGGGCGCGGTCCGTGATCATTCTCATTCAACTCATCCAGCGGAGCGTTTTCAGGCCGCGGCGATCGTCAGGCAATCGGCGACGGAAGCGATGTCCTTGGCGACGTTGACGTCGAAGGGCATCTTCCAGCTTGCGCCCTTGACGACGCGGACGAGCTTGCCGCAGGTCTGGCGCTTGACCCAGTCGCGATTGCCGCGGTTGAAGACGATGGTCGTCTGGGCGCGGGTCTTGTGGGCCTTGCGGAGGCCGAGCTTGGTCTCGGGGTCCATGCGCATCAGGCGCTCGAGCGTCTTGCGACCCGCAGCGGCGCGGGGGGTCTTGGTGACGGTGCACTGGATCGACTGGCCGGGCTTGAAGTTGGCGAGCATGTCCGAGACTCCAAATCTTGACCTTGCCAGGGTGCCCGGCGAGGGGTCGTGATGTTAGACAGGCGGGGGTGCGGTGTCGCGTGGGGACCGAATCAGGGTGGGCGGATGCTACGATGCTGCATGAGCGATTCACCCGTTCCCCAGCAGCCTAATCAGCACAAGTTCGACCCCGCGGCCCCTCACATGAACCGACCGAAGCTGCGGCCGGTTCGCGCATTCCCTGCCCAGGCCAAGAGCCCCGACGGCAAGGAGTTCCAGATGATGGGGCTGGCGGACGCCCGCCAGATCTCCGACCAGATCGTCATGGTCGTGCCGGCGATGCAATTGGTGCTGCCACTTATGGACGGGAGCAAGGACCTCGATCAGATCGCCCAGCAGGTGGGACGCGGGCTGACGCGCCAGATGCTGGAGGGGATCGTGGCGCAGCTCGATGACGCGGGGCTGATCGAGGGACCCAAGTTCCAGGCGATGGCGGCAAAGGTGCGCGAGCAGTTTGATTCGTCGGATGTGCTGCCGCCGGCGAGCACGGCGCAGTTCGCGGATGCGATTGTGGCCGACGGTGTGCAGAAGAGCGAGATCAAAGAGGATGCGCCGCAGACGGAGAAGGACGCCTACTCGGCCAAGCGGCTGCGTGAGATTCTGGACTTGTGGATCGCCGAAGCGCTCAAGGCCGCCGCGGACCCGGCGTTCGACAAGCTGCCCAAGGCGATCGTAGCGCCGCACCTGGATTATCACCGCGGGTGGGTGAACTACGCGTCGGTCTACGGGCGCATGCGCGTGGTGGACCGGCCGGACCGGATCGTGATCCTGGGCACCAACCACTTCGGCGAATCTACGGGGGTGTGCGCCTGCGATAAGGGGTACAGCACGGTTTTCGGCGCGTGCGAGGCCGATGGCGAGATGGTGGCGGCGATGAAGAAGTCGCTGGGTGAAAACCTCTTCAAGCACCGCTTCGACCACGAGCGCGAGCACTCGATCGAACTGCACATGCCGTGGATCCAGCACGTCTTTGGCCCCGGTGCGGACGGCAAGTTCCCGAAGGTCTTCGGCGTGCTCGTCCACGATCCGGCGGTGAAAAACGGCGAGAGCTACGACGGCAACGGCGTGGCGCTGCAGCCGTTCGTCGATGCGCTCAAGGCCGCGATCTCGTCGCTGCCGGGTAAGACGCTCGTGGTCAGCTCGGCGGACCTGAGCCACACCGGCCCGGCCTTCGGCGACAAGCAGACACTCGCCGGCGAGGAGCAGCCGGCGACGGAGTTCCGCAACAAGATCTTCGGGCACGACCGCGAGATGCTCAACCTGGTGCTGCAGAACAAGCCGTCGGAACTGGTGGCGGCCATGGCGTGGCAGCAGAACCCGACGCGCTGGTGCTCGACGGGCAACCTTGTCGCGACGCTCATGGCGACGCAGCCGAGCGAGATTAAGCTGCTGAACTACACGGCGGCGATGGACGAGCAGGGGATGGCGATGGTGGCGAGCGCGGCGCTGGTGATGAACTGAAGCCCAGCTCACGAACATCCGGCAAAGAACGCTGATAGGAAAGCGATGATGTCGTCGGGAGTCACCGCGCCGTCGCGCGGAGGCGATCCGCCCGGACCAACGATGTCCGCAACCGTGACATCATTCACGAAGAAGCTCGAAAGGAAGACCACGATGTCATCGGGCGACAGCTGACCGTCCGGCTGAACTCGACCCCCGATCTGAGCGACATCCGCTGCACCGCATGGGCAGGGAGACGGCGCGATCCTGATGCGAATCGGGTCGATCGAAATACTTCCGCAATCGTTGGTCACCGTGCATGCGTAGTCGCCGCTGTCGGCGGGAGTTGGAGACGGAAGCAAGAGTTCTGGAGTCTCAGTCGATGCCACAGGACTGGAATCGCGGAACCATGCATACGTCAAGCCGAAACCACTCGCCTTCACGCTCAATCGCACCGGGGAGCCCGGACACACGGTGACGTCCGAGCTGCGATTCACAAACGTTGGCGGACCTTCGACCCAGCGACGAATGATCGGAGAGCGAGGAGAGGGCGTCGGCTGCGACGATAGGAATCTCGCCACGTAGATCGGATCAACACATCCAAGCACCAGTTCGCCGCGATGGACGCACCCGTAGCGCGCGGCTTCTCCGTAGCCGTCGGGAAGTGGTTGCCACACGGTGCCGATTCGCCACATAGCCGCGCATGGGGTGCTTGGACCGCTGCTCGAGAGCGCCACCAATCGACCGTTGTATGTAAACACCCGGTTCACTTCGCACGGGCTTGTGCCTGCGGGCAAGCTCAGGTCTTCCCAATTGGATTCAACCAGCTTTCCTATGTAAGAGCCGCCGGCGGCGACTAGCGAACCTCCCCACCAATGAAGTGCTTGAACATACGACGTCGGGGTCGGAGGAACAGGGACCGGCAGCCAAGCTCCGTCAACGAACCGTCTTAGTCGTGTGGCAGGTACCTGCTCGCTCCGATTCTGCAGGGCGTAGTAATTCCCCTCAAGATAGTACAGTTTGTACCATTGGTGAATATCGGGGAATGGACCGGGAAGCGTCTCGGTACCCCATGGGTGAATGATCTCGAGCACCTCGGGCGTCGAAAATCGCATTCTCCATAGAGGCCCGACGTCGCTACTTGGAGCCGACACCCCTCCTCCAAAGTACGGACCAATGAACTCCCATTGACCGTGCATCAATCTAAAGACTGACGGCTGAGTGTCCAATTCCGTATGCAGAATGCCATCGATTTCGAAGTACCGGAGCCCGCTCAAATAGGCGCCGAACTCTAATGTTGCGCCGTCCCACATCGCCAAACCACCTACTTGATATGGCACAGGATTGAGATTTGCAGCGTAAAATAGCAATCTGTTCTCAAACACGCCGATGGCTCGAGGGGCTCCGTCTGCGACGCCGCTGCCCAATGGCTTCCACGTTGTCCCATCGATAGCGCTGATGTTTCTCAACACACACTCATCGCGGACTCGCCCTCCGACAATCACGGTTCCACCGAAGGTAGCTATGCAATGGGTGGCTTCCCAACGATCCGAGGAACTCCAGTAGGTTTGCCGGGAACCTCCCGTAGCCATCCACGTGGTGATCTGTGGGTGGCTTGGCAGAGTAAGCGCGGACAATTCTCCGGTAGTGGAAGTCAAGCCCCTCACCCTCTCTCCAGGCATCAACTGCTGACCGTGAAGCACGTTTGTCCACGTTGCGCCATCAAATATGGCGATGCGATTGAATGCAACGGGAGGAACGCCTGCCGTGAATGTGAAACTTCCACCCATCACCAGATTGCCGTCATGTATTGTCATGCAATCGACGACGCCGCCAAAGGGTGCGCCGCTCACAGCATTCCAGCGAACTCCCGACCATTCGGCGAGCGAACCCGTTGTAATTGCCTCAGACGCAGGCTGACTAAACAACCCACCAGCGAACAAGCGGCCTCCGTATGAAGCCAGAGAATTCACCCCAAGGCTTCCGCTTCCGACATTCTGAAAGCCTCCGGCGAGAGAACTCCATCCGGTCGTGTCCCACATGGCCACGCCACGGACGTCGAGATTTCCCACGCGATGGAACCAACCTCCAACCACCAACCTCCCATTGTGCGAGGTCATCGAGCGAATTTCGCGATCAAAGTTCGCGCCGAGCACTTCCCAGGTAGACCCGGTCCATCGCACCACCGAGTACGCATTCGGTTGATTCGGCAGGGGGCCGATACTGGCGTAGAGATCCGCACCGACTGTGGCCAGTGCGACGACAGGAGCGGAGGGCGGCGACGCGAATCGCTGGTAGATTGTTCCGTCCCAAATCGTCGCGTAACGCGACTCGAATTGTCCCGCTCCGAAGAAGCCCCCGCCGAGCACGAGCACTGGCTTTTGGGGACCGACGCCATCAGGGTCCCATTCGACGAGCGCTCGCACCTCACCGTCAACGCCGGACATGGCATTCCATGGATCAATAATCCATCCACCACACTGCGCGCTCGCCGGTCGAATAACGGTCAAGATCGCCAATGCCAATACCGCAAAGAGTTTGATCATTGTGTTCGCACCCGGTCGTGTGTCTTGAATAGGCTACCACACTCCCGTGGGCGCGTCAACCTCCGAGGGCGATGAAGAACGAGAATTCCAATACTTGCCAGAATCGTCGCTTGCCATCGCCGGCGATGCTGGTGATGAACTGGGCGGAGAGCAAACACCGCAACCCAAGACATATGAGTTGAACTCGCGGCGGGTTCGGCGTTATCGTGTGCCGTCATCAGCCGTACTGCTGTTCCCATCACGAGGTGTTCCATGCGTTGCCTGCTCCGCTCCTGGTCGGTCGGTGTCTTGGCATGTGTTCTGACTTGGGGGTTGGGGCGCAATGTGTTCTCGCAGCCGCCGGCCGCCAGTGCGCCCGAACGGTGCCTGGTCTTCTCCGCGGAGAACATCGTCAAGGGAGAAGGGAACTGGTTCGTCTACATTGAGTTCTCCGGCGTCCAGCACACGGTCCAGAAGGGGGACCGGCTGGAGTACGACATCTTCATGCCGGCGTCCAATCCCGTGCTGAAGGGCGGGATCGACGCGAACTTCAAGGTCGAAAAACTGCCGCCGCAGTTTGCGGAGAAACCGTGGCTGCGCGAGGCGAAGCTGGTGGATCAGCAGGGCCTGCGGCTGCACGGGGACGCGATCCTCGAGCCCGCGAAGGACCGGTGGTATCACCGCACGTTCGACTTGTCTCTCCTCTCGGGAATTACTCTGCAGCAGTGGTCGGCGGTGTTCGAGGGGGATGCGCCGGGGCGGTACGTGCAATTGCTCGACAACATCCGGATCACGCGCGACGGCAAAGCCGTCGCGACGATCCACGATGGTGATGCCGTTCCGAATATTTCGATGCCGATCTGCGACGGGTACAGCCGCAATGTGATGGTGTCGGTGTTGCCGCGCGAGGAGAAGCTGACACCCGAGCGTCTTGCGACGCTGCTTGAGACCGCGAAGAAGGCCGATGAGTTGCGCGTGACCCGCGAGCAGTTTCGTGCGGAGCTTGAGGTCGCCCGCGACCTGGCCAAACGAATGCACGACGACAAGCTGCTCGCAGAGATCGAGGCCGCGGCGAAGTTCGTCGAAGGTGACGGCGTAGCAGACGCCACGAAGACACTCGCGGCGACCCACGACGCGCGGCACAAACTGGCGCACGCCCACCCGCAGATGGAGAAGTTCACGGGGCACTTGGTCGGTCACGCGCACATCGACCTGCAGTGGCTCTGGACGTGGGACGACTGCATCGACCACGTCATCCCCGACACGTTCGGACAAGCCATTAAGTTCATGAAAGAATTCCCCGACTTCACGTTCTCGCAGAGCAGCGCGTGCCTGTACCTGGAGACCGAGCGGCACTACCCCGAACTGTTCAAGGAGATCCAGAAGTATGTGAAAGAGGGGCGATGGGAACTGGTCGGCGGAAGGTGGTGCGAGGGTGACAACAACATGATCTCGCCCGAGTCGCACGTGCGGCACCTGCTCTACGGGCAGCGATATTTCCAGAGCCGGTTCGGGCGGACGTGCACGGTGGGCTGGGAGCCGGACACGTTTGGGCACTGCTGGACGATGCCGCAGATTTTGAAGAAGGCGGGGATCGACTCGTACTACTACTGCCGCCCTCCGGGGAAAGACCCGCTGTTCTGGTGGGAGGGGCCGGACGGATCAAAGGTGCTGGCGTTCAACGAGCCCGCATCGGGCGGGTGGTACAACGGGCCGATCGACGACGCGTCGGTGAAGGAACTCGGACAGTTTGTGGTCAAGACCAACGCGATGGACCACCTGATGGTCTACGGCGTGGGCAACCACGGAGGCGGGCCGACGCGCGAGAACATCCTCAATGCGATTGCGATGCGACAACGCGGGCTGTGGCCCAATGTCAAGTTCTCGACCGCAACCGAGTTCTTCAAGCGATTGCGCGAGCAGACCGCCATGCTGACGATCCCGACCAATCGCGGCGAACTCAATCCGATCTTCGACGGGTGCTACACCTCGCAGAGCCTGATCAAGAAGCTCAACCGCGACAGTGAGACACTGCTGGAATCTGCGGAAGTGTTCGCGGCGCTGGCGCGGCTCGAAAACGGGGCCGCCTATCCGCGCGAGGCCTTTGAGGCGATGTGGCGCGATGTGACCTGGAATCACCACCACGACACGCTGCCGGGCTCGCTCATCCACCCGTCGGCACTTTTCAACCACCGGATGCTGCAAGGGGTTCTTGATCGCGGTCGCGGGATTCTCGAGCGGAGCGAGTCGGCGCTCGCCGCGCGGATCAAGGCCGAGGGCAAGGGCCCGCGCGTGGTCGTCTTCAACCCGCTTGCGTGGTCGCGCACCGAGGTCGTGGAAGCGACCGTGGTCTATTCTGCCACGGACCACCTGCACGCGGCACGCGATGCGCGGGGCGATGTGCCGACGCAGGTCATCGAGTCACGCACTGATGGCGATGTCGTCACGGCGCGGATCTGCTTTGTCGCGCGTGAGGTGCCCGGGTGCGGATACAAAGTCTTCTCGCTGGACGGCGATGCGCACGTTTCGGTCCGGTCGGTTCCAGCCGGCGCGGCCAAGGACGACGCATCACCCGCGACACGGTTTGTGATCCTCCACGAGAAGCCGCACGGTGGCACCGCGTGGACGATCGGCGAGATTGCCCGCACTGAGAACCTGGACAAGCCGATTTCGCGGCGCATAACCGAGGACGGACCGGTGCGTCGCGTGGTGCGGAGCGAGTACCGCTGGGACAAGTCCACCATTGTTCAGGAGCAGATGACGTACCCCGGCAGCGGCCGCACTGATTACCGCACGACGGTGGACTGGGGCCAGCTCGGCAACGGGACCGAGGGATCGCCCATGCTCAAGATGGCGTTCGCCACGGGCATCAAGGCTGAGAACGCGACGTACGAGATCCCCTTCGGCGATGTAACGCGGAAGACCGACGGGAGCGAGTGCGTGGCGCTCAAGTGGTGCGACCTGACTGGCACGACCGACGGCGGCTCGCCACGCGGCGTCACGGTGCTCAACGACTGCAGGCACGGCCATGACGTGAAGGACGGGACCGTGCGGCTGACGCTTCTTCGCGCCTCGTACGACCCTGACCCGTGCCCAGATGTCGGCACCCACCAGATGCGCTATGCGACATTGCCGCACGCGGGGGAGCTGGATAAAGCAGCGGCTTCGCGGGCGGCGTGGGAGTTCAACAAACCGCTGCACACCGTCACCCTGGCTGATGCTCCAGTTGCGGGTGCCGCGCGGGATCGCGGGCCGAGTTGGTCCGGCTGCGCGGCGGGGCCGACCAGCATCATCGTGACCTCGGTCAAGCGCAGCGAGGATGGCGACGATATGGTCATCCGTGCATACGAATGTGCCGGGCGTGCAGCCGAGGCACGCATCGAATTGGGGTTCGATGCGGCGGCCGTGGTTGAAGTCGATCTGCTGGAGCGGGAGATGCCGGCAAGTTCCCCCATCACGCTGAACGGCCGCGTGGTGGCAACGCGGTTCAAGCCCTACGAGATTCGCACATTTCGGATACGGATGAAGTAACGCGGACTGGACGCCTTGCCGATCGGAGGCTCAATCCCAAAAGAGCAGCGTCCGGGGGAGAGAAAGACGCCCCCGGACGCGAGAGGTGCGGTCGTTTCCGGTCGGCCGCACCCGCCTGATCTGAAGCGAAGCTTGCCGGTGATTCCCGTCACGAACAAGGGAATCTCAGGCAGCACACTTCAGTTGATCTCTCGATACACGATTCGCCTCCCATGCTCGTCCTGTGGGCCTTTGGCACGCGCCCGTTCAGCCGGAAATTCAACGACCAGAACAATTCATTACGGTCAGTCCAATCATCGATCTTGCAGCCTTACTCGGGGTGAATGCCGCATGAAGAACGTCTCATTTTCAACACGCCGCCTCAACGGGGTGCCGATGGATTGGTCGACGGAGTGTTGTTCGTCGCGGGATTGGCTGGTGGAGCGGTGTTTGGTGTGGCGGGATTGGTATTGGGTATCGTGTTGGAGGGGTTGGTGGCCGGCGCGGCGCTCGGGTTGTTCGGATCAGCCGAGTCCATTTCGCCCATCCAGGACATCCTGGACTGCGCGAGGTAGCGCTGGAGTTCGGCACGCTCTTGGAGCAGTTGTTGCAGAAGATCGAGCGTTGCCGGGCCCTGGCGGTCGGCCGCCATCAGCCGGATTTCGCCGAGGCGACGCAGTTGCTCCTGATTGGTCTTCTCGAATTTCTGCTCCATGCGCATGAGCTTTCGATTGGCCTCGTTGAACCGGGCTTCCGCCTGGGGCGACTGGAAGGCAAAGGGACGCATCGCCTGGGTTCGTGCGATCGCGTCCCGCTGCGCCTGGGTCAGGTTCGGGTTGCTTGGATCCACGCTTGGCGAAGGCACCGGCTGGTTGGGATTGATCGGCGCCTTGCTGGGTGCATTCTGGTCGATCGGCGGGTTGTGCCGATCAACCGGCTGAGGAGCGGGCTGCGGGCGCAGCGGTTGTGCCGGCTGAGGCTGCTGCGGCTGCGTCTGGGTGGGCGTGGGCGTTGTGGGTTGATTCTGCATGGCCGTCGCCTGCACCCACAGCGTGGCGCCGAGTGCCAGAGCGGTGCCCGACAGTCCCGTAGCAATCGCGAGTGTGTGTTTCTTCGTGCCCATGTGAGTGTCTCCTGCGATGAATATTCTGGACACTTCAGTGTTGCACCGGGGCGTGAAGCCGCGCTGCGGTGCGGCGTGAATCACGTTTCACCGCGGGGGGCCTTCAAGAATGCGGACTTGGTGAGATGGTGTGATTCGAGCGAGGCGGTTCATGCCGGCTTCATGCGACGGTCGCAAACTCCCCCATATGCAACACTCATCCACACTCGCTGATGATGCCGCGCGACTGCACGAACTGATCGGCGATATTCGCGTGGCGATGCTGACGACCATCGGACGCGGCTTGCACGCGGGTGAAGAAGGGTTCCACACGCGCCCGATGTACACGCTGCACCCCGCACCGGGCGAAGATCTGTTGTTTTTCGCCGACGCGACCTCGGGCAAGGTGGCGGAGATCCGGGCCGACGACCATGTGCTGGCGACCTACTCGGACCCGACCCACAATCGGTACGTCGCGGTAACCGGGCGCGGCAGCATCGAGCACGACGCCGCCAAGGCCCGCGAGTTATGGAGCATCCACGCGAGGGCGTGGTTCCCCGACGGGCCGGAAGATCCGCGTCTGGTGATCATCCGCATGTGCCCGGAGCAGGGCGAGTACTGGGATGGCCCGTCCAGGATGGCCTATTCGCTGAAGCTGATCAAGGCTGCGGTGACCAACGCGACGCCGAATGTCCGGGGCGCTCACGGCATTGTGCGGATGGAGTAGTGCACAATCGGCACGCCCGCGGTACCGCTAGATGATCTCGTAGTTCCGCATCATCCCCGTGTCCTCGTGGGGAAGGTTGTGGCAGTGGTAAACGTAGCGACCACGGTGGCGACTCCAGCGGACCAGCAGCCGCACTTCTTCGCCGGGCATGATGGTGAAGGTGTCTTTCCAGCCGTCGTCGCAGAATCCATCTTTGACCGAGTTCCAGCCGCCTTGCCACGCGGCCTGGCATGTACGGTCGAGGATCTGGAACTGGCGGCCGTGGAAGTGCATCGGATGGGCGACGCGCGGGCCGCCGGCGGTAGTGCTGGTGAGCTTGACAAGTTCGAGCGTGTCGGCGGGGACGCGCTCGTTGGCGAGGACGCTGTTCATCCCGAAGGCCTGGCCGTTGATCGTGAAGCCGCCGGAGGCGGCCCAGGCGATTGGGAATGTGCGCGGCGTGGTGGGATTCACCGCGCTTGCGAGCTGGTGCCGCTCGTATGGAACCAGCTGCGTCGGGAGCGTCAGAGTCTCGGCCTCGGCGCGATCGATCGACACGTTCATGATGCCCTTGAACTGGCCCTGGAGCGCACCGGCGCCGGTGAACGTCTGCGAATCGAGGCTGAGCGCCGTGCCAACGGGCTTGTCGCGGAAATCGACCCACAGCTCGCAGCGCTCGCCGGGCGCGAGCGTCACGTACGAGTAGGTTCGCGGCGCGGCCATCAGTCCGCCGTCGGTGCCGATCACTGTCATGGGCGTGCCGTCGCTGAAAGCAAGCTTGACGATGCGCGAATTACAGCCGTTGAGCAGGCGCAGGCGGTAGACGCGTGTGGCGGCCGAGAGTGAGAAGCCGGCGATGCCGTTGACGATGATGTCCGACCCGAGCATGCCGTCGACCATGTTCGGCTCGTAGAAGAGCGTGTTGTCGGCGTTGAAGCTGCGGTCCTGGATGACGATCGGGACTTCGTACGCGCCGCGCGGCAGCGGGAGCGCCAGTTCATCGTCATCGTGCACAATGAACAGACCAGCCAGGCCCATGAAGACCTGCGTGCCCGTGCGCATGTCGGGGTGGGGATGGTACCAGTAGGTGCCGGCACGCTGATCGACCACAAACTTGTAGGTGAAGCTCGCGCCGGCGGGCACGGCGGAATTCGGGTGCCCATCCATCCGGGCCGGGATGTCAAGCCCGTGCCAGTGCGTGATCGACGCTTCGGGCAACTGGTTGTGCATGTGGACGATGACGGTCTGGCCGCGCCGCACGCGGAACGTAGGGCCGAGGTACGAGCCGGGGATGGTCTCGAGGACGCCCGGCGAACCCCTGCGGACGCGCCCGGTGTATTTCCAGATCGGCGTTGCAGCGCCCGTCCGAAGTTGGGCTGTGGCGGGGGCCATGAACAGGTCCACCTCGACACGGTCGCGGTCCGGTTCGATCGCCATCAGACGTCGCGGGAGCACCAGCCCGCTGCCGGCGGCGAGGCTGCCGATGGCCGCAAGCCGGAGGAAATCACGGCGCAGAATCGGCAAGGGGCCGGCTGCTCCCGATTGAAGCATCTGCATGTCCGGGCGATCACTCATGGTGCGCATCGGGTCCATCGGGCCGATGCCCGAACTTCTGCCGCGGGCGGCGTAGGTGGACGGGATTGTTCGCAGCCCGCGCCCCGTCGGTTCTAGGGCAAAGGACCGATATCAGGGACAACCTGCGAAAAACGCCGAGAGGAAAGCCACGACGTCGTCGGCCGTCCATTGTCCATCCGAGCCGGGCACGCCGCCGAGCCCGACCACGTCCGAGATTGGCTGTTGGGCGAAGAACCCCGAGAGGAACGCGATCACGTCATCGGCGGTGAGTTCGTCGTCGCAGGTGGTGGCGCCGCCGATGGTGACGATGTTGGCGATCGAATCGCACCCGATGTGGAGCCGCACGGCGGCGGAAATGCCGCTCGTGCACGAACTGGACGCGACGCAGCGCACGCGGAAATCACCGTTGCGGTTGCGGACATTGACGCGGACGCCGGCCGACTGGCCCGTCACCAGTGCACCGGAGATGAATGCCGTGCCGCCGAACGGGAGAGCCACCGGATCGGTGGTGAGGTTGAGCCAATTGCCGACGCCGTCCTCGATCTGCCAGCGGAATGTCGGCGCCGTGACTTGGCCGGCGATCGTCAGGACGAATCCGGCGCTGCCGCCCGTGCACGTGCCGGCGGGAAGAGGTTGCACGGTGAATGTCAGCACAGAAACCGTGCCCAGCAGGATCGATGCGTCGCCCGCCGGCCCGGAGCCGCTGATGATGTCGGGCCGGCCGTCGCCGTTGAGATCGGTGACGAAGACCGAACTGGGCGTGGACGAAACGTTGAATGATGTGGGCAACGTGGCCAGTCCACCGTTGCCGTCGCCGAGGTACACGCTGACGCTGGAGGCGCCCTGGTTGGCGACGACGATGTCGAGGTTGCCATCGAGATTGAAATCCGCCACTGCGAGGGCAGTTGGGCCCGGCCCGACCGAGCGTGTGACCGAGGCCGTCAGCACACCGGCGCCGTTGTTGAGATAAACCTGCACTCTCCCCGAACCAACAGAATTAGTGACGGCGACATCGAGCTTGCCGTCGTGATTGAAATCGCCTATCGCGGCGGCGAACGCGCCGAAGAAACCCGTGCTGACAGTATTGATGTTCCCAAAGGTTGCGCTGTTGGGCGCAACGCCGAGTGCGACACCGACAAAGCCCGCGGCCGAGGGCTGGACGTAACCGGGGATGATGAGATCGAGCGCGCCGTCGGCGTTGAGGTCTCCCAACGCGACCGAATTCCAGAGCGTGCTGGCGGGAACGGCGAACTGCGTGCTGTAGGGCTGGAAGGTGCCGTTGGCGTTGCCGTAGATCACCGAAATCACGCCTTGCGAACTGAGCTGAACGATGTCAGGGTTGCCGTCATGGTTGAGATCGGCAATCGAGAATTTTCCCGCCGCGCCCGGCACGGGGTAGGTCACCGCCGATTGGAATGTGCCGTTGCCGTTGCTTAGGACCACGGCCAGGAATGCGCCGCCCGCACCGCTGGGGCTATAGCCCGCGGCGATATCGTCGAATCCATCATGATTGAAATCGGCAACGGCCAAAGCCGACGGATTCAGCCCGAGTGGGATCAAGACGGTCTGGTCATAGGTCCCCGGAAAGTTGGCGTTCGCCATGCGCAGAGCAATGCTCGAATTACCGATGGAAGTCCCAACGAAGTCCGTGCGTCCGTCGTGATTGAAGTCACCGAGCGCGAGAGGCGCTCCTCCGCCGATCGGGAGCGAAGCAAATGGCGCGAAGGTGATGGGGCACTGGGCCGACACGATCGACGGCACGGTCAATACGGCCGCAATTCCAACCACTAGGGCCGGTCGCAACGAACCGAACAAATCGCAATCTATCGAGAATCTGAGCATGCAAGAACATACCTCGCGGCCGTGAAAATGCGAGGAGCGAGTGTGGAGTTCTGCAGAGCGCGATTTGCCTAGATTCACAGTCGGTGCAGTACCGTCACCTTGCAGACGACATTGCTCAGAGGCAACCGGCGAAGAACGCACTGAGAAACGCCACGACATCATCTGCGGTCCACAGCCCGTCGGGACCGATCGCACCACCCAGCCGCGCCACGTCCGAGATTGGCTGCTGCGCGAAGAAGCCGGACAGAAAGGCGATCACATCGTCCGCGGTGAGTTGTGAGTCGCACGTCGAGCCGCCGGGGCCGACCAGGTTGGCGATGGAAAAGCAGGTGGCGTTGAGGAGAATCGACGCGTTGCCGCCGGTCTGGTCACCGGTGATGATGTCCGGCTTGCCGTCGTTGTTCATGTCGGCGACAGTGATGGAGTTAGGGTTGGCGCTGACGGGGAAAGCGATGCCGGAGGCGAGACCGCCGGAGCCGTTGCCGGCGTGGACTGTGACCGACGAGCCACCCCAATTGGCCACCGCAACATCGAGGACTCCGTCGCCGTTGAAATCCGCGACGACCAGGTCCTGCGGCTGCACACCCGAGAAAGGTGCTGGCTGTGCGGTGAACACGCCCGCACCGTCGTTGAGCATGACGTTCACGCGGTTGTTCAATCGGCTGGTGACGACGATGTCAGGCGTTCCATCGGAATTAAAGTGCCCAACGGCGGCTTCCCAGGCGCTGAACCAGCCGGTGGGATGGCTGTTGACGGGGCCGAATGAAGCGCTGTGCGGCGGCACGCCGAAAGCCACACCAACCTGCCCTGCTCCCGAAGGGGCAAGGTTGGTCGTGAGCACAAGGTCGAGCGCGCCGTCGCCGTTCATGTCGGCGACAGCGAGGCCGCTCCAGAATGTGCCAGAAGCGTGCGATGTGTACGGCTGGAACGTACCGTTGGCGTTGCCGAGGAGGATCGAGATCGACCCGCAGCCGCAGAGGTTGGCGATGTCGGGGTTGCCGTCGTGGTTGAAGTCGGCGACACGGAGTTGGAACGGCTGGCTGGCGATTGGGTAGAGCGCGGGCGTCTGGAAGGTGCCGTTGCCGTTGGAGATCATGATCGCCAGTCGGGTGTTGGCCGGCCCGCCGCCGTTGTAGACCACGGCGAGGTCATCGATCTGGTCGTGGTTGAAGTCGGCGACGGCGGCGCCGCGCGGGTTGAAACTCAGCGGGATGTGGATCGCGCCGAAGTAGATGCCGGGGTTGTTGGGGTCGGCGAAGCGAACGGTCGCGTCGGAGCTGCTGAAATTCGCTGCGGCCAGGTCCTTGCGACCGTCGTGATTGAAGTCACCGACGACCACGGTGTACGGCGAGCCCTGCATGGATTGGAAGCTCGTGGCGACAAATGTCGGCGGGCATGCGGCGAATGCGCCGGGTCCAATCGCGAAAGCAGCGAAGGAGCCGACCGCGCACAGCGACCGAGAAGTACATGTCCGCACCAACGCAGCGGTGTGCTTGAGCATGGCGAGAACATACATGCCGCACGAAAATCGAGCGGTCGCAACGGCAATTGCGGCAGGGAATTACCTGGATTGACGCTCGAAAACTGCTCAGCTTCTCACAGGCATCCGCCGAAAAACGCGCCGAGGAACGCGACAACATCATCGGCGGTCAATTGCCCATCGGCCCCGGAACCGCCGCCCAGCGAAGCGACATCGGCGATCGCGAGGTTGCCTCCGAAGAACGCGCCGAGGAAAGCGATGATGTCATCGGCGGTGAGCTGACCGTCGAAGATCGCCGCCCCGCCCAGGGACGCGACGTCGGCGAGGCCACACCTGGCGATGCCCACGAGCTTGAACGGCGCCTCGAGGAGCTGATTCGGCGCAGTGAAGTACTGTCCGTTGAAGTACTGCGAGCCGTTGGGTGTCGGCAGCGGCGTGACCGGGAAGGTGCTCGGGATACCGGCGCGAGCGGGGTCGCCCAAGGTGGTGTACTCCACCCAGTACTGGCCCGCGTTCAGTGGCGGCAAAAAGCTCGCATCGATATCCAGTTTGAAGATGGGGCGGCTGTGGCCAGAGGCGGCTTCCGTGCGGCCGATGCGGTACGCGTTGGAGAATGAGGAAGCGACGAGCCGGTTGGTGGTGAAATCACCGCCGATAGCACCGGCGCCGCCGTCGATACGCGGGTCGGTGCTGTAGAACTTGACGAACCCGCCCTGGAAATTGCTCTCGAGTGATTCGGTGCCGGCCAACTGCGTTTGTGTGCCGAATATGCGCAGGCGAGTCAGCCGCCAAGCGGCGCCCGTGGGGATAGTGAAGTCATCGAGCACGTGCGACGGGAGCCCCGATGTGTTGGTCACGTTGCTCATGCTGAAAGTGATGACGGTTGTCTCGGCGCGACTGATGTCCGCACCGTCAAAGCCAACGCCAACCTCGGTCACGAACGGACCGTTGTCGTAGAGCTCGATCGATTGCCCATTCGCCGCACCGACCGAAAGGCCGGCCATCATCGCCGTGCATACCACCGAACCCATGTTTCGAATACTCACCATTGATCCGCTCCTTCTCCGCCCGCGAGCCCGACACGAACATTGAATGCCCGCCGATCACAGCTTTCCAAGCGCCCCTCACTTATCAGGTACACCCGGCAAAGAACGCCGCAAGGAACACGATGACATCGTCGGCCGTCAATCGACCGTCGGGCCCCGCAATCCCGCCGAGCGAGGCGACGTCCGCGACGACAAAGATGTTCCGGAAGTACGCGTCGAGGAACACGATGATGTCGTCGGCCGTGAGTTGCCCGTCCGGGATCGCCAGGCCACCCAGTGACGCGATGTCCGCCCGACCGCAGCGCGTGATGGCGTGGCCGTGCGCCACGGTCTGCAGCGTGAACCTGGGGTTCTCGCCTCCCTGGCCGTTGTCGATGATCCATTCCGCGGTGAACGGCAGCGTGAGCCCGTGCACGCCGCGGGGGGTGATCGAGAACGTCCACCCCAGCGGCTGGAACGCCAGCGTCGAGAGGCTGGTCGAGCCGATCAGCGTTCCGATGTGGTAGCCGAACGAGCCCAGCAAGTCCGGCTCGATCACTTCCTGGGTGTAGGAGAACTCCGTGGGGCGATCGTGCCTCACCGGGCCGGCGGTGCCGGGGTCTCCGTAGCCGGGACCAATGAGGAGTCTCGCGTTGTTCAGCGTCGCGGTTCCACCGAAGAAATCCGGAACGGTGACGACCGGAGGCTCGGTGTGGAGGTCCATCAGCACGATGCTCCCGTGTGTGCGCGGATTCGGGTCCCCGGTGCACGAAGGGTCGAGGAGCACGCGGACCACGCCCAGAAGCTGCAGGCTGATCGTGAACGATGCGCCACCGATGTTGATCGTGAAGGTCACCGGCGACGGGTCGATCGCGAAGTCCACTGCTTGGGGCTCGCACGTGACGTTGACATCCGCCGTAGCGCTGGTCACATTCCCGCACGGGCTGGTGACCACGCAGTCGTAGAGCCCCGACCGAGTGGGCGTGACTGTCGGCCCATAGATCCTCATGCTGGTGGTCGCCGCTCCGGTGATTGCACTCTGACCGCTCTGAAAGTCGAACAGGGGGTTGCCATTGAGTCGCCAGCGGTACGTTGAGCCCGGCACACATGTGGCACCGATGCTGAGGTCAATTTCGCCCCCGATAGGGACGACCTGGTCGAGCGGTTGCAGGAAGATCACCGGCAGGTGCATTGCGCCCAGCACGTAGCTCGTTGCTCCGAGTCCACTTAGACCCGGAGATGGGAGCGTCATCAGGATCTGGTCGCTCGCCTGCATGTACACCATGCTGAAAGCCCCGCTCGGTGGCGGACAGACAACGTTCGGCGGCTCGGGCACGGGGCTCCAGCCGTTGCCGTCATACGCCCATGTCTGGAATGGCAGATTGAACGAGGCTCCAGCCAAGACGATCACGTGGCGAAGCGTGTCGTACACGATGCTGCCGATGATGGGCTCCGTGGCCGGCTGCGGGATGACGCGCGGCGTCCAATCGGTGCCGTCGTACTCCCAGATGTCGTTGAGGTAGACGTCGTTCGGCAACCTGCCGCCAAAGAGGACCACGCGCTGCCGTCCCGCGTCGTACGCCATCGAAGTCAATTGGCGGGCTGGCGGCGCGTGCGCCGGAAACTTCTGCGTCCACACTGTCCCGTCCCACTCCCAGGTCTCGTTGACGTAGTCCACGGGACCGAGGCCTCCGAACGAGACCACACGCTGGCGGGCGGCGTCGTACACCAGGTGAACGTCCTGCCTGATCGGCGGACCGGCCGTGGCGCGGAGCGACCAGTCCGTTCCGTCGAATTCCCAAGTCTCGAGGTTGATAGGAAGTCCAAAGCCCGCGAACTTCACCACGCGGTCGCGGGCGGAGTCGTATGCCATGTTTCGAGGGTCTTGCGACCCGGGCGGGCTGTGCGCTGTGATCAACTGTGTCCACGCTGTACCGTCAAATGCCCATGTCTCCTGAACAAATTGCCCCTGAGAATTGGTCGTCCCGCTGAAGGCCACCACGCGGTGTCGCAGCGAGTCATAGACAATCGAATGATGCTCCGATGGTGGAGAGGCATCCTGCAGCCATGCCCGGACTCCGCACTGGCCGCGCACGTCGCCCGCTGCCCACGACAGGACGAGCGCAGCCACCATCGCACCCGTCCGGATCCTCAATTCACCTCCACGCGGATGCAAAGTCATGCTGTCGTCCCCGTGCCGGGCATATCGGAACCGTGCCGGGAAAGCCAGAC
>JBOHNM010000002.1:0-66593 GCA_050730675.1 Phycisphaerales bacterium | reverse complement strand
CGACCTGGCCGCCGGTGTGAGTGCGGGGGAAGGTATAGCACATTAATGTGCTGTACGAACGGACTCTGCTTCGTGAAGCCCGGCCCCCGCGGGCTTCACGCGGGGGCCGGGTACGGGTCATGCGATGGGTCCGGGCCCCATCCGTGTTTGGAGACGAGCTATACCGACGTCGTCCATCCCCGTCTACGGACAGTTCAATGTGACGGGTCCCGTGATCGTTGTGGCCGGCAACTGGCTGCACGGATCGGAACTCGCGCCCAAGTACGTGAACACCTTGCCGCTCGAAACGGAGATGCTTCCGCCGTGGAGCAGCGACGCGTACCCATCGGTCGTCACGCTGTTACCGAAGAAAATCGTGCCCCCCGCGCTGAATTGGCCAGACAAGGTCGAAGAGGGCGTCGTATCGAATCGAAGTGTGGCCTGACCTCCTGAGTTTGTAGAAACCCACTGGGCGCCGTAATCGTCAAGCAAGTCGAGACCGAAGCTGAGCAACAGTGTGCCGCCGACCGCGTCGGCCCTCACAATGCCGCCGTTGTAAAGGACCGCGTCCCCGCCCTGGTGCGTCCTCCCGGGCCGTGTTTCAGATCGATTCGCTCGGGGTGCTCAGCGAGTTTCGCGACGCCTGCATCGCGCTGCTGCGAGCGACGCCCGGGCCGACCGACTCGTGCCAGGATGTCGAAAAATCACTGGGTGTGGATGCCAAGCTTGCCTGGCAGGTGCTGCGGATGGGTCGCGCGACCGACCCGCTGGGAGCGGGGATCGGGGTGCCGGCCCGAGTATCGATGCAGAAACTGCTGGCCTCGGCGAAGCGGCGGCGAGTTCCCCGGGAAACCGTCGAGCGGGTGGCGACGGCGTTTGAGGGTTATGAGCGCCTCGTGCGTGAACACGCCGGGGAACGTAGCGAGTTCGAGGCCATGATCCGCGCGCAACTGCCGGCCGAACGGGAGAAGCAGGAACTTGCCAGCAAGCAACTTGTGTCCAAGGGCATCAGCCAAATCAAGGGTATTGTGCTTGAACAACACTTGAGCACAGGATTCTTCCAGCCGAATGCCGACGGCCGCACTCTTGATGGTGTGGTACTTTCCGGGTATTTTGGACTGCGCCGACTTCGGCAGGATGTACCGCTCAACATTAGTACCGGCGATCTGGCATCGCCGGGTTCCCATAGCCTGGATCTCGGCGGACATCCTGTTGCCGATTTCGCGGCTACGTTGCTCGGTTCATTCTGCACTTCGCCGTTGCCGGATTTCCGAGTGTTTGAGGCAGGAGGATTGAAATACCGCCAGTTGGCGACATCGGAGATTGGCATGCGCTCGGCTGCCGACATCGTCATGGCGGACCGGCGCAACGCCGGCAGGCCGAGGTACTTCACAGCCGGCGGCAAGACACACACGGGCGTGACGTATTGGGATTCGTATGCGGCGAGGCACGCCACGATGGATGTGTTTGTTCACACCGACTTGTTTCCCGGAGTCGTGCCGGAGCTGGCGATCTACGACACATCAACCGATGGAACGGTTCGACTGTTCAACGACCCGACGCGGGTGATGGACCGTCTCCACATGCATGAAGTAATACGGCCGTTGCCGCCGGGAATTGCCGGGGCACGGTCGGCCCACATTCCGCGGTACATGGAGATGCTCGAGTACGTCTATGGCAAGACGGGCTGGAACCCAGCGGAGTTCCGCGGATATCGGCTGGAGATTCAATACCCATTGCACTCGGCGGAGTACATGATCGGGTTCAAGCTGCCGGAGATGCCGGCATGAGGCCTCGCCGGCTGATCGATCTTCGTGGCTCACCCCACATCCAGCACAATCTTGATCCCCTCCCCGCTCTGCATCAGCCCGAACCCCTTGGCAAACTGATCCAGCGGCAGCTCGTGCGTGATGATCTCGTCCGGCGCGGAAGATGTGGCTTGCCGAAGAGTGTGTCGAGCGGAATGAAAACCCGGCCGCTCGGCCGGGGGTTGCAGGTCATCCACGCATTCTCGCTCGGGAAATCCCTGAGGCGTCCGATGTCGCCGACTACCGCATCACGCGGTCGGAGCGTGATTCGGTGCCGCAGGCGTCGTCCGAGAGGGCCGAGTAGGCGCCTTCGGGCTTGAGGCCCAGCCACGGGTCGGTCGCGGGGGTGAGGAAGAGCTCGGCGTAGACGCGGGTGTTGAGGTCGGCGAGGGCGATCGGCGAGCGGGCCGGCGCGGCGGCGAGCCATGACAGGATCTGGCGGCGGAGCTTGTAGTTGTTGCGGACGGTGTCCTGGGCGATCAGGTTCTGGAACGACGCGAGGGTCGCGGCGACAGCGGCATCATCGTGGCCGGACATCTGCTTGCGGGCCAGGCGCGTGCTGTTGGCGTCGAGCTTGGCGTCGGCGAGGTGCCTGGTGGCGATGATGTTCCAGCGCGCGGCGTCGGCGGCATCGATCGAGTGGTTGAGACTCAAGGCCGACTCGGGTGAAACCGCGCGGACGATGGGGGCCTCGACCATCATCTTGCCTTCCGCAAGGCGTGCGGCACGGCCGGCATCTGGGGCAGGTTCGGCGGCGATGGCGTTACGGCGGGCGGCAGGGACGGCGATCGACTGGGTGAGGCTTTGGGCCGACTCGGGCGAGACGGCGCGAACGATCGGGGCCTCCAGTTCCATCTTACCAACGGCAACCGACTGGGCGCGGCCGGCATCGGGGGCGCGCTCCGCGGCCTGCTGTTGGAGCGCCTCGGCGTTGGGCTCGCCCGCATCGGCCTGCCAGTCCTTCAGCAGCGCATCCTGCTGGGCGGCGAGGTAGCGGGCGTGGGAAACGCGCGGGCCGGGCTTGGCGTAGTCCGCCGCCGCGGTAGCGATGCGGGTGAAGGTCACCGGGTCCATCAGGCCGGGGGCGACGTCGATGACGCGGCCGTCGCTGTCGAGCACGTAGTGGGCGCTGTTGCCGGTGACGGTGCGCTTGAGGGTGCGGCCGTCGCCGAAGTCGATCGTGACCACGGGCACCGGTCGCTCGCTCTCCCACACACAAATGAACCGATCGCGCAGGAGCTTCGAGACGCCCTCGTTGGCATAAAGGACGGTGCGGAAGAAGCGGCTGTTGGCGCAGGAGTACTCGTCGGTGAGCTTGCCGAGCATCCGCAGATAGAGGATGGGTTTGCCCTCGGACTTGGCCGCGGCCTTGGCTTCGTCGAGGGTGGTGTACCAGTAGAGCCGCGAGAAGGCAGCGTCCTTCTGGCCGGCGACGGCGTCGATCTTCGTCGCGAGGGCCGCGTCGGGCGTGCGGTCGTAGGCCTCCAGCAACGGCTTGAGGCCGGCGGGTCCGAGGCGGCGGAGATTGACCACGTCGCGCATGGCCGCGGGCGTGGCGGAATCGTCGGGCGGACAGGCCGCGGCGAACGAGGCGGGGAGCACGGCGGTGAGGGACAGGGCGAGCAGCAACGAGGCGGCGGCACGGTTCATGGGCATCTCCTTGCGTCCGGTACGAGTGCAGACGTATTGAAAGTACCGTCCGGGGAGCGGCCGGTTGGTCACCGGGTCGTAACGGGGATCCAGCCGGGCCGCCTAGATCACGCTGCGGCGTGCAGGAGGAGCCAAAGGCACGCGAGCCCGGCGATCACCTCCAGGGCGTGCCAGGCCACGCCGACCACGGCCCACGCCGCGAAAGCGAGCCTGTCGGGGCACGTCGCCGCGGGGAACGGATCGAGGATGCCGAGCTGCGTACGCAACTCCCCCACTGTCACTCGCGGAAGCGCCGATTCGGCGAACCCGGTCCGGTAGAGATTCGTGCGCACGTGCCGCCCGCGGATAAAGGCACGGAAGAGTGTCTTGGGGGAGCGTACCAGTCCGATGGTGAACGCGCCCAAGTTGAGCAGCCAGGCACAGCCGTGGCGGCCGCAGCCGCCGGCGATCTCCCACGCGGCGATCTCCGCCTCGCCCGTCCAATCCACGGCGTACTCGGTGGCGACGTGGTGGAGGTCGTGGAGCTTCGCCGCGGCGACACGGCAGGCGGTGTTGGGGAAGAAGACCGGGAATGGCTTGGACTCGACACGCACCCAGCGGTCGTTGTAACCGCCCTCATCGCCGAGGTTCGATGCGGCGAAGAACGCGGCGCGGGCGTCGGCGAGGGTCATGGAATCGGGGAACCGGCTGTTCGCGGGCGGTCGCATGGCGGCACCGGTTGCAGCATACGTCGATTGATGTCGCCCGGTGCAACGGTCGCGGCACGGGACAAACGGCACGCGGCAATCGGCAGAAGGCCGCCGCTATACTCGCCGCCGCATGCCTGTTGACCTTCGCACGTGCCGCTCGGACATCACCTCGCAGAGCGGGGAGAACGGCGTCATCGCGGCGATCTTCGGCGAGATCGGCATCACGAATCGGTTTTGTGTCGAGTTTGGCGGGTACGACGCGGTGAAGTACTCGAACGTGAACCCGCTGTGGACACGCGAGGGGTTCACGGCGGTGATCATCGAGGGCGATCCGGCGGTGGCGCGGAAGGTGGAGGGGCAGGTCGAGCAGATCACGCGGGCGGGCATCGCCGCGGGGGGGCGATGCGTTGTGATCACGCGCTGGGTGCAGCCGAGCGGGCCGGACGGGCTCGACGGGATTCTGGCTGGGCTTGCGGCGACGGGCGTGCAGGCGCCGCGCGACCCGGACCTGGTGAGCATCGACATCGACTCGGTGGACTACCAGGTGTGGGAAGGGATCACGCAGCACCGACCGCGGGTGGTGGTGATCGAGCACAACCCTTCTGTGCCGACGCAGTTCTCGGTCATCGGCGAGCCGGGGAGGGTGCGCGTGGGCGCTTCGGCGCGGGCGCTCTTTGATCTGGGTGTGAAGAAGGGGTACACGCTGGTCGGCTGCACGAAGTTCAACAGCTTCTTTGTGGCCGACGAACTCAAGCCGCGCGAGCGATTCGCCGATGCGGGCAACCTCGATGCACACTTCGACACCTCGCACCTCATTTATGTGATGCGGGCGTACGACGGCGGCATGTTCTACTCATCGCGTCTCCGCGCGGCGTACAGCCTGCGGGCCGGCGAGATTGAGGGCTTCGCGCCGGGGTGCGGGTTCGCCAGCCGGCCGTCCGACCTGGGGGGATTCTTCCGGCATCCAAAGCTCGTCCTGGCGCGTGCTTGGGGGCGGCTGACTGGGCAGTGAATCGCTGGTCTGGCCACCTGGAACCTTCGAGCGGATGGCAAGAGGCCTGATTCTCACGGTAATCGCTGACTGCGCGATGACCCATTCAGGGCATGTTGGATTGATATTTTCCCAAATTAATTGGTTTGGTCAATTTTTGTTCATATATTGTTTGATATGGACACCGAAGATTATACGTACAGAGATGCTCTTGTGAATGGGCCGGCGCATCGGCGCGGAGCCGGCCTGAACCCCGGCAACCGCTTCGAAACAGTCCGCCTGCACGTACTGGGTGAAGAACTCGACCGGCAGTGGATTGAACGCGAAGGTGATGACGGGGCCCTGCAGCGCATCGAACGACAGGTGTTCTTCGATCGGACGCAGCGGATCATCAACCGCGTCGCCAAGACGGCCGACGTGCCATTCGATTGGACGCTCAACCCGTACCGCGGCTGCGAGCACGGGTGCATCTATTGCTTTGCCCGGCCGTACCACGAATTTCTGGGCTTCAGCAGCGGGCTGGACTTCGAGACCAAGCTCATGGCGAAGCCCGATGCGCCGAGGCTGCTGCGGGAAGAACTCGCGGCGCCGAGTTGGAAGCCCGAAACGATCGTGATGTCGGCGAGCACGGATATCTACCAGCCCATCGAGCACAAGATGCGTATCGCCCGGCAATGCCTTGAAGTGCTGGCCGAGTGCGGGCAGCCGGTGACCACCATGACCAAGAGCGCGCTGGTGCTCCGGGATATCGATCTCTGGTCGCGGCTGGCGCAGATGAACGCCGGTCGCGTGACGATCACGCTGGTGACGCTGGATGCCGAATTGGCCAAGAAGCTCGAGCCGCGGGCCTCCGCGCCGTCGGGTCGGCTGCGGGCGATCCGGGAGTTGACTGCGGCGGGCGTGCCGGTCTCGGTCAACGTGGCCCCGATCATCCCCGGCCTTACGGACGTGGAACTCCCGAGGATTCTGGAGGCGGTCGCCGAGGCCGGCGCACGCAGGGCAGCGTGGGTGCTGCTGCGGCTGCCGTACCAGGTCAAGGACCTGTTTCTCGATTGGCTCCAGAGGTCTGTGCATCCTGATCGCGCGCGAAAGGTCGAGTCGCTCATCCGCCAATCGCGCGGAGGAAAACTGTACGACGCGTCGGCAGGCCATCGGCGCCGTGGGCGGGGCGTTCATGCCGAGCAACTCGCGCAGACATTTGACGTGTTCACGCGTCGGTACGGCCTCAATCGCGACATCCGTCCGCTCTCGAGCGCGCACTTCCGGCGGCCCGACATGAGCGGACAGATGAGCCTGTTCTAGCTCGGAGAGCCGCAGAATCGCGGCACGGGCGAAGCCGTCGTCAAGCTCGCTGTTTGCACGACACGAACGCCACAGAGTTGATGCGCCGACCACTGCGGGCATGGGGAGTAAAAACGAAGCACCCCGCGGCCTCTGGCCGCGGGGTGTCTCGATCGTCAATCGGAGCAACGGGACACTCATAGAACTCTTCTTGGAGCGAGGTCGACTGCAGCGGCCAGACGTACATAAACATGGAGGCCGGATGATCGGCGATCCGGGACAACGCCATGACCCTCGCGGCGACTCAGTGGAGGCTGGAATTGGGGCTGGCTCGGTGAGCGGTATTCGGAGTCGGCCACTCACTCCGATGCGCCGTTGGTTCGACTCCAGCGGATGCCACGCCGGTCTGCCGGCTCAAGCCGGCTTGCCTCGAGCCGGCTGCGCCGGTGCAGGGCGCAGGTCTTTTCGGCGCGGGACGCTCGACCAGTTCTCGCGCTCGAACATCGGCATCACTGCGTTGTTGGGACTCTCCAACTCGTACGCGAGCAGGCACAGGCCCAGCGGACCTTTGTAGAGCGCGTCACGCTTCAAGTAACCCCGCAACGAGGCGAAATTGAACTTTCCCAACACCGTATACGCCGCGTCGAGCCACATCTCGTCCTGCGTGTGCTTGAACATGGCGAGCAGCGCGTAAGCCTTGCCGCCTACGCCGCAGCACAGGTCTGGAGACCCGACGCCATCTTCGAGGCAATGCAGGGCCGCGTGCCTGGACCAGATCTGGTACCTCGGATCGCCGATCAACCGGTCGGCCAGGGTCCAGAGAAAGACAAAGCCGGCCGAGCCGTTGCACCAACTCGAGAGAAACTGCGACTGTTGCGAGCGGCCTTCGGGCGCGAACCTGCGCGGCCACATGACCTTGTCGCCGACGATGACCCCCGCCTCGCCCAGCTCGACGGCCCTATCACGGACGTACCGCGGGACCTCGCGCCCGGAGGCGTCGCACCACATGAGGGTGGAGTAGAGGAATCCTGCCCAGCCGTGGGCGATCCCGGAGAATCGGACCTGTTCGGCACGATCGCACATCGGCATTCGGTTGAGTTGCTCCCAGATGCGGTCCATCACGACGTCGACGCGAGGGACGAGCTCTGCCGGGCTTATGATCGAGGAGTCCGGCATGGCGCCCAGGAGCATCGCCCCGCCGACCAGGGCGCTGGAGGCGCCGAGCGTCAGGTCGAGATTCTCGCACGGTCCGGTCGCGCTGGCGACGAACGCCGAGGTCGCCGATCCCTGAGAGACCAGGTCTCCCATCGCGTGCGAGATGAGCGCCTGGACGCAGTGAATCCCGCTCATCGTGTGGTACACGGAAACGGGGCCCACAACTTGCTCGGTGAGTTCTCCGTCCTGGCTGACGAAGGCATCCTGCCGCTTGGCCATGATCCTCGCGATGTTGATCACCCCGTCCGCCGTGAACAGGAGCCCCGAGTCCTTGCGCAGCGCCGCGAGACGGTACAGCCAGTACGCGATCCCCGCGGCGCCGAAGGTGACCGAGCACCGCGGATAAGGGGCAGGTACGGCCTCCCATGCTTCCAGCTCGCACGCGGCCAACCCCGTCTCAAACTCCTCGGCGAGCCGGCGGAGAGCATCCCGGGTCGCGGTCTTGCCGGCGGCCGAGTGCTCCACCGCCGGGAGCGTCCTGGTAGGCGATGGCGGCGTAGGAACCGTCAAGCGGTCGAGTTCGTCGGTCATGCTCCGCACCGACGGGAACCGGTGCTTGGTTCTCTTGGCGAGGGCCCGCTGCAGGGTGCTCTCCAACTCGGGCCAATCCGGTACGCCTCTGGTCGCGAAGGGCACCGGCGCCTGCTCGGCAATCTGTTTGAACAGCTCCTCCCGGTCGGCGGCGAAGTTCAGATAGAGTTCGCCGCAATAGACGAGATACAGCATCGCGGCCAACGCGTACTGGTCGCTCGCGAAGGACGCCTTGGGCGCGCGCCGCTTGGCGAGGTGGCGGCTGGCGTACTCCGGTTCGAAGTAGTAGGACACGCCGCCGCGCCGGGCACGGCCGAAGCTATCGGGTGCGCCGTCCACATACGCCAATCCGAAGTCGAGGATCCAGGCGCGATCGAGCGATTCGGTCAGCATCACGTTGCGGGGGTGGACGTCCCCGTGGACGACCCGGCGATCGTGCAATTCGGCGTAGGCCCGCGCGACCGCTGTGCAGGCGGCGAACCGCTTCGCCGGGCTCGCGTGGGCCGGCGCCAGGCGCGACAGGCAGGTCGAGAGGGTGCGGGCCTCCAGCCACTCCATCGCCAGGTAGGGTCGCCCCTCCAGTTCGCCCTCGCCGAGGAATCCGGGCGACACGCAGCGATCCAGGTGCTGCAGCACGTACGCCTCTCGTTGGAACAGCGGCCGCACGTGGTCCTCATATTTAGGACGTGCAAGCTTCACCGCGACAGCCGCGCCGGACGGGTCCGAGGCCTTGTACAGCTCGGAGTCCTCGAGAACCTGGATGACGCGCTCGATCCGGTACTTGTCGAGCATGTCGCCGGGGGCGAAGGACGCCCGGATTGCGCCCGAGCTGTCCGTCGTGGGGTCCAGCAGCAACCTGTTTTCGATGAACCGGCGGAGCACCGGATAACTATCTTTCAGGACCTCTTCGGCGTTGAGCTGCCTGTCGCTCGCGAAGGAGAACACGGCTTCGACGATCGTCCGCGGCTTCCGGAAGAGTTGCAGGAGCGCGGCGGAGTCTTCATCAATCAGCTTCACGGCGGTGCGAGACCCCGGGCGCATGACGGCCACGTCGGTGTCTTCGCTCTCGAACTTGCTCCGCGTTTCCGGCGGGAGCGTGGCGACAGGGATGAGCTGAACATCGGCCGGCAGCACGAAGCGATTATCGATGTCCATTTGACGGCACTCCCTGCTCGCGATCCGCCCAGATGTCGTTCGCCGGAGCCCACGTGTCGGTGTCCACACCTTCGGTGCGGACCCGCTCGAGCGCGAAGGTCACGGCGCCGGAGGCGCCTTTCCGCAGAGAGCGATGGACCAGAAGAGCGTCGGCGAGCCGATTCGTGACCCAGAGTCTCCAACTCTCGCGGTCTCGCCAAGTGACGATCTTCTGCTTTCTGGGCGGGTCCATGCCCCAGGAGAGCACACCATCGGCGTCCATGGGAGCGCTGAAGGGGACGCCGTGCGGCGGCACGCCGGCGAGCTTGGTGCCGAGCTTTTCGCCGGCCGCGAGGAGGCTTTCGCGGTCATGGAAATAGGCGACGAGCTTGTCGGGGCGGAGCATGCCGAAGACATCGCCCCCGAACTTGAACTTTGGACATCCGGCATCGGTCAAAGCCCGGATCGTGTCGTGGAGCACGTCGGGCAGGGCGCCGGTGGCCGGCGAGATGTACAACTTGAACGGGTAGCTCGTGCTCTGGCGGCGAGATTCTCTTCGCCACTGGATCCAGCCATCGACGGGTTCGCGGCCTTTTTGCTCTTTCCACCCATGGAGCACGGATTTTTTGCCTTTGGAGTGATCCAGTTTGAGGAAGCTCCACAGGCCCGGGCGGTCCTGCAGCCGGCGCGTCCACTCCGGCGTGACGGGGTCGCGGTTGTAGAAGTAGATGCGAGCGGAAAGAGCTCCGTCATCTTCGATCGGCAGGCGAGCGCCGTAATGGACGGCTTGTAGGGAGAGCTTGCCGATCTTCGTCGAAGGCTCGGCCTGGGAGCCTAAGCCGAGAAGCGTGCTCCCCGCCTCCGGGCCGCACACGAATGCTTCCCCGATTTCCATCTCCAGGACCGCATCAAGGACGAGGCGGCTGGCGACGCCCGCCGCCCGGACTCCGAGATCATTCCGGGCAAATGTCGGAAACACGCCCGCTTCCCGGAGCGTGAGCCAGATGAGCGCACTCGCCTGGGTCGCGGGCCTCCACGGCAGGCCCGGAGCGACGGGACGAAACCACCCGTAGTCCCCGGGAGAAATATTCAGTCCCTGGATCATCGCCCGGGCTGCGGAGTCGAGGCGTTCGAGGGGCACCAGCTCGTAGTTGGAACTGGCCCGGAGTCGGAGTTGCAAGATCCCGTCCGAGCGGCCGGGAGATACCGGCGCAGCCGTTATGATCGAGTCAGGCTGAGACAAGACAACGTTGCTCATTACCCATCGAATTCTATGCCATCATGGATCTTGCGCGAACAGCCTCCAACTCGGCGACCGCTTGGCGCATCTTGCCGAGCAGCATGTCCAGTTCGCTGATGGATGCCGGCGGGCGTGCATCCGCCTCGCTGCTGCCGGGCGTGGTGGGATAGCCGCTGCAGGTGCACTTCGTGCAGGAGCTGCACTCCGTGCAGGCGGTGCACTGCGAGCAGGCGCTGCATTCCGTGCAGGCGCTGCACAGAGTGCACCCAGTGCAACCGTTCGTCAACCTCGTGCATGCCGTACACGCCGTGTAGATTGTGCATGCTGTGTGGTGCGTGCAACTGCAAGCAGAGCACGAGCACTTCGTGCAATATGAACAATCGCTGAGAGTGCAACCTGTCGGTTCGGTGCACCAGCTGCATCCTTCAGTGATATCGCAGTCAGCGGTGTTGTAGGAACACTGGGTGATCTGGCCGCACGTGACGTCCGTGCACTTGGTGCATGTGCACTCGCCGCAGTTGGTATTGTGGGTGCAGTTCGTGCACGCCGTCGGTGTCGTGCACTCGGTGCAGTTCGAGCACCCGGTGCAGTTCGAGCACCCGGTGCAATTGGAGCAGCCAGTACAGCCCGTGCAGTCCGTGCAGAGCGCTACGGGCCCGACCGGGATTGGTTCAACCGTGGCCGGTTCAACTGCGGGCTGGACCGCCGCCACGGTCTGAGCCGCGCTCGGCGGGACAATGGAGATGATCAGGTCGCGCACCCGGAAGCGATTGGTGGTTGAGCCGGACGGCTTCGACGATGCCGCGCTCTCCGGGAGCTTAACCCCCGCCTTGGCCAAACTCGCTGCGAGCATGGACGCGGCTGTCGCGCCCACGGCTGTGGCGAGAAACTGGCGACGCGAATCGGATTGCGATTCTGGCTGGTTGGGGATATTCGGATCGTTCGCCACGGCAAGCCTCCTCTTCACCACACAGCACTGGGTGCGTTACGGCTGACGGTCAGGGCTACCGGAGAGCAGCATACCGAGAGGTCTGGGGCGGTGCAAGAGATGTGTTCGAGAAAATTGCGCGCAACCGTAAAGATCTGTGGCATAAGAGAGGCGGTCACCCCCCGGGGAAATACCGGCGTGTGTGCAATCGGTGCTACGAATACCGGGCTTTTCGCCCAGCTCACACACGCTGATGAGTATTGTGTATTTGTTTGGGAGGGCTGCCAAGTCGCGTTGTGTAGTGTGTGCCCGGGGGCTGCGCTGGAGAGACGCCGTCAATCGGAAATGTGCGGGAGTTTCACACGTTCACTTGGCTCCGGTGCGTGCCAGCTCGCGGATCTACCAAATTCGCGAGATGATTGAGCGCCAATGGCGGTGCATCTTGATTGCGGTCATCTCGGCTCTCCTTGCCGCGGCTGCAACACTGCTCGTCCCGACGCTGTGACGATTGCTTGTGGGCGCATGAGCGGGAACCAAATGAAGGTGACCCAAGCACTCCCTGACGGCCCTCTCGTCGGTAGCAACCGGCGACACAGCCCGCTTTAGACTGTTGCGAGTTGCCTCTTATGCCGGTAGATTGTCGGTAAATTCGTGGTTGAATCGCGTTTGTGCAAGCTCCGGAGTGATTGGCCGACCTCTTGGTATCTGGACAAGCTGCCATAATCCGGCTGAACAATTCTCGCGCGAGCAATGGCCCAGCTCATGGTCTGCGTGGTCTCATTACTTCCCCGCCGTGCCCATCTTTCGCAGCCGCCCATTCGCCAGCAACGACTGGAGAGTGAGCACAACCTGCCGTTCATCTCGGTCTCACAACCCACCGACAACAACCCTGCCGGCCGCATGATGCGCAGGACGCTTGCAAATATCGCGAGTTTCTACACGGAACAAATGTCTGTGGATATCCGCGAGGGGCATGCCCGCCGCGTCAAGGAGGCGTGGTTCGTCAACCGCCCGCCGTACGGCTACCGGACCGTGCGCCGAGACGGCCGCAGCGTGGTCGATGTGGAACCACAGTCCGCCGACAATGTTCGCCGTCTCTTCCAGCTCTACGCCTACCAACCTCTGACCCTTGATGAGCTGCTCGCCCGCATGGCCACCGAGGGTCGCGTCTTCCGGGATTCAACTCCGAAGTTCACCCGCTCGAAGGCCCACACGATCCTGCGCGACCGCTCGTACATCGGCGACGTGGAGTACCGCGGGCAGTGGCATCCCGGCAAGCACGAGCCGCTGGTCGATCGCGCCACCTGGGACAGAGCCCAAGCCCTCCTGGGCGGGCATGTGTACCACAGCCACCAGATGACCTACGCCAGCGAACGCATCGCTTGCGCTCACTGCGGGCACCCCATTACCGGCGAGCGGAAGACCAAGCGGACTTCCAACGGCGTACGCGAGTACATCTACTACCGCTGCGGGCGGTACAACATGGCCGGCCATCCGCGGGACCGGGTCACCGAAGCGGAACTCGACCGACAGGTTCTTGCCGTCCTTGCCTCGATGCGGATCGGCGATGACGAGGTGCGGGAGTGGTTCCGAGCCGTCCTGGCGGCCCAGACCGCCGACGCCCAGCAGGACAGCCGGGCACTCCAGAGGCAGGAAACCCTCCTGGCCGCCCAGCAGGATCGCTTGCTCAATCTCCGGCTGGACGAGCAGATCGACGACGACACGTTCGCCGCCAAGCAGACCCAGTTGCGGGACCGGCTCGCCGCGATCAAGCTCCAGCTCGATGTGTTGGACCGCTCACGGGACGAAACGGCGGAGTTGGCGGTCAAGGTGTTTGAACTCTCACAAACACTGCAAAACCAGTGGGAGACCGCCGATTACGCCGCGAAGCAGCGCATCCTCGATATCGTCTGCTTGAACTACAAATTGGCGGGCAAAACCCTCGTCTTTCATATGAAAAGACCCTTCGATGTGCTCATCGAAGGGTCTTTCTCGAAAGACAATCGGGGCGAGAGGATTTGAACCTCCGACCTTTTGGTCCCGAACCAAACGCGCTACCAAGCTGCGCTACGCCCCGGAAGAGCCGCATGGTACGCACGCCGCGCGGGAGGGACAAACGGCGGGCTCTGGATTCAGCTGGCGCTGTTGCCCTGGCGGATGTCGGAATCGAACGTCGGCTTCTTGTTCGAATAGATGTTGTCCTCGTGAGTGCCCGGGTCGCCGTCGGGCCCGCAGGAGTAGAAATATGGGCTGTTGCCTGTGCACTTGCCTTGGTCGGCATCGCCGATGTCGCCGGAGTTGCGGGCGGTAGGGTTGAACGGCCAGGCGGCGCGGCGCATCTCGATGATCGGCATCCGCGAGATAACGAAGTACGGGCGGGGCTGCGACACGAACGTGCTGGCGCTGGTGCTTGCGGTGTCCTTGCGAAAGCCGGGGCCGTACGCGCCTTGCAATGTGGGGTGTACGAAGCGAAGAGGGCGGCCCCAACCATCCTTGATGACGACGCCGGGCATATCGCCGGCTCCGTTGGCGAGCCTCGGGTGGCCCCAGGAGGAATCTATGAACGTTGTCCGCTCGATGTACTTCGGATCGATCTTGCTGAGCGCCTGATCGACCGCACCGGCTTCCGATCGGGCCTGCGCGAGGAAGAGCGAGACGCTCGGATTCACGTTGGGAGTTGTGGCAAGCGTAAATGGGTTGCCAGCCACACGCCCGTCGAACATCGGGAAGTCATCCCCCATTCCGTCGATCAATACAGCGGGCGGAATCGCACCGCCCTTGGCCGTCTGGTACTCGTTGAGGACTTGATCGAGGATCTGGAGCGTGTTCTGCGTGGCGCGGGCCTTGCCGCCCTCGGAAACCATGCGGCCGACATAGAGACCGATCGACGCCAGGAGCGCGATGATCACCACGACGATCAGCAACTCGACGATCGTGAACGCGCGGCGCATGTGTGGTCGCTGGCTCATCGCAAAGGCTCCCCGAGTGAGGCCCCAAGGGGCGGGCCGGGCAAAGGATACCCGGACCGCCTCTGGGGTCCTCGGTCGATACGAAAGGGCCAACCGAACGGTTGCCGGAAAGCCACCAGCTTCCCGGAGTGGGCTTAGGCCAAGCCGGGACCGGAGATCATGCCGCCGCCAAAGCTCATCGGGGCTGCAGCAGGACGCTGCGGAGGCGTGTACCACGGCGGCGGCGGAAGGGGCGGCTGGGGCATCAGGGAGGCCTTGAAGACCCAGTCCGTGACGCGGTCGCGGATGCTCACCATGACCTCGCTGAAGATGCGGGAGCCCTCGCGCTTGAACTCGATGCGGGGGTCCTGCTGGCTGTAGGCCCGGAAGCCGATGCCGTCGCGGAGTTGGTCCATGGTGTGGAGGTGGTGACGCCAGGTATCGTCGAGGACGCTCAGGAGGAGCGTGCGCTCGAGCTGAGTGAGTTCCTCGCGGAGGATGGACTCGACGCGGGCGCGGATGGCGAGCGTGCGCTCCTCGCCGGTCATGTACTTCATTGCTTCGGGGATCTCGTAGTTGAAGCGATCCTTGAAGTACTTCTCCATCTTGTCGGGCGTGTCGTTGGCCAGGGCCGCCTGCACTTCCTCTTCCAGCTTGCCGGAGCGGAAGTAGCTCTCGGAGGCCTTCGTCAGCTCGTTCTTCACCGTCTGCGGGTTCTTGCCCATCAGCTTGTCGGGGGACCAGTCGAGCTGGTAGCGTGCCTTGGCGTAGCGGGCGATGTGCTCGAAGGCGATCGCCGGGCCGAACTGCTGGGCGTAGATCATCGCCGTGGTCATGGCGATGTTGACGGGGTACTCGACCTCCTTGGTTCGGTACTTCTCCTCGGCCTGCTTGACGATCAGCTCGACGACCGCCTCGTTGCCGCCTTCCTTGTACGCGGCGGTGATCTGGTCGTCGCTCATGTCGATATCGAACTTGGTCTTGACCCACTTGGTCATCTCGATCTTGCCGTAGTTGGTCGCGAGATACTCGTCAAGACCCGAGAGATCGGTCTGCTCGATCTTGGCATCCGCGGCTTCCGAGAGCCGGTCGGTAAGCATGCGGCGCACCTGCTCGCCGCCGTCGCCGAGTTCGTCGGGCGTCATTTCGACGCCGTAGTGGGTGCGTGCCCAGTTGCAGAGCCCCGCGGCGTCGAAGTCCACCTTCACTCCGTCCTCGTTCATGTCGGGGAGATACTCGCCGAGGGTCATGTTGATGAGATTGTGGGCGTCGTCCTTCGCAGCGCGGCGAATCTTGACCTCCATCTCGTGGCGGTCGAGCCCGCGCAGGCGAGTGGCGGGAATGTTGGCCTCGATCTTCTGCTTGGCGAACTCAGAAGCGCAGCGGGCGGTGTACCCCTCGGAGAGGTAGTCACCGGTGGCGTCCACGGTAGCGGCGCGGATGTAGTCGAAGATGATGCCGCGCATGTCGCGCCCGTCGAGGACGCGCTGGCGCAGGCCGTAGAACTTCTGGCGCTGGTGCTCCATGACCTCGTCGTACTCGAGGATGTTCTTGCGGACCTGGAAGTTGCGTTCCTCGACCTTGCGCTGGGCGCGCTCAACGCTCTTGGAGAGCATGGAGTGCTCGATGGCATCGCCCTCGCGCATACCCAGGAGGGCGAGAGCCCGCTGGGTGGTCTCGCCCGCGAAGAGCTTCATCAGGTCGTCCTCGAGGGCGATGAAGAAGCGCGAAGACCCCTTGTCGCCTTGGCGACCTGAGCGGCCGCGGAGCTGGTTGTCGATGCGCCGGCTCTCGTGGCGCTCGGTGCCGATGACGTGCAGGCCGCCGAGGGCCTCAATGGTCTCGAACCAGCGGAAGCGGTGGAGGAGGAACCGACCGTTCTTATCAAGCTCCTCGCGCAGATCGTCGGCGCTGGCCTTGGCGACCTGGCTCTCGGACATGAGCGTGTTGCGCTCGGCCCAGTGGCGGAGCAGGCGCAGCTCAAGGTCGGCGAAGGGGATCTTCTCCACCTCGTGCTTGGCGAGCTTGAGTTCACGCGTGGCGATCTTGCGGTAGCAGCACTCGCGGAGTTGCTCGTCGGTCATCTCCACGTTCGCCTCGCGCGGGGCGATCTCGCGGCGGAGCCAGTGGTCCAGCAGCGTGGCGCGGGTGATGGGGCCGAGCTTGATGTCGGTGCCGCGGCCGGCCATGTTGGTGGCAATCATGACGGCGCCGAGCTGGCCGGCATTCTCGACGATGTGGGCCTCGCGCTCGTGCTGCTTGGCGTTGAGGACCTCGTGCTTGACACCGTACTTGGCGCTGAGCATCTTGCTGAGCATCTCGGACTTCTCGACGCTGGTGGTGCCGACCAGCACCGGGCGGCCGACGTCGTGGAAGGCCTTGATCTCCTCGACGATGAAGTCCCACTTGTCCTTCTCGGTGAGGAAGACCAGATCGTCGTAGTCGCGCCGGCGCACGGGCTTGTTGGTAGGGATCGCCACGACGTCGAGCTTGTAGATGTCGTGGAATTCCTGGGCCTCGGTGTCGGCGGTGCCGGTCATGCCCGCCAGGCGCTTGTACATCTTGAAGAAGTTCTGGATCGTGATCGTGGCGACCGTCTGCGTCTCGGTGCGGATCGGCACGCCTTCCTTGAACTCGCAGGCTTGGTGCAAGCCGTCGGACCACTGACGCCCGATCATCGGGCGGCCGGTGGAGACGTCAACGATGACGATCGAGTCCTCCATGCGCCCGTTCTGCGGGTTCTCGCTCTTCATCACCACGTAGTCCTTGTCGCGCTGATAGACGACGTGGGCCCTCAAGGCCTGCTCAAGCCGGTGGGGCAGGTCGATATTCTCACCGACGTAGATCGAGCCGACGCCCGCCACGCGCTGCGCCTCGGCGACGCCGTCGTGCGTCAGGTGGACGCTCTTGCGCTCCATCTGCAGGTCGTAGAACTGCGTGAACTTGTTCTTCTCGGCCTCCAAGCGGGGAAACTCGGCGTGCGCCTTCTTCAGGCGGGCCTGCAGGTCGGGGATCTTGGACTTGTCGCGGGCGTTGCGCATATCGCCCTCGATGCCCTTGATGAGGCGCTTGCACCCCTCGGCGGCATCATCGGCCGCCTGCCACGGGCCTTGGCGCTGCACCAGGTGGCGTGCGAGCTTGTCGGCCAGTTCGTAGCGTGGCTGATCGTCGTGGGCCATGCCGCTGATGATCAGCGGCGTGCGGGCCTCGTCGATGAGCGTGGAGTCCACCTCGTCAACGATCGCGAACTGCCGGCGCTTCTGCACCTGCTGGTCGGCCGAGGGCTTCATGTTGTCGCGCAGGTAGTCGAAGCCGAACTCGCTGGTGGTGCCGTAGGTGATGTCGCACATGTACATGCGGCGCTTCTCGTGCTCGCCCTGCATGTGCGACGGGTGGATGGCGCCGACGGTGAGGCCCAGCGCACGGAAGTACGGAAAGGTCCAGTCGCGGTCGCGCTGCACCAGGTAGTCGTTGACCGTCACTACGTGGACTTTGACACGCTCGCAGGAGGCGAGGTATGCGGCGAGAGGGCCGACGATGGTCTTACCTTCGCCGGTGCGCATCTCGGCGATCTTGCCCTGGGCCAGCACCATGCCGCCGATGAGCTGCACGTCGAACGGGCGGCTGCGGAAGGGCGGGCGGCTTTCGGGGTAGAGCTTGCGAACTTCCTCGTAGAGGGCCAGGGGAATATCCACCTGCTGCCATCCGGCGATCGGACCGTTGCAGCCGAGGAACTCGCCCTCAGGCGGGGCATCGGGCGTAGCGTCCATCTGCGCCTTGGTCTGGGCGTAGAGCTGCTGGCCCTCGGGCGAGAGAGTTGACGGATCGAACTTGTGCGCGGGGTTGAAGATGTTGCGGATACCCACCGCCCGGTCCATGCCCTCGCGGGCGCAGGCGAAGACGTCGGCGATCATCTGCTCGACGGTCTCGCCGGCCTGGAAGCGATCGCGGAAGATGTTGACCTGATTGCGGATCTCCGCATCGCTCATCGCCCGGTACTTGGGCTCCAGCGCGTTGATCGCTTCCACCTTCTGGAGGTAGCGTTTGACGAACCGCTGGTTGCGCGTGCCGAGGATCTTGTTGAGGATCGGGCCGATGATGGGAATGTCTTGGTTGGCCATGGGGTCACCTGGAGAGGCAAGCGGTCGCGTACACGCTCAAGCCAATGGCTCGGCGGCACGTCCGCGTTTGAGTGATGTTGATTGAACGGAAACGAACGCTGTGTCGACGGATCAGGCCACGCCCGGAGGCGGCAGATCCAGCAGGCCCACCCGCACCGGCATCGGCGCGGCGGCAACCAGCGAGCGTGCGAACAGCGGCCGCAGTGATTGCGTTCGGAACGAAATCCGTTGCACGGCCTCGACCACGTCCGGCCGGGTCTCCTGCCGGGCCCGCTGGGTCTGGACCGTCTGGGTCTGGTGGTATGTCACCTGCCGCTCGGTGGGCAGGCTGGGGCGGGCGTGGTCAACCACGGCCCACTGGCGGGCGGAAACCCCCGCCGAAAGGGTCATCGCCACCAGGACGAGCAGCGACAGGCTGCCCATATGGCAGCGTCGCGAGGGCGAAATGGGGCCGTGGTCGATCATCCCGGGGGTCTATCGGTCAGCAACGCAGTATATGTGGCAAACCTCGTGCCCGTTCGATGATTGCATGGGGCCGGGCGCGGAGTCCGATATGAACGCTGCGGCCCATCACCGCACCGGAGCCCTCCACCCCCGCCCCGTACCCCACCACCCCCGGCGATCGGCGTAGGCTCAGGAACACCACCCCGGAGCAAGCCGTGTCCGACGCCGCCAGCGAGAAAGGGCCAGACCCGATGGTTGCGACACGCCAGGTGCTCCCCAGCACGCGCTCGAGCCTTACGCACAAGTTCGTTGTCGGCGGTCTTGAGGGCTACCTGACGATCGGCATGCACGCCGATGGGCGGCCGGGTGAGATCTTCATCAAGATCGCCAAGGAAGGCTCGACGATCAGCGGGATGTGCCAGGCATTCTGCCGCGCGTTCTCATTGGCGCTGCAGTATGGGCTCACCATCCACGAGGCCGTGGAGCGCTTCCAAGGCATGCGCTTCGAGCCGATGGGCGCGACGAACAACCCGGAGATCCCCGAGGCGCTCAGCATCGTGGACTATGTCGCGAAGTACCTTGACCTTGAGTTCGGCGCCGGCCGCCGGATCTGAGCCCCGCCCATCACGGGCACGGTGCGAAGAACCGCGAGAGGTACGCAACGAGGTCATCCACACCAACGGTTCCATCCGAGCCTGCGCTGCCGCCGGCGCCGACGATATCCGCCGACGCGGTGTTGTTGGCGAAGAACGCACTGAGGAAGAAGACCAGATCGTCAACGGTCACCTGACCATCGCTGCCGGCCGCGCCGCCGGCTGCCGCGATGTCCGCCGGGCACGGCGAGGGCAAATGCTGACCGAGCCACGTCATCGCGGCGGCGGCGTTGACCACGCCGTAGCCATAGAGGTCGTCGCGGCCGACATCGCCGCGGTCGGTCGCGGTCTGCTCCATCGCCTGGCGCACGAGCGTCGGCGTCAGACCCGGGTTGGTGTGGTATTTACCGAAGAGCAGGCCGGCCACACCCGCGACGTGCGGGCAGGCCATCGAGGTGCCGGATTCGGTCGCGTAGGAGCTGCCCGAGCGGTTGATCGTGACAACGGTGCCGTCGTTGGCCTGCAGGAAGTCGCCATCGGCCTGCGTGATGCCGACCACGGGGATCGTCACGGCCTGGTTGAGCGTGCCGTTGGTGATGTTGCCGGTGGTGTTGTTGGAGACCACCACGCCGATCGCGCCCGCGGCGATGGCGTTGTTGACCTTGGCCTGGAAAGTCAGCGTGCCGCGCCGGATGTGGGCGATCTTGCCCGCGACAGACAGCGGGAAGTCTGCCGGGTTGCCCAGCCCGCAGTAGACGGCCGGCTGGGTGAGGTTGCCGACGCCGCTCCCCTGGAGCGTCGTGGATGTCTTGGTGACTCCGCCCCAGATGACGGCGGTCGTGACGCCCACCGATCGCGAGAAGGTGCTGAAGACGTTGACACCCGGCGCAGAGATCGAGATGGTCGGGCCGAAGTTCGAGAAACTCGCCCGGTTGCGCGCCGAGTCCACGGCCGCCACAGAGATGACGTTGTTGTACGACGCCGGATACTCCGGCGTGTCGGTTCCGTCGTTGCCCGAAGCGGCGACGATCACCATGCCGGCATTGAACGCGGCGGTGATCGTGTCCTGGAATGACTGCGAGAACGCGCCGCCGCCGAGCGACATGCTCACGACGTCGGCGTTGTTCGTGCGCGCCCAGTTGATGCCCGCGATGATCCCCGAGTCGGCCCCGTTGCCCGAATCCGCCAGCACCTTGCCCACCAGGAGCGTCACTGATGGAGCCACGCCCACGACACCGTCAGTGTTGTCGATCGCGGCGATCGTCCCGGCGGTGTGCGTGCCGTGGCCGTTGCCGTCCTGGACAGTCTGACCGCTGATGAACGAGGATGTGGCAGCGGGCGTGGGCAGATCGGGGTGACCGACATCAATTCCGGTGTCGAGGTCCGCGACGATCGCGCCCGCACCGCGCGAATTGGTCCAGGCCGACGGCGCCGACACAAGGTTGATCCCGTAGGGCGTGGACTGTGCGGAAGCGCGGCGGACGAAGTCCGGCTCGGCGTACATCACCGTGGCCGATTGCTGGTAAGCCTTGATCGCCGGATCGACATTGCCCTCGCCGACCTCCACACACATCAGGCCCGGGACCAGCTCGTACGTCCAGACGATGCGCGTCATCCCGGCGTTCTTGTGGATGACGGCGACTTGGTCGGCCGCGGCGCCGGGGACAACCCGAACCATCACGTGCGATGGGTGGCGCGTCAAGGCGGGATTCGAGAGCACCTCCGGATCGCACAGCATTACGCCCTCGGGTGTGATGCACTCGCGCGGCTCGGAAGCCGCAACAACGACGCCGGAAAATGTGAGGAGGCCTGCAACAGCCGCCAACGAGCCTGCGCAAATCGGCATGATCTACCCCGGGTGTTTCCCACGCGAACGACTCTGTACGAGATTGTGCGACAACGGTCGCCGTTGGACAGGAAAATATGTCAAACCGGGCAATTGCCGTGCAAGTTTCCTCACTCGGTGGCCCGAAACGATCGGCTATGCTCTGAGTATACCAAACGGAGTCCGCTCATGGCCAAGGCCATTGTTGATCCCGATGAACTGCGACGATTTGCCCAAGATCTCAAGCGATTCACGACCGGGCTGTCGGGGCAGATGACATCCCTCCAAGGCCGCTTTAACAACCTCGCCGAGACGTGGCGCGACCAGGAGCAGCAGAAGTTCGCCGCCGAGTTCGAGACGACGATGAAGGTGCTGTCGCGATTCAATGACCTGGCGAGCCAGCAGATCCCCTTCCTGGTCAAGAAGGCCGAGAAGATCGAAGAGTACCTCAATCAGCGTTGATCCATGGGCAAGCAGGCGAGAGTCACCAATGTCGATGCGCTGCGCGACCTGCGGGGCGCTCTGATCGTCTTCGCCCAGGAATGCGCTAACGCCCTGGCCGATGTCGATTCAGATGCTCAGCGCACCATGCACTGGCTTCGGTCCGAGGCCCCGCTTTACTGGCAGCGCCAGGTTCGCGAACGGGCCGAGTTGCTCACGCGTGCCAAGTCGGAGCTTTATCGCCGCCAGATGACCGCCATTGGCGACCTGCCTCCCGGCGCGACGGACCAGAAAATCAACTTGGATGTCGCCAAGCGCCGCTTCGAGGAGGCCGAGGAGAAGCTCCGGAGCGTGAAGCGCTGGGCGATGGCGATCGAGCGGGAGTTCATCCTCTACAAGGCAACCGTCCAGCCTTTGGCCGACGCCTCTGGGCGCGATGTCCCCCTCGCCGTTGCGCGCCTGGACCGAATGGCCAGTTCGCTTGAGGACTACCAGCAGATCGCCCCCCCCACCGTCGAGAGCACAGGCATCTCCCCCGAAGTGGGCACCGACGGAACGCCTCCCGCGGAGCCCACCGCATGAGCACCCATGCCGCGCAGGCCAAACTCAAGGAAGCGACCGAGGTCCTCAACGCCAAGTGGCGCCGCACCCGCGAGTATTGGCAGGACGACTCGGCCGAGGCCTTCAAGAACGAAGTGATCGAACCGTTCCCCGGGAAGGTGCGAACAGCGATGGAAGCGATGGGCCGGATCGGAGAAATGCTGGCCGCCGCCAAGCGCGACTGCTCCCCCTCGTAACCGCCCCGGGATCGGGGCGTGTACGCTCCCCAAGTCATGGACGAATCCGCCCTCGAAATGACCGAATCGACCGATGTCCCGGCGGCCAATGGCACCGTCGGACGCTCCCCCGGAAACGGCGCCGCGAGTGTTGGCGATCGTCAGCGCGAGCTGCTCAATCGACTGCGCGAGTTGCTCCAAGATGCCAACGCCCGCGTTGCTGCGATCGAATCCGCATGGTCGGAGCGGTCAAAGATAATCGAGCGGCAGTTGAGCGAACGCCGCATCGGCGCAGCCACCCGCTTGGGTGAGGAAACGCGAGCCGCCGAAGACACCTTCGCCGCCGCGACCGCTGAGCTAAACGCCGAGGCTGAAGTGAAGATCGGTTCCGCCCGCGCCTCGCGTCAAAAGGAATCGAGCATCGTCGCCGAGAAGGCCGAGGTCACGGTCGCACGGGCCAACAAGGAACTCCAGGACGCGGGATGGTTCGCGGAGACGTGCCGCGACACCGACAACGCCAAGAGCAAATCTGCCCGTGAGCAGTCCAAGGGCGAACTCGCAGCGCGATCGGGCGAGATCGAGATGATCCAGTCGCACGCTTCCGCATGGCTGGCGCGCAACCGCCTCCCAGCCTTCAGCACACTTGTCGGTCCGCTTGACACCGCCACACCCACGACTGCAGCCGCACCTGCCGCCGACCAGACGACCGAAGCGGCACCCGAGGTCAACTCCGTGCCCGCGCTCGTGGAATCCATCTCCCGCGCCCGCGAGGAACTGATGAGGCTGGGCGCGGTGAAGGGCGCCCGCTTGTTTGCAGGACTGGCACCTGCCGCCATTGTGTTCGTCGGCGCCGTGCTCGGCGCAACCATTGCCGGCGCAATCAACCACTGGGCTATCGACCGCTCGTTGGCGATCGGCGCGGGTGCAGGCGTCCTGCTCGCCGGCGCCATCCTCCTCTGGATCCGTGGCTCCGTCCGTCGCCGCGCCGCCGAAGCTGCTCGCCCGCTTGCCGCCGTGCTCGCCGATGCGCGGCGCCTGCATGGGCAGGCCAGCGCCGAGGCCGTTGACCGCCGCGCCCGCCAGAAGCAGCAGATTTTCGACCGCTTCCAGACCGAGGTGAAAACCGCCAAGGAGAAGCACGCGGGCGTCATCGGCGAGACCCGCCGCCAGCGGGACCTGCATCTCTCCAAACTCCAGGCCGCCTGCGATCTCGCCCTTTCCGATGCGAGCGCCAAGCGTTCCGCGCGGGCCGAGCAGGCCCAGGGCCAGTACGACCAGCGTCTGGCCGCGGCTCAGCAAACCCACGCGAGCGAGGCTGAAGCCATCGACCAATGGCACGCCGCCGCTTCCACCGAGGCTCGTGCCAAATACGAGGCGGACTGGGCGGCACTCCGCGCCGATTGGATCGCCCGGTCAGGCTCCGTCGCCGGGGCGCTCACCACCATTGACGACCTCGCAACCCGCGCCACCGCGCCCGAAGCGGACGTCCTCGATCCATCGCACCAGTGGCCCCGCATGGCGCCGCAGGTCCTCCCCGTCGGTCGCTACGCCCTCGATCTCAAGATCTTCGGAGCAGGCCTCCCCGCCGATGAGCGTCTCACATGGCCCAGCCCGACACAGCTCTCCCTCCCCGCGCTGCTGGAACTCCCCCAGCGCGGCTCGCTCGTCATGAACTCGCCGCACGAGCACCGCACACAGTCGATCGCCCAGCTCCGTGCCACGATGCTCCGGCTGCTCTCGACGTTCCCACCGGGCAAAGTCCGCTTCACGATCATCGATCCTGTCGGCCTCGGCGAGAGCTTCGCCGGGTTCATGCACCTGGCCGAGTTCGAGGACACCGCCGGCGGCTCGCTCGTCGGCGAACGCATCTGGACCGAGCCTCGCCACATCGAGCAGAAGCTCACGGACATCACGCAGCACATGGAGGACGTGATCCAGAAGTACCTGCGCAACGAGTTCCCCGATATCGAGGCGTACAACCGCCAGGCCGGCGAGGTCGCCGAGCCCTACCGCTTCGTCGTCATCGCCGACTTTCCTTCCGGCTTCAACGAGTCCTCCGCCAAGCGGCTGGCCAGCATCCTGGCCTCCGGCCCGCGCTGCGGCGTTTACACGCTCCTCGGCTGGGACGCCAAGCTCCGCCTTCCTCAGGGCCTCGCCTCGGCGGACCTCGAACGCGGCGCTCTCAAGCTCGTCCACAAGAATGGGCGATTCGCCCCGGAGACACCCGAGTTTGCCGAGCTGCCCCTCACACTCGATCGCCCCGCAGCTCTCGCCGACGAAGCCGCCTTCACCGCCACGATGAACGCGATCGGCGCCGCCGCCCGCTCGGCCGCGAAAGTTGAAGTCCCCTTTACGGCCGTCGAGCCGCCCCCCGGCCAGATCTGGTGCGGCGACAGTTCCAAGGAACTCCGCATCCCGCTCGGCAAGGCCGGCGCGACCAAGCTGCAGCCGCTGGTGCTCGGCAAAGGCACCGCCCAGCACGCACTGATCGCCGGCCGCACCGGCTCGGGCAAGTCCACGCTGCTGCACGTGATGATCACCAACGCGGCCTTGTGGTACTCCCCCGACCAGGTCGAGTTGTACCTGATCGACTTCAAGAAGGGCGTCGAGTTCAAGGCCTACGCCACACACGGCCTCCCCCACGCCCGCGTCATCGCCATCGAGAGCGAGCGCGAGTTCGGCCTCTCGGTCCTCCGCAAGCTCGACGCCGAACTCAAACGCCGCGGCGAACTCTTCCGCACCGTCGGCGTGCAGGACCTCGCCGGCTACCGCAACTCGCCCAACTCCCAGGCGATGCCGCGCACGCTGCTGATTGTTGACGAATTCCAGGAGTTCTTCGTCGAGGACGACAAGCTCGCGCAGGAAGCCGGCCTCCTGCTCGACCGCCTCGTCCGCCAGGGCCGCGCCTTCGGCATGCACGTCATCCTCGGTTCGCAGACCCTCGCCGGCGCGTTCAGCCTCGCCCGCAGCACCATCGGCCAGATGGCCGTGCGCATCGCTCTGCAGTGCAGCGAGGCCGACTCGTACCTCATCATGAGCGACGACAACTCCGCGCCGCGCCTGCTCAACCGCCCCGGCGAGGCCATCTACAACGACGCGTCGGGCATGGTCGAGGGCAACAACCCCTTCCAGATCGTCTGGCTCTCCGACCAAGAGCGTGAAGAGCGCCTCGACGCAATCCACGAGGCCGTCCGCAACACCGCCCTGCGTGCCCCCCTCGAAGCCCCCGTCGTCTTCGAAGGCTCGGCCCCGGCGCTCATCGAGCAAAACCGGCTTCTCGCCGCCGCCCTCACCAACCGCCCGACCACGCCGCCGATCGCCGCCCGCGCCTGGCTCGGCGAGGCCGTTTCGATCAAAGACCCCTCGGCGATGGTCTTCCGCCGCCAGTCGGCCAGCAACCTGCTCATCGTCGGCCAGCGTGACGAGGCCGCCGCGGGCCTGCTTGCCACCGCCATGGTCTCACTCGCAGCCCAGCAGCCCAAGGGCGACAAGGCCGCGAAGTTCTACCTCTTCGACGGCACCCCCGCTGACTCCGCATTGGCCGGATACCTCGACCGCGTCGCCGGCGTGACGGGAGCGCAGGTCAAGATCGTCCCTTACCGCGATGTCCCCGCGATCATGGATGAACTCGGCCTTGAACTTGCCACACGGCAGCTCGACGGACGCACCGATGCGCCGAGTGTCTACCTCGTCATCAACGGCCTGCACCGCTTCCGCAACCTGCGCAAGAGCGAGGACGACTTCAGCTTCGGCTCCGGCGACGCCGCGGCCACCAGCCCCGACAAGCACCTCGCCTCCCTTCTGCGTGAGGGGCCGGTCTCGGGCATGCACACGCTGATGTGGTGCGACACCGCGACCAACCTTGAACGCCAGCTCCCCCGCGCAATCGTCCGCGAGTTCGACGGACGCGTGCTCTTCCAGATGAACGGCGGCGACTCGAGCAACCTGATCGACTCCCCCGCCGCGGCCAACCTGGGCGCCGCCCGCGCGCTGTTCTACAGCGAGGAGCAGGGCCTGCTCGAGAAATTCCGCCCCTACGCCCTACCCGCCGATGCGTGGCTCGCCACCGTGCGGGACGCGCTCACGAAGTAGCCCGCCAACTCTTCCTCCGACACAACAAAAAGGAACAGCCCCCGCTCGCACGGGGGCCGCCAAAACATATTCAAGATTGCCGGCGGTCAGCGGAGCGGCAGGCGGACGGGCGCCGGCCGCGCGTCCGCCTGGTTCGCAGCGCCCAGCCCACCGGGCGTGTCGGTCTCGTCTTCGTCGGTCACGAGGCCCGATTGCAGCGCGATCCGCGCCAGTTCAACACGGTTGCGGACCCCGAGCTTGGCGCCCAGCGACAGCCGGTGCGCCTCGATCGTCTTGCGGCTGCGGAAGAGCTTCTTGGCGATCGCGGCTGTGGTCATGCCGCGACCGATCATGCCCAGGATCTCCAGCTCGCGCGGCGTCAGCGACGCCAGCGGGCCTTTGTCGATGTGCTTGGCGTGAACAACCTCGGTGTCCGCCATCGCGGCCTTGGTGTGATCGGCAGGCACAGCGCCGCGGCAGACCGTCAGGATGCGGGCACCCTGATCCTTGGCCCCTGGGAGCAGGCGGATCGTCGTCCGCGTGCGGATGCCGCGCCACTGGGCGTGCAGCACCACCGAGCGACCGGTTGCGGCCACGCGCTGGATGATCGTCAGCCGCTCGTCGGCGATTTCCTTGGGGAGCACCTCGTGCAGCGTTTTGCCCATGATGTCCCCGCGGGACGGGCCGATCGCCCACCAGCTCAGGACGGGACTGACATATTGGAAGCGGCCGTCGGCGTCGAGGATGGCCACGTCGGCCCCCGAGTCGCCGATCAGCGAGTCCCAAACAGCGAGGACATCGGCCTCGACCACTTCACGAACAAGAGGAGCGCTTTGTGACATAAATTGACCCTTCCGGGCGGCGGGTAGCCGGGGACCTGGTTACAGAAACTCTCCGATACAACCAGCCGAGTGGCCAGTTCACGATCCCCCCAAGCGAGAAGCGACGATAGCCCATACGAGCCGATTGGTAAATCTGCTCCCTTGACGGGCGCAAAAAAACGCAATTCTCCCCACTCCTCAACGCGCTGTCCGGTAACCGTCGGGGGAATTCGGTCCTGACAGGCACCGATTCCGGTGCTTGGCCGCACCCGATCATACACCCAGCAGCACCCGCTCGGGCTTCTCGATGGCGTTCTTGATCGCCACCAGGAATTGGACCGCCTCCGAGCCGTCCAGCAAACGGTGGTCGTAGCTGACGGCCAAGTACATCATGGGGCGCAGGACGATTTCCCCGGGCTTGTCGGGGTTCTCGACCGGGCGGTTCTTGATGGCGTGCATGCCGAGGATCGCCGACTGCGGCGCGTTGAGGATCGGCGTCGAGAGAAGCGAACCGAACACGCCGCCGTTGGTGATCGTGAACGTGCCGCCCTGGAGGTCGTCGAGCGCAAGTTTGCCGTCGCGGGCCTTGGCCGCGAGCTCCTTGATCCCTGCTTCGATGTCGGCGAACGACCGACGCTCACAGTTGCGCAGCACCGGGACGGTGAGCCCCTTGGGCGTGCTCACCGCCATCGCGATGTGCGCACCTTCGTGGTGCTCGACTTCGAGCGAGCCGTCTGCGCCCTGCGCGAGCGATGCGTTGACGAGCGGAAACTTCTGCAGGGCATGCACTGCCGCCTTGACGAAGAACGACATGAAACCCAGGCCGACGCCGTGCTTCTTCTCGAACTCTTCCTTGTACCTGGTCCGCAGCGCCATCACCGCGCTCATGTCCACTTCGTTGAACGTGGTGAGCATCGCGGCGGTGTGCTGGGCCTCGACCAGCCGCTGGGCAATTCGTGTCCGCAGCGGCGAAACCCGCTCGCGGCGAGCCCCCGAAGCTGAAACCGCCGGTGCGCTGGCAGCACGAGGAGCCAAGCTTGGCGCCGTCGTGACCGCGACCGCCTTGGGCTCCGGTTCGGGAGCGCGGTGGACGTAGTCGAGCACGTCCTGCTCGCGAACACGACCACCCGGACCCGTGCCCGATACGCGCGAGATCTCTACGCCATGCTCATCGGCGAGTTTCTTAGCCAGCGGCGTCGCCCGAACGTCGGAGCCGTGAACACCATTGGCCGATCGCGCAGGCTCAGGCGCCGCGGCAGGCTTGGCCGCTTGGGCCGCAACCGCGGCCTTGGCAGGTGCCGCCGGCGCCGGTGCTGCGGCGGGTGCGCCCCCGACCTTGCTTTCATCGACCTGTCCCACCACGGCGCCGACCGCGACCGTGTCGCCGGCCTTGGCCATGTGCTTCAGGCCGCCGGCCGCCGGGGCGGTGATCTCCGCCGTGATCTTGTCCGTCTCCAGCTCGAGCACCGGCTCGTCGCGCTTGACGGAGTCGCCTTCGTTCTTCAGCCAACGGGCGATGACGCCGGTCCGAACCGACTCGCCCATCTCCGGAATAATGATGTCAACCGCCATGTTTCGCCGCGATTCCTTGCTGTGGCGCGGGCCGTGTGCCGGCCCGCGGCGTTACTTGGACTTCTTGGACCCGCCGACGGTAGTCGCGCCGGTCTCCGCTGTGGCGACCGGAGCATGAGCATCGGTCTTGCCCGGGCCGGGGCCGATCGCCTCGGTGAGCAGCGCCTCCTGCTCCTCCTTGTGCTTGTGCTTGGACCCGGTCGCCGGCGTCGCGCTGGACTTGCGCCCGATGTACTTGGCGATCGGCATCCCTGCCTGCCGCATCACGTCGTCCACGAACAGGAACGAGCCGGCGTTGCGCGGCTCCTCTTGGGCGTAGACCAGTTCCGCCTTGGCCGGATACTTCGCCAGGATCTCCTTGGCCATCCCCGCATGGAACGGGTACATCTGTTCGACGCGCACCAGCGCCGTGTCGTACCGCTTGATCACATCGCGCCGCTCGGCCAGCTCGTGGTAGAACTTGCCGGAGCAGAGCATCACGCGCCGGACCTGCTTGCGGTCGCCCTTGTGACCGTCCTTGCCCTTCTCGAAGTACGGGTCGTCGAGCAGTTCGCGGAACGTCCCCTCCATCAACTCGTTGATGTGCGAAGTGACGACGCGCAGGTAGCTCTTCGGAGTCGCGATGATCAACGGCTTGCGGAACTTGCGCTGCTTGCTCACCTGACGACGCAGCAAGTGGAAGAGCTGAGCGCCCGTCGTCGGGTGGACCACCTGCATGTTGTCGTCGGCGCACAGCAGCAGGAACCGCTCCAGACGGCACGAGGAGTGCTCCGGGCCCGCGCCCTCGTACCCGTGCGGCAGCAGCAGCGTCAGCCCCGACCAGCGACTCCACTTGATCTCGGCGCTGGCGAGATACTGGTCGATCATGATCTGCGCGCCGTTGTTGAAGTCGCCGAACTGCGCCTCCCACATGACGAGCATGTTCGGATCGGCCAGCGAATAGCCGTAATCGAAACCCATCACGCTGTACTCGCTGAGCGAGCTGTCGTACACGCACAGCTTCGCCTGCGTCGGCTTGCCGTCGGGCCCCGGCTTGCCGGCATCGTCCGGCAGCGCCGCGATCGGCCGCATGTTGTTCAGCGGCAGGTACGGCTCTCCGGTCTTGAAGTCGCGGAGCACCGCGTGGCGGTGGCTGAAGGTGCCGCGGCGGGAATCCTGCCCGCTGATGCGGACCGGCGTCCCTTCGGCCAGGAGCGTGCCGATCGCCAGCATCTCGGCGTCGGCGTAGGTAATCGCACCGGTCTCCAGTAGCGCGGCGCGATCGGTCATCAGCTTCTTGAGCTTGGGATTCACCTCGAAGCCCGCGGGAATCTTCGCGTTGACGGCGCAGACCTCTTCAAGCTGCTTGCGCGTAACCGCGGTCTTCACGGGATCGAACGAGAAGTCCCACCCCATCCCCTGCCAGCGCTTGCCCGCGGGGTCGATCGTCGGGTCGTGCGGCGCCTCCTTGGCGGCCTTCTGCGCCGCCTCGAGGCGGCCGTCCACGGCCTTGAGGAACTCGTCCATCGCGCCCTGCGAGAGCACGCCGTCGCGCACGAGCTTCTCGGTGTAGATCGCCACCACGCTCCGCTTGTTGCGGATCAACTCGGCGAGGATCGGCTGCGTGAACGACTGCTCGTCCTGCTCGTTATGGCCGTACTTGCGGAAGCACCACAGGTCGATGAATACATCCCGCTTGAACGTCTGGCGGTACTCCAGGGCGATCTGCGCCGTCGCCACCACCGCCTCCGGGTCGTCGCCATTCACGTGGAAGACCGGGGCATCGATCATCAGCGCGCCGTCGGTGCAGTACGGGCTGCTCCGCGAGTCCTCGGGGGTCGTTGTGAACCCGATCATGTTGTTGATGACCGCGTGGATGGTGCCGCCGCAGGTGTACCCCTCGAGCTGCGCGAAGTTCATCACCTCGAAGTTCACGCCCTGGCCGATGATCCCGGCATCGCCGTGGATCGTGATCGGGATCACGCGCTTGCGCTCGGTGTCGTTGCGCAGCCGCTGCTTGGCACGGCAGCGCCCGGCAACCACCGCATTCACCGACTCCAGGTGGCTCGGGTTGCTCGCGACCGAGAGGCTCATGCTCCGCCCGCCGGGGAGCTTACGCTCGCCCGAGTACCCGCGGTGGTACTTCACGTCGCCGCCGCCGTCGGCAAAGTCCTCGTCGAAGTTGTCCTCGAACTCGGTGAAGATCTGCTCGTAGGTCTTGCCGAGCACGTTGTTCAGCACATTCAAGCGCCCACGGTGGGGCATGCCGATGACGATCTCTTCGACCTTGCTCTCGCCCGCGGCGCGGATCACCCGCTCCAGCAGCGGAATGAGCGACTCGCCCCCCTCAAGGCTGAACCGCTTGTCGCCCGGGTAGCGCTTCTGCAGGAACCGCTCGAACTGCTCCGACTTGATCACGCACTCGAGCACCTGCACCTTCTCGTCGCGCGTCAGCGACGGGCGGCCGCTGTTGCTCTCGCACTTCTGGCGCATCCATTCGCGCTGGGCGTCGTCGGCGATGTGCATGTACTGCGCGCCGATGGTGCCGCAATACGTCTGCTCCAGCCGCTCGCGCACCTGCCGCAGCGTCGATCCCGGATTGACCGGTAGCGACCCGGCGACGACGGTCTTGTCCAGGTCGGCATCGCTCAACCCGTGGGCGGCCAATTCCAAACTGGCCGGGCGGGCCCGCGGGCGGTCGAAGACGTCGAGCTTGGCCGCGAAATGGCCGAAGCGTCGGTAAGAATCAATCAGGCTCTGCGTCCCTGCGGCCAGTCGAATGGCCTCGCGAACGTCTCCGCTGGCGGGTGGCGCGGCTGTTGGTCGGCCGGCTCCAGCGGCGGGAACACTCGCCGACCGGGCGAGATCAAACCCTTGGAAAAACGCCTGGAGATCGGCGGGAACGGACGACGCGTCCTGGAGGAACTGCTGGTACTGGGCTTCGAGGTACTCGGCGTTCCAGCCGTTGATGGACGGGGGGACGGCTTTGACGGGACTGGACATGGAATGACCTGCGTAAATCAGTGGTGTTGAACAAAGGGACAACTCCCCGCCCCGGCCGCCAAAGGCCGGACAGGTTCGGGGAGTTTACGCCGTTGGATCGCCCCGGCGGCTGAATCAGCCGAATCGGCCGGTGACGTAATTCTCGGTTTCCGCCAGCTTAGGGTTCTGGAAGATGTCAGCGGTTTTCCCGTATTCCACCAAACGGCCGAGGTACATGAAGGCCGTAAAGTTGGAGACGCGGGCCGCCTGCTGCATGTTGTGCGTGACGATGAGCACGGTGTACTTCTGGCTGATCTCGTGGATCAATTCCTCAACCCGCAACGTAGCAATGGGATCGAGCGCCGAGCACGGCTCGTCCATCAGCAGGATCTCGGGATTCACCACAATCGCCCGCGCGATGCACAGCCGCTGCTGTTGGCCGCCGGACATCCCCAGGGCCGACTGCTTCAACCGGTCCTTCACCTCATCCCACAAGGCCGCCCCGCGCAGGGCGTTCTCGACCGCCGGCTCCAAAACGGACTTGCGGTTCTCCCCGTGGATCTTCAGCGGGTAGGCCACGTTCTCGAAGATCGACATCGGGAACGGATTGGGCTTCTGGAAGACCATGCCGATCCGCCGGCGCAGGCTGATGATGTCCACGCCCTTGCCGTACAGGTCCTGGTCGCGCAGCTTCATGACACCGGTGATCTTCACCCCGTCCACCAGGTCGTTCATGCGGTTGACGCAGCGCAGCAGCGTGCTCTTGCCGCAGCCCGACGGACCGATCATCGCCGTCACCTTGCCCAGGGGCACCGGCATGGAAATGTGGTGCAGGGCGTGGTGCTTGCTGTACCAGAGGTTGAAGTCCTTGACCGTGATCACCGCGGGGTCGGCCAGAACGCTGGGGTGGACCGTCGAGTTGACGTGCTCGTTGCGGCGGATCGCTTCAAGGACGTTGTACTCACGCACGGCTTCTTCATGCGTGATCGGCGCGGGCGCCAAGTGCCCCGCGGCCCGCGGGGCCTGCACCTGCACCGGGCTCCTGGTTGTTTGGTCCGCGTTGGTCATCAGCATGACATCGTCTCGCTGCCGGACACTCCGATCAAGGGATCTTCACAATCTTAGCGGAACCGCAACGCCATCGAACGGGCCGTAACCGCGCGGATCGCCAGGTTCAACAGGAACACCAGCACAATGAGCGCGAGGATCCCCGACCACGCCAGTTCCTTCTCTTCCAGCGTGCCGGCGGTATAGCGGTAGATCGTCACCATCAGCGAGGGGTACGACTCATCGGGGTTGCCGGGCATGAAGCGACTGGCCCCGACTGTGAACAGCAGCGGCGCCGTCTCGCCGGCGATCCGCGCCAGCGCCAGCATGATGCCCGTCACTACGCTCCCGCTCGCCGCCGGCAGCACTACTTTCAGAATCGTCTGCGATTTGGTCGCCCCCAAGGCCAGGCTCCCCTCGCGGAAGCTCTGCGGCACCAGTGTCAGCATTTCTTCCGTCGTACGAGCCACCAGCGGGATCATGATGAACGCCATCGCCAGCGCACCGGCGTAGCCGTTGGTGTTGCCGATCGGCCGCACCACCAGCTCGTAGCCCAGTATGCCCACCACGATACTGGGCACACCTGCCAGCACGTCGGCGATGAACCGCACCGAGTTGATCAGCCACCCTTCGCCGCGGTACTCCGACAAGTAGATGCCCGTCAGCACACCCATGGGGATGCCCATGATGCTGGCCATCCCCAACAGGTAGATCGTTCCCACAATCGCGTGCGGCATCCCGCCGGGATCCTTGGAGTTGCCCGTCGGCAACTGCGTGAAGAAGCCCCAGTTGATCCCCGTGATGCCCCCCGCCGCGTCGTGCGTCAGCAACCCGGCGAACCCGCGGAAGAGGATGTACGCAGTCACCAGCACCAGGAGCGCCACGATGAGCACGCCGAAGCCGACGCACACGCCGTACATCGCGTGGCTCTTGGCCCGGTTCACGAGTTGGACGCGTTTGCTCCCCATCTCAGTGCGCCGCCGATGTGCGGCTCCCTCCCCCGACGACCAGCCACCGCGCCACCACGTTGAACAGCAGCGACATCACCAGCAGCACCAGCGCCACGTGCATGAGCGCCGCGTAGTGCAGCGAGCCCGACTCGGCCTCGGAAAACTGGTTGGCCAGGAGGCTCGACATCGATGACGCCGCGGCAAACGGTGACGGCGCGATCTGGATCTGGTTGCCGATCACCATCGTCACCGCCATCGTCTCGCCCGCTGCGCGGGCCAGACCCAGCATGATCGCCCCGAACAGCCCCGCACGGGCGTACCGCAGCATGCCGCGGCAGCTCTGCCACCAAGTCGCCCCCAACGCCAGCGTCCCCTCGATCTGCTGGCGCGGCACGGCCTTGAGCACATCGCGCGACACGGCCGTGATGATCGGCAGGATCATGATCGCCAGCACCAGCCCGCCCGAGAGGATGTCGTACCCATTGAGCGAGTAGGCCCGGTTGATGATCACACCGTTGATATTGAGTTTCTGACCAAAGAGCCAATCGAGCGTGATCGCGCCGCCGCTCAGCTTCGACACGACCGGCGCCACGCCGTCGCGCAGGGCCGGCACCAGCCACGGGTACACGCGCTGTGCCATAAACGGACAGAGCACGAATAGCCCCCACATGCCGTACGCGATCGACGGGATGGCCGCCAGGAACTCAACCAGGAACGAGATCGGCGCCGCCAGCCGGTACCTCGGCGCGATCCGCACGATGAAGATCGCGCACCCCAGGCTCAGCGGCACCGCCACCACCAGCGCGATCACGCTCGTCACGAACGTCCCGTAAATGAACGGCAGCGCCCCGAACGTCGGCGGCACGACCTGCGTGATCGCCTCGCCCGCGGCGTCGGTCAGGATCTCGCCCGCCGCGTCGCGCACCGGCTCCACACGTTCGTTCACCTGCCACTGGCTGCTGACGAGGAACCCCCACCCGAAGTGCCGGATGCTCGGCAGCGCCGCGATGAACAGCAGGCCAACCAGCGCCACCAGCATCAGGATGATCGAGAGCCCGCTGCCGCGCGCCAGCATCCCCAGAACGAAGTCTCCGATCCGCAGTCGCGAGCGTTTCTGAGCCTTCGCAGCCGGCGTGGGGGTGGGAGCGGGCGCGTCCCCGCTCCCGCCCGGCAACTCCAACCCGGACTGTGTGGGAATCGCCGTCACGTGCTGCTCCGAAAAACCCATCGCCCGCGTAAGCGGGCGATGGGACAAATCTCAATTCGCTACCGATCGCGTCACGATCACTTCGCGTTGACCGGCTTGCCCTCGAACGTGACGGTCTCGAGCGCCGTCTGCGAAGCCTTCTGCACGCCCTTGCTCAAGGGGGCATAGTCCATGTCCCCGGCGATCTTCTGACCCGCGTCGCTCAGCGCCCACGCCAGGAACTTCTTGAGCGCCACGGCCTCGTCCATCGTCTTCACGCTGCGGAGATCGTTGTTGACGATGATGTAGGTGAACGCCGTGATGGGATAAGCGTTCTTGCCCGGCTGGTTCCAGATGTCGGCCTTGAGCACGGTGCCCTTGAGTTTGTCCACCGCGCCCTCGCCCGCCGCCGTCATCGACGGGATCGTCGCCTTGACGAACTCGCCCGCGGCGTTCTTCACCGAGCCGTACGCGATCTTGTTCGCCACCGCGTAGTTCTGCTCGATGTAGCCGAACGCGCCGGGGGTCTGGGTGATCACCGCGGCGACGCCGGGGTTGCCCTTGCCGCCGGTGCCGACCGGCCACTTCACCTGCTTGCCCGCGCCGACAGCCGTCTTGAAGTCCTTCGACTGCGTCGCGAGGTAGCTGGTGAAGACATAGGTCGTGCCCGAGCCGTCGGAGCGCCACGCCGGCGTGATCGCCAGGTCGGGGAGCTTCACGCCGGGGTTCAGGTCGGTGATCGCCTTGTCGTTCCACTTGCTGATCTTGCCGAGGTAGATGTCGGAGATCACCTCACCGGTGAACTTCAACTCGCTCTTGACGTCGGGGATGTTGTACGCCGGCACGACGCCGCCCGCGACGGTGGGGAACTGGATCACCGCGGAGGTGCCGCCGAGGGCCTCGATCTCCTTCTCGCTCAGCGGAGCATCACTGGCGCCGAAGGCGCACGTCTTGTCCGTGATCCGCTTGATGCCGGCGCCCGAGCCTCCGCCCTCGTAGGTGATCTTGACGTCGGGATTGGCCTTCTGGTATTCAACCGTCCAGCGCTCGTACAGGGGCTGGGGGAACGTCGCGCCCGCGCCGGTCAGCTTGACATCAGCAGCGATGGCGCCGGTGGTGGCCATGGCAATGGCCGCGGCGGCGAGTCCGTTATGGAACAGGGTCGTCAGGGTCATGGATGGTCTCCAGTGGAGGGAGAGAGGGTTTCTGAACTCGCCAGAAGGGTATTGGGAGGGCTTCGCCCACTGGCGTCGCGACGGTTAAGGGTGTGTGAAGACGGGCGGCGGTACCGAACGGGAGGCCCGCCATCGCGACACATCATCCGACTGCACCCGAACAAAAAGCTCCGCAGCGTTCCGGGGCCTGTCGATTGCCTGCTCGTCTATCGCTGGAGCCGATCGATGCATCTTCGCGAGCCAACTAAGTGCCACGTCGCCGCCGACGTCAGCCCACGCACCACCGAACCCTTCGCCAAACTCCTCCTCCTGATCGCCACACTTTTTACCCTAGCATTGCCCGCTCCCAATGCTCCCGCGCCGCTCAAAACTATGGCGAGTCCTCCGCTTCCTCCTCGCCGGCGCGATCGTCGCTCTCCTCCTCGCCAACATCCGTGCCTACATCGTCGAATGGGGCGCCAAGAGCCCGCCGCCCGCGCAGGTCCGCGTCTGGGTGACCAGCTCACCCTTCCAATTTGAAGATCTCGAACCGTCCGAACCAATCGGGCCCATACCTCCCCCTCCCCGCTGGTTCTACCTCCGCGGCACCGAATGGGCCGTCACCGACACCTCCCAATGGGCGCGGATCACCTGCACCGCGCAAGGGCACGCCGCATTCCCCCGCCCGACTCAAGAAGCGAGCGAAGTCTGGCCCTGGTGGCTCCGCGGCATCGAAGACGACCTCCCCAGTGCCACCGAGGCCAATTCCTGGTCCATCCATATCACCGCCGACGCCTTCGGGTGGCCCCTGCCCTGCGCCGCTTCCTGCAGCGGCCGCGACCGACTCTCCACAATGACCCAGCCCGCCGTCCTCCGCGGCGCACTCTGGCTCACCCGTCCCGGCCTCGACGACACCCGCGTCCCCATGGTCTGGCCGACCTCCATCCTCTGGCGCGGCCTCCTCGCCGACGCTGTCGTCCTCGGAACAGGTCTGTGGATCCTCTCCCTCGGCCTGACAGCCCTCCGCGCCCGCTGGCGAAGTGCCCGCAACCGCTGCCCCCGCTGCGCCTACCTCCGCGCCGGCCTCACCCCAACCGCCCCCTGCCCCGAGTGCGGCCCCGCCTCATCAACCCGCAGGGGCTGAACGTCACTAGCCGTGGACAACCACCATTCGTGCAGGCGAAACAGTCGTCTACGAACTCGGCATCTCAACACGGAGCACCGCTCCGGCCCCACAAGGACGCCACCGAATTGCAGGGTGTCCGTAGACTCTCCCCATGCCCCTCCCACCCAAGGCGCCGCGCCCCAAACGCTCCGGCCGCAAGCGGCGGCTCGCGGGGCGGTTCCTTTTGGCGATCGGCGTGCTCATCACGGGTGTATGGGGCGCGTCGCGGTGGTGGTGGATGGGCGCGCAGTGGGCCCAGTGGCGCCTTGGTTGCGATGGTGGTCTTCTTTACGTTGCCGAGTACCGCACCCAGTCACCCAGCGGCCCGTCCTTGAGCGCCCGTCGCCGTGGGCCGGTGTCGCCCGACCAATCCTGGTATTGGCTCATTGATGAGCGTCTCATCGGAAGCGCCTCCGCATTTCCCCCTTCATCCAGCTTGAATGTGTGGATCGTGGGCTACGAGCGATTCGATTCACCTCCCTCATTCCCCATGCGCACGGCGGTGCTGATGATCCCCTGGCCCTTCGCCCTCGCCTCACTCCTCGGCGGCGGCCTCCTGCTCTGGTCCGGCCTCAAGGCCCGCCGCCGCGCCATGACAGGCCACTGCCTCAAGTGCGGCTACGACCTGTCGGGACTCGCCCCAGGAATCCCCTGCCCGGAGTGCGGCGGTCTCTCCAAACAACTGTGAAATGCACAACTAAGCCAAGCGGCGCCCACACTCCGGGCAGACACCTTGAGCGGGCAAACCCGCCGTCACGTACGCACAGTCAGAGCAGAGTCCGCGCTGTCGCCGGAGCCGCGCACGCAGCATGTAAGCGCCGCGAATACACGGTACCGAAACCACACTCCAGATGAGGATGTTGGCGGCAAGGCCAGGCCAGATCGGGCGAGTCGGAATCACCAGCGGCAAGTATCGGTCGGTACCGATGCGCCAACCGTGAGCGATGCCGTCGATATCGACGCTTGTCCCTCGCGCCATCGGCACGCCAAGCGGATACTCGGAGCCGGACCAATGCACGAACGACAGAGCGCGGAACGGCCACCCGGTGGCTGTAGTGGATAGGCCGTCAACGTAGGCCCGAGGCTTGGTGAGCTTGAACTCGGTCACCACCCATGCCGGCGCGGGCGGCGGCTCTGGAATCGACTCCGGAACGAACGCAGGTGCCGGGCCGGAGTCAGCATTCGAAATCGCAGCCTCGAAGTACTCGGGGTTCCAGTTGACGACAATGCCTTGACGCCGGCCAAGAACCACGCTCCACACTTCCGTGAACAACGAATCGCGGCGCGAGATCGTGGAAGGCACTCCGAACGGGCTTGACCTGGACGCCAAGCTGGGTTGCTCAAACCCCACCCAACGCACGAACATCGGCACCGGCGCCGCCAGCATCGCAGTAGCCACGACGCCGGACGCCGCGGCGAGAATCAGCAATCGCAACAAGGATGGAGACTTGGCCACCAAGCCAGTGTACCAACGGAGCATGGAGAACAGACTGCAATTCCTTCGCCTCCATGCGTGCGGGCGCGCTTCGCCTGCGGCATCCCTGTGCCGACTTGCCCCCATCTATGAGCAGGCGTACCCGCACGACGCCTCCAAGCAGGCCCGCGCCGGTTCGCCCAGCTCCCGCACGAAGCCCGCCACGGCGTCCGGCCCGCCCCTGATCGTGCATTCCTTGACGACTTGTCCCTCGCCGTCAAGCACGCACACCGCGTAGAACATGAAGTGAGCGTCAATCCCGATCGTGAACATGGATCGCCTCCTGATGGGTGCCGCGGCACGCGCCGCTACGCAGCGGCACGCCCCAACATCATCTGCCCCAGGCCTGCTCCATAGTGTCACGCCATCCCATCTGCTTCTTCTGCTCGCCTTTGTGTCTTGTAGCTTGCTTCTCGTACTTCACGCCATATCGCGTAGTGCCAGCTCGTTCACGACTTCGAGACAACCCCGCCCGCAATCCCCCGCACGTCATACCCGCACGCCGCGCAGCACCCCATTCTCGTGCGTCGCCGCCACACCACCTACCGCCGCCACCGCCACCCTGCCAGCCCCGCCACGAACGCCACCAGCACCCACAGCGGCACCGAGCAATAGCGAAACTCCCCGTTCCCCGGCGGCCACTTCCCCCACTCCGCCCCCATCTCCCATCGCCCGCCGTCGCCGCCCCAGAAATACCAATCAGGCCCGTCCCCATGCCGGGTCATGCGCGCCTGGCCGTCAAATCCCTCCCACTCCACCCGCCCGTGCAGCAGCCCCACGGAAAAGGTCCGCCCCCAGTACCGCGTTCCCACCCACCCCGTCGCGACCATCACCGCCAGCACCACCGCCGCCAGCGCCGTCAGCACCCACGGGCGCCGCGGCATACGCCTCCACACGTTCATGCCTGCCCGCCGCATGCTTCGAGTCTCTCCGTGACCTGCACCGCCGCGCACTCCGGGCACGGCGCTCCCGACGTAAGCCCACTCAAGTCATACCCGCACGCCCCGCACGCCCCCAATGCCCCCCGCCGCCGCCATGCGTGCCACCGCAGCAGCGCCAACGCTCCGACGGGCGCCAGCACGCACCACACCGGAATCTCCACCAGGTCCGCCTGGACCACGGTCCACGGCCCAATCACGTTCATCCCCGACTCCATCCGCGGCCAGAAAACCCAGCTCGGCCCCTGGCCCTGCCATTTCCAATGCAACCCGGGATCAACAAACACCGGCGCCGGCGGCACCGGCTCCTGCGTCACGGTGCACGCGAACCGGCCCGAATCCAGCTCCACACAAATGCGTGGACTGCTGTAGGTAATCCCGAACCACCCCGTGACGACCTGCAGCACGATCAGCACCGCCGTCGCCGCCGCCAGCGCCCACACGCCCCACGGCGCCCGGGCCGATCCCCTCCGCCTCGCCATGCCGCGCCGCCGGTTCATCCCCAACCCTACCGCGGCCGCCCCTCGCCGCCGCAGTGCCGCCATGATCAATGCCCCTCCACGGCAACAGAAACCCACACCGCCCACGCGAATCGGTGCCGATCTCGACGAAACGACCCGACTAACAATTTTGCAAATCTTTTTGTTAGGTGCTTGCACACTTGGCAACAGTACGGTATATTCCGAACATGCCCCAACCCTCCCCCAGCCTGATCACCTCGACCCGCTGGCGCTCCGCCGATGCCCTCCTCGCCATCGCCGAGGATCCCAAAGCCTCCGCCCGCGAGCGCCGCCTCGCCGCCATGGCCGTCCTCGACCTCTGCGACAAGGCCGAAGCCACCCTCCAAGCGCCATCCGCGGCGTCTTCGCCAGCAGTCCAGCAGCCGGCGGTCTCCCAGTCCTCTCACACGGCTTCCTCTCCCAAGACGACACCCGGCGCAGCAGGAGCGATTCAATCTTCGCCCCCACCGCCGCACTCGGCATCGTTCTCCTCGCGCGGCCAATCTCCGCTCACGGGCATCACAAACGGGCCATCACAAGCCACCGCGGCTGTCCGTAGTGGCCTGACATCTTCAGCGTCATCGGAACTCCCGCCGCAGGCCAGCAGCCACAACCAGGCCCAGCCCCGCGCGGCCTGACGACCGCGGTCGCGGGCGGCCCTCGGCCCTCCAGAATCACGGCGTTTCTTGGCATTTTCGCCGGCACCAAGTACCTTTCCTCTACACCGGCGGCACAAGCTGCCCATTCAGGAGAGAGAGCATGCATTATCCCGTTGTGCAGATCCTTGCCCCGCTGGCCTTGGCCACCGCCGCAATGACGTCCCCCGCCCTCGCCGGTGTCGTCGTGCCGCACTATCTCAACGAGACGAACTTCAGCGAAGAAGCCGACTTCGTCAACCTCCAATTTCCCTACACGCTGACCCTTCCCGTCAGCACCAGCACCGGCGTGATCTACGGCCGTATCTACGAAGCGGGCATGACCCCGGCCGCCGGCGCTCACGTCAGCATTACCGCGCAGCTCGGTTACGGCCCCGCCGGAAGCGACCCGCTCGTCAACGACGCGCTGTGGACCTGGTTCCCCGCCACGTTCAACGTTCAGAACGGCAACGACGACGAGTACCAGGCCTCCTTCACCACACCCGCCAGCCCCGGCACCTACTGGTACACGTTCCGCTTCAACCTCGACCCGTTGCTCACCGGCGGCAACGTCGGCTGGACCCTCGCCGACATCGACGGCGCCGGCAGCAACAACGGCCTCACCTACAACGCCAGCTACGGCGCCACGCCCAACCTCGGCGTCCTCACCGTCGTCCCCTCCCCCTCGGCCGCGGCCCTCGCCTCCCTCGCGAGCATCGCCGCCTTCCGCCGCCGCCGCTGACAACCACAGATCTGTTCACATGCTTGCCCAATGACAAAGGCCCCGGAGCGGCTCCGGGGCCTTTCATTTGCAGTCTCTTTTCACTTCGCCACTGCCGCTTCGCCGCAATCTACTTCTTCTCCGTCGCCTTCGCGGCCAGCAGCACGTCGATCTTCTCCGTCACCGCCTTGTCGTCCGGCTTGGTCTGCGGATCAAACCGCGCCACAACCCGTCCGTCCCGATCGACCAGGTACTTCGTGAAATTCCACGACGGTTCCTCACCCACAGGCTTGGGGAGCGAAGTGATCTTCTTGTACAGCGGCGCCTGGTCCGCCCCCTTCACCGAGACCTTCGCGAACATCGGGAACGTCACCGAGTACTTGCTCGTGCAGAACTCCGCGATCTCCTTCTCCGTCCCCGGCTCCTGGTTCTTGAAGTTGTTCGCCGGAAAACCCAGGATCACCAGCCCCGCGTCCTTCTTGGCCTTGTACAGCTTCTCCAGCGCCTCGTACTGCGGCGTCAACCCGCACTTGCTCGCCACGTTCACGATCATCACCACCTTGCCCTTGTAGTCAGCGAGGTTCACATCCTTCCCGTCGATCGACTTCACCGTGAACCCCAGCACGTACGCCGGATCGGCGGGCGCGGCCGGTGCAGGCATCATGCCCGGCTTCGCCGGTGCCTGAGGAGCGGCGGGCGTGGCCGGCGCTGCGGGTGGAGCAGGTGTTGGTGTCGGTTTCGGGTCATCCGCCCGCGCCGTCAGGGCGGCAACCAGCCCCAATCCCGCCGCGGCAGCGAAAGCCAGCACCAGGGTCGAACGCATCGTTCCGGTCAGGCAGCAGCAGGCCATGATTTTCTCCAAAATAACAATGCCGGGCGAGGGATTCCCCTCGCCCGCCACATGCTATGTTCAATTGTCGCTCGCCGCCGGATTACTTCGGCGCGGGAGCCGGGGCCGGGGTCGTGGCCTTGTCGACTTCCTTCTTGGCAGCGTCAGCAGCGGCCTTGGTCTTGTCTGCGGCCTTGTCGACTTCCTTCTTGGCGGCGTCGGCGGCCTTCTGGACGTCAGCCTTCTTCTCCTCGCAGCCGACAGCAACGAGGCACAGGCCGGCGAGGATCGCGAACGCAGCAGTACGGGTCTTCATGGTCAACTCCTGGTGGTTGGTGCACGGGGCTATTCGTAGTTCCCCCAAGTGCAAGGGTACACCAACCGAACCCCATAGGCGAGAATGCCGCTTCGCTCATGTCCACACCGATACGCTTCCGGCGAATGCACACGCTCCAGCGAACGGTCAGATTTGCGCTCAACGCCGCTGCAGGAACCGATGTCCCCTTGAAGGGTGACAACGGCTACGCTGGCGTACCCGCTATGCGTGGGCTAGGGCGGCACTATGAGATGACCGTCACCTGCCACGGCGAGGTCGATGCCGCCACCGGCTATTTCATGGACATCAAGGTGATCGACCGTGCGGTGCGAACAGCCGCCATCCCGACCATCGCTCACGCGTGCGAACAGCGGCCGGAAACTGACCCCGGCGCGGTCATGGCCGAGTTCATCCCCGCGCTCGATGCCGCGCTGGGCGGCTCGCTGGCGAGCGTCCGCTGGATGCTCACACCGTACTATGGGATTGAGATGATCAAGTCCGATTCAACCACGGCGCTGCTCCGCCAGCGGTTCGAGTTCGCCGCCTCCCACCGCCTGCATGTGCCGGCGATGAGCGACGAGGCGAACCGGGTGATGTTCGGCAAGTGCAATCATCCCAGCGGACATGGACACAATTATGTGGTCGAACCGTGCGTGCGTGTGCGGCTGGGCGGAAGCCGCGTCTTCTCGCTGGCGGACCTCGAGCCGATCGTCGCGGCCACGGTCATCGAGCGCCTCGACCACAAGCACCTGAACCTCGACCTGCCGGAATTCGACTGTTCCCGCGCCGGAGGCATGAACCCGTCGGTGGAGAACATCGCCGCCGTCTGCCACCGCTGGCTGGAGCCGGCGATCCGCGATGCCGCCCGCGGCAGCGCCGAGCTGGTCGGCGTCACGGTCTGGGAAACCGAAAAGACCAGCGCAACCTTCCCGGCCTGAGCGCGCTCACTTTTTTTCCGGTCGCGGTTCGCGCAACCCCGCCGCGGCCTTGGCAACCAGCGCGGCCGCCGGCGTCTTGGCGTCGGCGCCGATCACCGCCACGATCCACGCTCGTGTGCCTATCTTGCGGACAGTCCACGCGAGGCTCGCCACCAGCCGATCGTCGGAGGCCCTGATGCTGTACACCTCGCCCTCACGCACGACCTCACCACCGAACGCCTTGGCCACCTCGGCCGACGCCGCCTCGGCCCGCTGCCCGCTGCCGGTCGCCTCGGCGATGACCACCACGCCGTCGCCGGAGGCCAGACCGCCGACCAGCACCCAGCGGCCCAGCGACCCGCAGACAGCGCGGAACACATCGGTGTGCTGCCGCATCCACGCCGACTCCGCCTCCTCCCACACCGGGAGGCTCTTGCCGCTCTCGGCAAGGCCGATCGACCGGATCGCCAGCCGCACCAGCCCGGGCCACCCGCCCAGCACCCCGTGTCCGAACCGCCCGAGCCCGAGGGCGTCCAAGCGCAGCACCGCCAGCCACGCCGCCTCGGGCGGCTCGATGCCCAGGACCCCCGGCCACCCGGCGTCGCACACCAGCGCCCGCGCAACGGTCCCCACCGGCCTCGACCGCGCCGACCAACTTGCCTCCGCGCGAACCAGCGGCGGACCAGCATATTTCTGTGCTGATCGCTCGGACCCGTCCGCACCGATCACCTTCGCATGCTCGGCCGGGATCAACTCAGCCCGCAACTCCGCGTCGCGCCCGTTGGCCAACCCCCACGCGTCGAGCAACCCCGCGCAGGTCGATGCATTGAAGTCACCCTCGACCGCGGCACGCGCTGCCTCGCAATCGATCCGCAACTCAAACCGCGGCGACTTCACGACCGAACCGCTCGCGTACACCGTCCACGCCCCATCGCCGGCCCCCAGCCGCGGCAACATGACGACACCGGCGGGTGACCCGATCGCCGCCACCACGTCCCTCCGCAACTGCGCCGGCGGAGAATCCACTCTTTCCGCCCCGGCCCCGAGCAGCAGCGCCGTCGTCAACAACATCCCGGCAAACAGGCTCCGCATGCACGCAGGATACCACCTCCTGTACCATGGCGTCCGCGCATGACGCACGACCCCGCACGCATACTGCTCATCCGGCCCAGCGCCCTGGGGGATGTCTGCCGCACAGTGCCGCTGGCGGCGAGCCTGCGGGCCCGCTGGCCCGGAGCCACCATCGACTGGTTGGTGCAGGACACATTCGTCGATGCCGTGCGCGGGCACCCGGCGGTGAACGAGGTCATCCCGTTCCCGCGATCCAAGTTCGCTTCGTGGTACACGCCGCCGACGGCGGCACGGTTCGTGCAGTGGTTGCGCGGCTTACGGCGACGTCGCTACGACATCGTCGTTGATGCGCAGGGGCTGGCCCGCAGTGCGCTGATCACGTGGGCAACCGGCGCGCCGGTGCGGGTCGGGCACGCCAACGCTCGCGAGGGTGGACGGCTGGCGTACACGCTGCGGGTTGACGATGGCGGGGCGGTCCACACGGTGGATCGGATGTTGCGGCTGGTTGAGGCCGCGGGAGCGCCCATCGTGCGGGACATGCGGTTGTATTTGCCCGGAGGCACGGATGCAAGTCATGCGCCGGCCACCGATCACTACGCGGTGCTCGCTCCAACCAGTCGGTGGCCGGGCAAGCAATGGCCGCCCCAGCGGTTTGCTGAACTGGCTCAGTTGCTGCTGTCGCGGCCTGAGTTCGGCATCGAGCGAGTCGTGGTCGTCGGCGGGCGCAACGAGCGCGACCAGTGCCACGATGTGCTGGAACTGGCCGCGAAGGACGGCTGCGTGATCGACCGCGTGGGGCACACGAGCATCGCGGAGTTGATGGCGATCATCGCCGGTTGCCGTGTGCTGGTGGCTAACGACTCGGCGGCGCTGCACATGGCCGTCGGCTTCGGGCGGCCGCTGGTGGGGCTGTATGGGCCGACGGATGTCGCCAAGGTCGGGCCCTATGGGGCGGCGGACCGGGTGATCCAGCACCGCGAACCGGGCGATGTTCTTGACCACAAATCTGAGTCAGTGGGACGAGCCATGATGGCGCGGATCACCGTCGATGAGGTGGTCCGCGCGGTCGAGCGGCAACTGCTCGCCGCCCCCTACCCCGGCGCGGGCGCGGTCACTTGATATCGAACTTGAAGCTGCCGCCGTCGGCGCCCTTGCCCTCGGCGATTTTGCCGCCGGGGAGGACGACCTGCACCACGATGTCACGCTTGGGACGCGGGAGCTGGCCTTCGGTGTTGGCAATGCTCACCGTCACGGTGTCGCGGTCGCGCTTGGCGGTGTAGTGGGTGCGGCGGAACTCGCCCTGCCGGTAGCCGTATCCGTCGCCGGCATCCTCGTAGAGAAATCCGTTGGCGGTGTTGGTCTCGTCGAAGGCGATGAGGAGCGTGAGCGGGTCGAGGGGTTTTTCGCCGACGTACTGCACGACGGGTCCGAGCGGCACGATCGAGCCGGCGCGGATCTTGAGCTTGGGCAGGTCGGGGTTGCCCTTCTCGCCGACCAGCTCGAACTGCCGCCAATCGCCCTTGGGCTCGATCATCACGCGGGTGTTGTCGGGCATGAGCTGCGGCACCACCAGCACATCGTCGCCGATGAGGAAACAGTCGTCCTCGGCGCGGAGAGCCTGGTCGCGGGGGTCGGCGAAGAATGCGGGACGGACAACCGGTAACCCAGTCTTGTGTGCTTCGTAGAAGAGGGTGTAGTAGTACGGCAGCAGGCGGTAACGGCGCTCCAGCGCCTGGCGGCAGGTGACTTCCGCCTCCGGCCCGAACGCCCAGGGCTCCTTGTCGATATTGCCCTTGGCGGTGTGGCCGCGGCTGAAGCCCAGGAGCGAACCGATGCCCATCCAGCGCGAGAAGAGGGTCGCCCGCTCGGCCTTGTCACGCGGGCCGTTGCCGTTGAAGCCGCCGATATCCGGGCCGGCGAAGGGCTGGCCCGAGAGGCCAAGGTTGATCGCCATGGGAATCGACTGCTCGAGGTCGTTCCAGGTAGCGCTGTTGTCGCCGGTCCAGGTAGCTGCGTAGCGCTGGCTGCCGATGTAGCCGGCGCGGGTGAGGACGAACGGGCGCTTGGCGGGGACGGCGGCGGTGATGCCATCGAAGGTGCCCTTGGCCATCAGCATGCCGTAGACATTATGGAAGCGCAGGTGCGGGCCGGGCTTGACGACGCCGAAGGTCTCAGTCCCACCTTTGTGGACGTTGTCCTCCGGCATTGTTTTGGTCGGGGTGCCGAAGACGGCGGGCTCGTTCATGTCGTTCCAGACGCCGCTGACGCCCTGGGCCATGAAGTCTTTGAAGAGGCCGGCCCACCAGACGCGGACCTCCGGGCGTGTGTAGTCGGGGAAGACGCACATGCCGGGCCAGACGGCGCCCTGGAAGATCTCGCCCGACGCGGTGCGCACGGCGACATCGTTCTTCATCGCGTCGTCGTAGACCGAGTAACCCTTCTCCATCTTGATGCCCGGGTCGATCATGAAGATCCGCTGGAAACCCATCGCACCCAGATCCGTGTTGAGCTTCTTGAGGTCCGGGAACTGCTTGGTGTCCACGGTGAAGACGCGGTACTCGTTCATGTAGTCGATATCGAACCAGATGACATCGCAGGGGATCTTGCGCTTGCGGAATTCTCCGGCGACTTCCCGCACGCGCGCGTCGGGGTTGTAGGAATAGCGGCACTGGTGGTAGCCAATGGCCCACAACGGTGGGAGCGGCATGGTGCCGATGAGTTCGGCGAGGCCCTTGACGACTTCCTGCGGCGACTCGCGGTCGATGATGTAGACCGGGTACGGGGCGCCCTCGCCGAGGAACTCGATCGCGCCGTCGAGCTTGACTTCGGTGCGCCAAGAAGTGTCGGCGAGCACGCCAAAGGCGGTGCCGTCGGAACGGACGGCGAGCACCCACGGGTGGCTCTGGTAGAGCGACGGGTAGTCGGGGGTATAGCCGAAAGCGTCGTAGTTCCAGAGCGTGACGGAGCGGCCGGTGCGCTCGAGCGGCCCGGCAACTTCGCCGGTGCCATACAAAGACGTGCCGGGGTCGAGTTCGATGCGGACGGCGTGGCGGCCGTCCTTGGACTTGGAGAAAACGGGCTTAACCTTGAAATCGGCGGCGAGTGCACCGGTGGCGGGCACATCGTGCATGAGGGCGTAGGAAGGGGTGCGGTCTGCGTCGGCAAAGTATGCAGCGTGGAAGCGGGCGATGCCCTTGCCGACGGCCTCACCACGGTCTTGTCCACTCACTGCCGCGGTGATCATGCCGACCCCGATGAACGCACCCGCCACACGCCAGAACGACTTCGTCATGTTCAACTCCGCACCCGGCTTGAGATGCCGGGTTGCGGCAAGCGTAGCGGTGAGCAGGGCCGCACGCCGCGGCGGGTAGCATGTAGGGATGCCCGTCGCCTCCACCACGACTGTTGTGCTCCCAAGCCGCCGCGACGCGGTGGTGCGGCGGATTGCGCTGGAGTGGCGGCGGCTGACTTCGCCAGCGCGGGCGCGGCGGGCGGGCAAGGGCGAGCCGACGCTCATCGCGTGCAGCGGCGGCGCGGACTCGTCGGCGCTGGTCCTGGCGTTGGCGGCGGTAAGCGATGACGTAGTTGTCGGGCATGTGGTGCATGATTTGAGGCCGCGGGCGGAGGCGCTGGCGGACCGGGATGCGGTGCGGGCGCTGGCGGAAGGGCTGGGGCTGAAGTTCGTCGAGCGCGAGGTTCACGTGCGGCGGGCGGGTGAGAACGCTGAGGGCGCTGCACGACGGCTGCGTTACGAAGCGCTGGCGGAGATGGCACGGGAATGCGGCGTGAAATTTATTGCGACGGCCCACCATGCGCACGACCAGTCAGAGAGCGTGCTCATGCACCTGGTGCGAGGGGCGGGGCCGGCGGGGCTGGGTGGGATTGCGCCGAAGCGGCGGATGGACGCGGGCAGTTCGCGGTCGTGGCTGATCCGACCGATGCTCGGGGTGACACCGGAGAAGGCTCGGGATCTTTGCCGCGGGTGCGGATGGACGTGGCGCGAGGACGCGACCAACGAAGACACGAGCCGCTTGCGGGCAGCGATCCGGCATGAGGTACTGCCGCGGCTGCTGGCGATCCGACAGAGCGCAGTGGAGCGGATTGCGGACGCGGCGGCGTTGCAGCGGGAATTGGCGAGGATGCTGCGGCGGACGGCGCAGCGGCGGATTGGCACAGAGTTGGTGTGGCCGCGGGCGGAACTGCGGCGAATGTCGTCGCCCGTACTGGGTGAGGTGCTGCGGCAGGCGTTTGCGGGAATGAACGTCGGCCGCGGGCTGGATCGGCTGCCGGCGCGGTCGATCGGCGCGGCGGTGCGGCTGATCCGGAGCGCGGATACAGAGCCCCGCGAGCTGGACTGGTCAGGGTCGGTGGTGGAGATTACTTCGCGGCGGGTGAAAGTGCGCCAGGCCTCGAAGCCGGATTCGACGAGCTGAGGGATTCGCACAAGGCTCGGGCGGTTTCGGCGAGTTCCTGCAGTTCTTCCGGACGGGTGCTGCCGAAGCGGCCGACAATCTTGCCGTCGGGACCGACGAGGAAGAAGTCCACGGGGTGGAAGATGTTGGACATCGTCTCACCGTTTTCGAGCGTGATGGGGCGGGCGGGGTCGTCCTCGACGTAGAGCTTGAGGTCTTGCGAGAGCATGGTGCGGACGATGCCGAGTCCCTTGGATTGGCCCGGCGGCTCGGTGAGGAGCATCCAGCGTTCGGTGCTGCCCTCGGCCTTGTTGGCCCAGTCGGCGGCCCAGGCGCCGAGCTTTTCGGGCGTGTCGCGCTTGGGATCGAGGGAGAAGCTGACGAACTGCACGGGCGTATCGCCGAGCTGCTTGGTGAGCCTGGCCATCTCGAGGGACATCCTGGGGCAGGCGAGCTGGCAGTGGGTGAAGACAAAGTCCACAATACTGACCTTGCCGTTGAAGACATCCTGATTGACGGGTCTGTTGTCCTGGGCGACGAGGTTGAAGGCGCCGAAGCCGACATCGGCGAAGGCCTCGGCGGATGATGCTGAGGAAGGGAGCGTCCGCGGACGTGTGGCCGCCATCACAACCAGCGTGAGGCTGCTGAGGAGGAAGATCACCAGCGCCGTGTAGATCCAGATTCGCAGGAAACGGGGCATGGGCGATGCTACGTCCGGGGAAGTGCGTCGGGAGAGCCGATTACGCGGCGGCCTGGAGGAGCCAGCGCGTCAACGCTTCGATTACCAGTGCCACCATCAGCAGCGGCAGGTGCATGATCGAGGCGAGGAAGACGCGCCGGGCGGCCAGGGGCTGACGCGAGCGGGCGAAGGGGACAACGACGGCGATGAACGCGAGGCCCGAGAGGACAGCGACCGCGGCGTAGGGCCAGCCGATGTGCGCCCCCCCACGCAGGAGCAAGACCGGAAGGAGCGTCGCGGGGATGAGCATGATTGCCCAGCCGAGCATGGTGCGGGCGGTGAGCGAGCCGTCGGCATCGACGACCGGGAGCATGCGGTAGCCGCCGGCGGCGTAGTCCTCGCGGTACATCCACGCGAGGGAGAGGAAGTGCGGGATCTGCCAAACGAACATGAGAGCGAAGAGAGACCAGCCGCCGGGCTGGGTCAGGGCGTCGAACGAGTGGGCCCAGCCGAGGACGGGGAACTGAGCGGCGCACCAGCCGATGAGCGGCGGGAGCGCGCCCGGAACGGCCCCCAGGATTGTGTTCAGGGGCGTGAGGACCTTGGCCGGCGTGTAGAGCAGGACGTAGACGAGGATGGTGGCGAGCGAGACGGCCGCGGCGGCGGGGCCGCAGAACGCGGCGAGGATGACGATGCCGCCGATGCTCATCGCCAGGCCGGCCCAAAGGGCGCTGCCGGCGGTGAGGCGTCCCTGCGGGAGCGGGCGGCGGGCGGTGCGCTTCATGAGAGCGTCGCGGTGACGCTCCATCCACTGGTTGATCGCGTTGGCGCCACCCGAGGAGAGGACTGTGCCGACGACACAGGCGGCGAGGGTGAGCGTGATCGCACCCCATCCTCCCTGCTGCCATGCCGCGAGCGGGCGGGCGACGGCGGCGAGGACGAAGCCGACCAGCGCGGTGATGGTGACCAGCCGGGTGATGCCGGGCTTGCCGAGTTCGACGATGGCGCGGGCGGTCTGGCCGGCTGTGGCGGGGGAGGTTGGCGCAGCGGCGGCCGGAACCTCGACGCGCACAGGCCCCGCCGGGGCAAGCCCGGAAACTGGGAGCGGGATGGCGTTGCCCAAGGAGTTGGACGGTGCGGGCGGCGCGACGGCCATGGGTGAGGATATGACGCGGGCGTGCGAATTGCGCATTCCGGACAGTTGGGCACTACCCTTGTCCTGGGGTCAATCGAAAGGTCCCGGTAGCTCAGCTGGATAGAGCATCGGATTTCTAATCCGACGGTCGTGCGTTCGAGTCGCACCCGGGACGTTGGGAAATCGGGGCTGGAGAGGGCAGAAAGCCGGATTTTGGATGCCTAAGATGGGCTAGTCGATCACGAACCGGCGATCGGCTGCCGCGGGGGGCGTGTGTGCGTTCCGTTGCGGCTGTGCAAGGTGTAGATGAAGCGCCCCAGGCGCGACAGACCGACCCCAGGGAAGGGCCCACCCGACCTTGCGTGGTCAAAGCCGGTTCGTCTGTCGCCGGTGTCGCTGAAAGGAACGTCTCATGGCTTCGCAACTTGTTCAGGACCTGATCGAGGCGGGCATCCACTTCGGTCAGCGCTCGTCCGGATGGAACCCGAAGATGCAGCCCTATATCTGGGGCAAGCGCAACGGGATCCACATCATCGACATCAAGGAGACCATCAAGGGCCTCCTACTCGCCAAGAAGTTCATCACCCGCGTGGTGGCCGACGGCAAGGACGTCTGCTTTGTGGGCACCAAGCGCCAGGCGCATACGGTGCTGCAGACGCGCGTGGGCGACGTCAAGCAGCACTGGGTCACCGAGCGGTGGCTGGGCGGCACGCTGACGAACTTCCGCACCATCCGCAGCCGCCTCAAGCGGTTCGAGGAGCTCGAGGCTATCCAGCTGCACGACAATTTCGCCAGCTACTCCAAGAAGATGGAGAGCCAGCTCCGGCGCGAGATGGAGAAGATCAAGCGCAACCTCGAGGGCGTGCGCCACATGGAGAAGCTCCCGGGGTGCATGGTCGTGATCGACGTCAAGCGTGAGCTGAACGCTCTGCGCGAGGCGAAGAAGCTCGGCATCCCGACGGTGTGCCTCATCGACACCGACGGCGACCCCGATCTGGCCGACATCCCCATCCCGGGCAACGACGACTCGATGCGTTCGATCGACGTGGTGGTCCGCGAGCTGTGCCTGGCGATCGCCGACGGCAAGCAGGCCCGCATGTCGAAGACCGAGGGCGACCAGGCAGCCGCCGTGGGCGGGGCCGCCGAGGCCGCGGGCCAGCCGCGCCGCAGCCGCCGGGCCCAGTTCCGGTCCGACGAGCCGGTGGCCGCGGGTGCGCCGGGGGCCGAGGGCGAAGCGCCGAAGGCCGTCTGATCGCAGCGGTGTCCCGACAGCAGTGAGTTGAAATTCCAATCGCGGCGCGAGGGCGATTCCCCCGCGCCGCGTGTTCCCAAGACCAGCATCTGGAGTCAGGAGAATGGCCGTGGCCGAGATTTCTGCAGCCGAAGTGATGAAGCTCCGCAACAAGACCGGGCTCTCGATGATGGAGTGCAAGAGGGCGCTCGTCGAGGCCAACGGCGACATGGGCGCAGCAGAGGAGCTGCTCCGCAAGAAGCTCAAGGGCAAGATGGACGCCCGCACCGACCGCGCCGCCGGCGCGGGACGGATCGGCGTGGCGATCCACGGTCCGGACAACGGCGGCAATGTGCCGCACGCGGCGATCATCGAGGTTCGCGCCGAGACCGACTTCACGGCGATGAACGAGCACTTCCGCTCGGTGGTCGATAAGTGCGTCAACCTCGCGGCCGAGCAGCCGTCGGGCGACGTGCCTGTCACCGGCGAGATGCAGGCGATCGTTGACGAGATCCGCATCAGCACCAACGAGAACTGCTCGTACGCCCGCGGCCACAAGATGAACGGCGGCCCGCACGCCGTCTTCGGCCAGTACGTGCACCACGACGGCAAGACCGGCGTGCTGATCCACGCGGAGGGCGAGATCACCAGCGACATGCTCAAGGACCTGGGCATGCACATCGTCGCCGCGGTGCCCGCGCCCAAGGGCGTGAGCGCCAACGACGTGCCGGCGGACATCGTCGAGAAGGAACGGAAGTTCCGCATCGATCAGGCGATGGAGAGCGGCAAGCCGAAGGAGATCGCGGAGAAGATGGTCGAGGGCGGCATGCGCAAGTTCTTCGAAGAGATCGCGCTGCTGGAGCAGCCGTACATCAAGGACCCGACCCGCAAGGTGAAGGACGTGATCGGGGGCAAGGCGACGATCGTGGCGTTCAAGCGGTGGGCGGTCGGCGAGACGACCTGATCGTTCGATAAATTCAGTTTGACACAAGCCCGGGGCATGCCCCGGGCTTTTTTCTTTGGCAGGGCAACGATCTGAGCGGCTATGCGAGTTTGGATGGGTTGGCGATCGTGGTCGGGCGGCTACCTGGCGGCGGCGGGACGGGCCTCGAGACGGCCGCGGACCACGGGCGGGTTGCTTTCGCGGTCAACGCGGAAGGACCACTCGATGCGGTCGCACGAGCCGGCGAGGTCACCCAGACCGAGGACGTTGAGGCGAGTCACCAGGTCCTGCGGCAAGAGTTTGGCGATGGCCGCAGGACGAAGCCAGCCGGAGGCGAGCCAGTTTTCGGGGAGGGCCGGCGCGGCAGCCGGTGCCGAGAGCCAGGGCACTTGGGCGACGGCAACCGGGGAGAGGACGGCCTCGACGATTGCCGAACCCGGCGTCGGAGCAGCGGCGGGGCGCGTTCGCCACGAGAGTGTGCGCTCGGCACCGAGAGCGGCGCGGGGCATCGAGGCTGGGGCGAGAGTGAGGGCGGTCGTTCGCACGGCCTCGGGGGCGACGCCGCCGCAGGCGTTGGCGGGGCGAGGATCGCCCTCCAGGTGGGCCACGACCTCGGACATGTGCTGGTCGGCCCACGTGTCGCCCTTGGGGGCGGGGGCTGCGAGGCTTGAGATTTGGATCGCCACGCCGGCGTTCTCGATAGCCGATACCCCGAGGGAACGCTGGCCGGGAGCCCCTGCGGGTGAGGGGTCGTAGGTTTCCAGCAGGCGCAGGCACCAGGGCACCGATGCCGGGAGACGGCGCTCGGAGAAGGATGCGAGCGCATCGTCCGCCGGAGCGGGCAGGACGGCGGGGGCCGCGCCTGCGGCCAGCGCCGCGGCGAAGGCCGGGTCGGCGAGGACGACGTCGGCGGTCCAGCCTGCTCCTGCGGCACCGGCGCCCCCAGCCGGGCGTGCGGCTCGCGCGGCGACGGCGGTGTAGCTGGACCAGAGCATGGCCTTGTCGGGGCCGGCGGACGAACGCACGAGCACGGTGATGTGCCCGGGAACCAGGGTCTTGAGGGTGGCTGTGACGCCGCGCTTGGCGAGGGTGTCGCCCTCGCCGGCGACGAGCGTGCGGGCGAGTTCAGAGAGTGCACCGCCGTCGCCGCGCGGCGTCAGGCCGATGACGCGCGTGCGCCGGCTGCGCCCGGCATCGCCCATGGCGGCGGGGCGGTCGCGGACGATCAGTGCGTAGCGGCCGCGCTCGATGCTGAGCGAGGGGACGCCGGCGACAGCGTCGGCGGGGACGGCCTGGAGCTTGGCGCCGAGCTGCTCGGCGGTGTCGGGCGTGATGGAGGAGACGAGCATCCAGCGCCACGGCTTGCCCTCGCCGTCGTCAAGCATGGCGAGCATGCAGACGCCGCCGAAGAGTCGATCGACGACCATCGGCGGCGTCCAGCCGAGTTGCTGGGCGAGTTGCTGCACGGAGGTCTCAGAGCTGCTGAGCAAGCCGAGACGTTTCACGGCGTCGGCCAGGGCCGAGCCCTCGGCCTGCTTGAGGACCTCGTCGAAGTTGCGGGTGGCGATGACGATCTTGGAGTCGGCCGGGGCCAAACCGACCAGGCCGATCGAGGGGGACTCGGCCGGCTGGAGAGCCGCCTGTGCGTCTTTGGCCCCCGGCGCTCCGGCGCGCATCGCCGCGCCGACAAAGCCCAAGGCACAGCACGCCGCCGCTGCATTTCGCAACCAGCCGTTCAACAAGGTCGTGTCCTCAACATTACTGCGGTGTCACGCCGGGGCCGTCCGCACCCGCGGGCGCGGGCACGGCGAGGTCCGACCCGCCACCGGAATCCAGCCAGGACGCGGGGAGTTCACCCGCGTGCGGCAGTGGTTCGATCTTCGTGGATGCCGCGGCGCTCGTCACGCCGGGGGCGCCCGCACCCCACATGGCGCGGATGGGGAGCAGGTCGAGGGCGCTGGCCTCGGGGCGGACGACGGTGCCGACGCGGACCAGGGGTCCGGCGACGTGGTTGTCCACCCAGCCGGCGCGGGGCGCACGGACGACGTCGCGTGCGGCGAGCGATTCAACGCTGCGGCGCAGGGCGTCCAAGCGGCTCATGCCGTTCTTCGCGTCACCCACAGCGCTGTGGACAACGGCGGAGATCGGGCGGGGCTGCTGCTGCCAAGGCAGGATCTCCGGGGCGAACCAGAGGGCAGCGCCGAAGAGCACGGCCAAGCCCGTGGCCAGCGAGCCGCAGACGATCTTGGTCCAGCGGACAGCAATCTGTGTGCGCGTCTCGAAGAACGGACGCTGCGCGCCGACGCGGTCGAGGATCGAAGCGGAAAGATCCGGCGCGATGGGGCGGTCGCCGAACTCGGCGATGGCCTCGGGGAGCGGGTCGGACTTGCGGCGGCCGCGATGGAAACCGGAAAAGCTCACGCCAGCACCTCGCGGATCTTGGCCGGCAAGTTGGGCTGGGCCTCAAGGGCCTCGCGGAGCCGCGCACGGGCGCGGTGCAGGTGGCTCTTGACGGTGCCCGTCGGCAGGTCGAGGTACTCGCCGATGTGCTCGACGGGCCACTGGAGCTGATAAAAGAGGACCAGTACTTCGCGCTGCTCGTCGCTCAACACGCTGAGCGCTCGCTGCAGTGCGCCGCCCGTGGACTCGGAAAGCTCGGTGTCGCCCGCGTCATCCAACCAAGCCGTGCGTGAGGCCGCGGCACCGACCGTGTCGGTATCGAACGCGGGTGTGAGACGCTGGTTGGCGTTGACATAGAGTCGCTTGGCGATCGTGAAGAGCCACGTCGAGAAGCGGAAGCGCGGGTCGTAGCGCTCGATCTTGGTGAGCGCCCTCACAAACGCCTCCTGCGTCACATCCTCGGCGGTCTCCGGGCGACCGGTGAGGCGGAGCATGTACGCGAAGAGGGAAGCTTGGTGCGCTTTGATCAGATCCGATGCCGCGGTGCGGTCACCCGCAACCACCCGTCGGATCAGTGCTCGTTCAGCGCGAGGCGTCATGGCGTTCAGTATACGGGTCGGTCGATTTCAGGTTGACCAAATAGAATAAACTCAACCGAACATCGGCCAAATATCTGCCTGATTGGGTGTTTCTCGGACGAAATCGCCCTGCGACGCGTCAGGCCTGCAGTTTCACGGCGCGGTGGCAGATGCAGACGCCAAGAGTCAGCGGTTTGGCCGAGACCTCGCCAAAGCGGGTCTGGCGCAGCACGCCGCCGAGTTGCTCGCGGTCCAAAAAAGTCTCGACGGAGGCCGGGAGATACTTGTACGCACCGCTCCGGTCGCCGCTGATGAGCGTCGCGGTGTGCGGCATGATCCGTCGTGTGTAGAAATCCGAAACCCAACCCACGACGGGGATGCGGACCTTATCGAACTCAAGAATCACCAGCCGCCCGCCGGGGCGGAGCACACGGAAGAACTCGGCGATGGCCTTGGCCGGGTCGGCGACGTTGCGGATGCCGAAGGCGATCGAGACGATGTCGAAGGCGGCGTCAGCGAAGGGCAGTTTCTGAGCATCACCTTCAACATACGTGATGCGATTTCCGTGTGAACCCGGATCGCGCCTCTGCTTCATCTCCGCGACGTCCAACATCTCGCGCGTGAAATCAAGACCGACAACGCGGGCCGGACCTGCATCGGCGAATGCGCGGCTCAAGTCGCCGGTGCCGCAGGCGACATCCAGGACGTGGTCGGTGGGCTTCACACCCGCGACTTTCACTGCGTAGCGCCGCCACGCCTGATCGCGGCCGAAGGAATGGACACGGTTATTCAGGTCGTAGGAACCCGCGATGGCGGCGAACATGCGGCGCACCTTCGAGTGCTTGTCGGCGTGGTGGTGCGGGTCGGCGAGTTCGCCCCCCTGCCAGGCCGGGGGCGCGGGATTGTGCGCGGCGTCGGTCATCGGGCGATCTTATGCTGTGGAGTACGGACCGGGGCAGGCACCGCCGCCGGTACCGCTTTGGAGGTTTTCAAATGATGCATCGTTATTCATCGCTCTTGCTCTGCGTGATCGCGCTGCTCCCGTTGGCCGCGTGCGAGACCAACGCCACCACGGGACGCAATCAGCTCGTCGGCCTCTCGCGGGCTCAGGAGATCCAGATCGGCGAGGAGTCCAAGGCGCAATTCACCGCCGAGAGCGGCGGCGAGGTGCCCGACAGGCAGCTCGACGGATATGTCGATGAGATCGGCCGCAAACTCGCCGCCAAGACACCCGCGGACAACCCGGGCCTGCCGTGGGAGTTCACGCTGCTCAACAGCAACGTCATCAACGCCTTCGCGCTCCCGGGAGGGAAGGTGTTCATCAGCAAGGGCCTGGCGGACAAGATGACCAACGAGGCGCAGATGGCCGGCGTGCTCGGGCACGAGATCGGGCACGTGTGCGCACGCCACACTTCCGAGCGGGTCGGCCAGCAGCAGCTGGTGGGCGTCAGCGCGGCGCTGGGCGGCGTGGCGCTGGGGGCATCGGGCGCGAGTGCCGTGGTGACACAACTTGGCGGGCTGGCGATCAATGTCGGCGGCACGCTCATCCCGCTCAAATTCAGCCGCGATCAGGAGAGCGAGGCCGACTCGCTGGGCATGCGCTTCATGGTCGCCTGCAACTACAACCCGGCGGCCCAGTCGCAGGTGATGCAGATCCTGCAGAAGGAGGCCGCCAGCGGCGGCACGCCGGAGTTCCTGGCGACGCACCCGTACCCCGAGACGCGGATCGAGCGGATCAACAAGGAACTGGCGACCACGTACAAGTACACACAGAACAACCCGCAGTTCCAGTTCTACGAAGTCGAGTACCGCACCAAATACCTGAAGAAGGCGGCGATGCTGCCGGAGCCGACGCACGGGGCCGATACGCGGCTGGCGCTGGGTGATCCGGCTGTGTGGTGCCAGCACTGCCGTGAGGCCGCTGCCGCATCCGCGCGCTAAGTCCCTTCAGCCCGGCCCGAAGATTCGTGCCCAGTTATCGAAGGCGAAACCGCGGACATCGTTGTCGGTCCATCCGCGAGCCTGAAGCGCCTCGGCGAGCTTGACGAAATCGCGAGGGGCATCGATCCCCTCGGGCATGCGCTGGGCGGAGAACCCGCCGTCCATGTCGCTGCCGAGGCCGACGTGCTTGCGGTCGCCGGCGATCTCGCAGACGTATTCGATGTGATCGAGGCAATCGGCGATCGTCGCACGCCCCGCCTCTTTGCACTTGGGGGAGAGAAACGCAGAAAAGAGGTTCAGGCCGATCACGCCGTCGCGGGCGACGATGTCGCGGATCTGCCCGTCGCGCAGGTGGCGCTGGTTCTCACCGAACTTTCCGCCGCCGAGCAGCTCACGGCAATTTGAGTGCGTGGCGATCACTCGACGCGTGGTGACGAGCAGCAGGTCCTCGAAGGCCCTATCGGAAAGGTGCGAGGCGTCGTGGACGATGCCGAGGCGGTCCATTTCCTTTGCCAGTGCGCGACCCAGATCGGTCAACCCGTCCTTGGTTGTGTTGCCGCCGGCGTACCGGCCTGATCGCGCCCACGCCATACCGATCGCGACGACGCCTTGCGTGTGCCACCACGACAGTTCGTCCGGTGAGCGGATCGGATCGGCCGACTCGATCAAGATGCCCATCCGTGTGCTTGGCGCCATGTTCGACTTGCGCCAACGGTCGTAAATGGCAATCTGCCGCCGGCCGGCGGTCGCCGCGCCATCGACATCGCCCGAGCGATATTGCTGTGGCTCGGTGAGCGGCGTCTCGCCTTCGATCGCTTCGGTGAACACCGTCGCCAGACAGCACGCGACATCGCCTTCGGCCATCGACTTGAGCGTCAGGCCCGCGGGGAGCCACGGTCCGCCGCAGGTCTCGAGCGGCGCGGTCATGCTGCGGCCGTTCTCGGCGAGGCAGGCGAGGTCAAGATGGGCATCGAACCACTTCATTGCTGGGCCCATGATAAGAATGCCGCCGCCTCACTCATCGGCCGATTTGGATAGACTCCACCTGTTCAGGAGAGCCCCATGCCCGAGGATGATGATGCGCCGCAGGGACCGGTGAACTGCCCCAAGTGCCACGGCCGCATGATGCGCAAGGCGGTCGGCGACGTCGAGATCGATCACTGCGCCTCGTGCGGCGGGGTCTGGCTCGACGTGATGGAGAAGGAACGTCTTCTCGAGAGCGGCGCGGCGGCGAAGGCCGACCTGAAGACCCCCGCCGGAGTGAGCCGCAAGCCGCACGACGATAAAGTACTCATTTGCCCGCGCGACAAGAGCCGACTGATCCACATGACGGACCTGAAGCAGCACCACATCCACTACGAGAGCTGCACGGTCTGCGGCGGCCTCTTCTTCGATGCCGGCGAGCTGAAGGACCTCAGCGAGTTGACGCTGCGCGAGCGGGTGCGGTCGTTCTTCGGACACTGAGATCAGCGAATGCCGCATTCCTTCGCCGCTCGCTTGGCCATCGCTGCTGGGCGGCCAAAGTACGACCACGGGTCGGAAGAGAAGTGCGGGTAGATCGCCTTCAGGTGCGGCTGCGCGAGCGTCGTGTTGCTCATGCTCCAGTGGCAAAAGCCCAGCAGGCTGTGCGCGTGCCGGTCACCGACGTGCGGCTTGCGACCCTGCGCCCGCATCCAGAAGGTCTCGGCGTGGCTGACGAGCGATCGCACATCCGCGGAGTTGAACATCTCAGGTTCGTAAGCACCCTGTGCCATCGCCCGCGCCGACACCATCTCGACAGCGGCGGAACACGCCATGGCGTGCGCGGGATTGCCCGGCGGCACGGCCGCGAGGAACTTCATGAACTCGCGTTCGATGACACCCTGCGGGGCCCCCCACTTCGACGCCAGCGATTGCACCAGTTCGCATGCGACCGAGTAGTAGCCACCCTTGGTTGCGAGCGCTTCGCTCATCGCCTCCAACGTCGCGGGAACGCCCAACTCTCTGCCGCGGCAAACCGCCAGGATCATCGGGTATGGGGCGGGGTCCTTCGTCGATCGCATCGCCGCCTGCTTGAGGAGCTGCTCGCCCTCCCGCAACCCCTGTTGAAACGCGGCGTAGTTGCTCGGCGTCATGCCCGAACCGCGAGCCTCCCACGCTCCGTGAAGGCGCGAGTAGCCCTGGGCGATGAGGGACTGCCCTTCGCCGCGAGAGGCCTTGAACCAGCGGGCAATCCCGGCCCGTCCCTCGGATGGCCGCGAGAGATAGAGAAACGCCTGGCAGCGCCAATCGTGGTCGGCGTTGGTTGCGAGCTGCTTTTCGACAGCGGCGAAGTCGCCGCTCGTCAGCAGGACGGCAAGCTCGGCCGTTCCCGGCGCGTCGTAATTCTCACAGATCCGTTCGCGTGAAAAGAGCGAATCAAGCAATCCCAGCATGGCAGCTCCAGCAATTCCGTGGCGACCGCTCGATCACCCCACCAAGCCAACGTGCTCCGGCACGATGATCTCCGCCTCGGTCTTCTTCACGACCTCATCGGCCGTGATGCCCGGGGCGAGTTCTTTCAGCACGAACCGGTGCTTGGCCTTGTCCATCTCCAGCACCGCGATCTCGCTGATGATCATGTCCACGCAGCGCTGGCCTGTCAGCGGCAACGAGCACTTCTTGACGAGCTTGGCCGTCCCGTCCTTGGCGTTGTGCTCCATCATCACGACGATCTTCTTGACACCCGCGACCAGGTCCATCGCGCCGCCCATCCCCTTGACCATCTTGCCGGGGATCATCCAGTTGGCGATGTCGCCCGCCTCGCTCACCTGCATCGCGCCGAGGATGCACATATCGATGTGCCCGCCGCGGATCATCGCGAACGAGTCGCTCGACGAGAAGAACGACGCGCCTTTGCGGGCCGTGATGGTCTGCTTGCCGGCGTTGATCAGGTCTGGGTCCACCTCGTTGTCGTGCGGGAAGGGGCCGATGCCGAGCAGGCCGTTCTCCGACTGCAGCCACACGTCCATCCCTGCGGGGATGTAGTTGGCCACCAGCGTCGGCATCCCGATGCCGAGGTTGACGATGAACCCGTCGCGGAGTTCCTTGGCGGCACGCTGAGCAATCTGTTCGCGGTTAAGGGGCATAGGGCCAAGCTTAGCAAACTGCCGCGGGATTGATCGGCCGTTGGGCAAACCAACCCGTCGCGGCCTGAAATGCCTCGCCCAGTCCTCCCAGTGACGCCATTGGTTGCAGAAGGAGCTTCCCGTGTCGCTTCAAGCCGATCGCCGCCGCATGTATGTCGGGCTCTTCGTCGTCGCCGGGCTCTGCCTGACATTTGCCGGGTGCGTCGTCGTGTCGAGATCGAACACGCCGAGCAGCACGGTACTCATCCCGGCCACCCCCGCCTCCTCCACCTCTGGCACGCCTGCGCCCACCACTCGGCCGAATCCGACCGCACCATCGACGATCGATGAGGAGGAACTGGGCCGCTGATTACTTCTTCATTGTGTTCGACGCGCTCATCCGGCGCAGCTTCTGGATGAGCGAGTTGCCGGTCATGACCGACCCGACGAGAAAAATCGGCACGCCGATCGCGCCGACGAACAGACCCTTAAGCATCGAGTTGGAAGTCTGCTGCGCCGTCACGGCCGAGTCCTTGAGCGGATCGGTGAGCGCTTCGCCGTAGACATTCATCAGTGGGGCCAGACCGAGGAAGATCCCGGCGATGCACAGCCCGCCGCCGACGAGCGTCAGAATGAGGCCGAGGGTGAAGCGCGGGGGTTTGGCGGCGGGAGTCGTCATTCAAGGCCTCAGAGGCACATCCACATGAGCAGCGATTGATTTGAATCCCGCGCCGCGCGGCTCGCTTCCCGCAGCAGCTTGACGTATTCGCTCAGGTCCGGCTCCGGTTCGCCTCGCTCGGTCCACTCGCCGCGAAGCGCCCATGCACGGGACGCCGCCCCCATGTGGTCATCGTCAATCGCCGCGATCGCTTCGACCCATTCGCGTGGAACGAGGTACACCCACGGGCCGTCGTCGCCGCCTTCGGCGATCTGTTCGAGGTCCTCCACCGCTTCATCGGCCGGGCGATCGGTCAAGACTTCGTACAGCCCCGCCAGCAGGATGTGATCGATCCCCTTGCAGTCCCAGCGCCGCCACTTGGGATTATCCGCATGCGCGTGCGCAACCTCCGCGGCCTCCGACTCTTTCGCCACGACAAAGTCGGTCAGCACGCCCATGGCTACTTCCTCACCGTCCGCTGCTCGATCCGCTTCTCCGGCTTGGTCACCACGATACGGTCCACGTAGTTCCCCGGGGTATGGATGCCATCGGCGTTGAGCGAGCCGGTCGGGACGATCTCTTCGACCTCGGCGATCACGAAAGCCGCGGCCGTCGCCATCATCGGGTTGAAGTTCCGCGCCGTCTCGTGGTAGACGAGGTTGCCGAACTCGTCGGCCTTCCAAGCCTTGACCAGGGCCAGGTCGCCGTAGAGACCCGTCTCCATGACGTAGTCGCGCATCTCGGCGCCGGCCTTCGCCCCGACGCCGGCGCCCCCCGCCTTCTTGTTGTGCCCTTGCGGATCGTCGCTCGGCCTGTAGAACTGCCGCACGTCCTTGCCCTCGGCCACGGGCGTGCCGACGCCCGTCGCGGTGTAGAACGCCGGGATCCCCGCGCCGCCGGCCCGGATGCGCTCGGCGAGCGTCCCCTGCGGGTTGAACTCGACCTTCAGTTCGCCGCTGAGGAACTGCCGCTCGAATTCCGCGTTCTCGCCGACATAGCTCGAGATCATCTTGCCGATCTGGCGTGTCGCCAGCAGCAGCCCGAGGCCGAAGTCGTCCACGCCCGCGTTGTTGCTGACGCACGTGAGCCCCTTTACGCCGCTGTCACGCAGGGCCACGATCAAATGCTCGGGGATGCCGCAGAGGCCGAAGCCGCCGACCATGACGGTGATGCCGTCGCACAACAGTCCCGTGGACTTGAGTTCGGCGATGACGGCGGCGGGGTTGGCAACAAGTTTCTTGGTGGACATCTTGTGCGGAGGGTACGCCGCCCTCCACCCCCTACTTCAAGCTCGTCACTTGCCGGCCTCGACGTGGGCGAGGAGTTGCCTGAACCAGTCGCCGGCAGGGATGACCGAGCCGTCCTTCTTGCGCACCTGGTAGGGTTTGCCTGACGTCGAAGACTTGGAAGCCAGGCCATCGATGAAGTCGTTGGCAGTCTTCACGCGGCTCCCCGCCGCAGACCACTTCGAGCGCAGGTGAGCCGCCGCGGCCTTGCCGTCATAGTCGACACCGTTGCGGATGAATACCGCATCCGACTCGGCGAGGATCGCGAGCATCTTCTCGATTTTCTGGGTTTCGCTCAGCTGAGCGACAGCGGGCGCAGCGTCTGGCGGTGTGGCGGGCGGGCTTGCACTCGGCGCTGCCACAGGAGAGGCGGGCTTTGGCGGCGTGGCGACGACGGGCGACGGCCCGGGGTTCGCCGGAGCGTTTGAGGTGCTCGGCGCGGAAGGCGCAGCCGATTCCGCGGGCGGCGTTGGTTTCGCACGTTCCTTGCAGGACGCCGCGACTGCTAGAATTGTGAAGAGAACTGTGGCGATCGGTCGTCGCTTGTAGCCCATGGTCGATTCTAGATCGCTGCCTCATTCGGCCGACGCGCCCAACGCGCCGTTTTCTTCAGCTTTTCGACTTCCTGCTTCCCATCACCGGAGCATCATGTTTCGGGACGGTAGACCGCATGCAATTGTGGCTCGCGGCATCCGTTGGAGGTCAACTTTTGGCACGCTGCCATGCGCCATCGGGCACGCTCGCTACCCCTCCGATGTGCTCGTGAGGGGAGCCCTAGGCTGGTTTTCAGGCACATTGGGGATTCGAATCGTGCAGCGAATGCAGCGTGCCCGCCAAGAACGGCGGGCTTCCGCTCTCTCGAATCGTGAAATGGCCGCCCGGTCGTAACATGCTCTGGGGAACGCAGCTTGCGCGTCCTGATCGTCGAAGATTCCGCCGTGCTCCGCGACTCGCTGGCCCAAGGGCTGCGCGAAGCGGGGTTTGCCGTGGATGCCGTCGCCGACGGGAAGCGCGGCCTGATCCACGCGCAGACGACCGACTACGACGTGGTCGTGCTCGACTGGATGCTGCCCGTGATGGACGGCCTCACCGTCCTCTCAAGGCTGCGGGCCAAGCGTGTGGACGCGGCGGTGCTGATGCTCACGGCCCGCGACGCGCTCGATGACCGGGTGCTCGGCCTGACCACGGGGGCGGACGACTACCTGGTCAAGCCCTTCGCGTTCAAGGAGCTGCTGGCCAGAGTCACGGCGCTGGGGCGGCGGCGGCACGGCGAGCGATCGCCCATCATCCGCATCGGACCCTTGACGATCGATTCATCGGCCAAGACCGCACGCGTCGGGGAACGCAAGCTGAGCCTCGCCCCCCGCGAGTACTCACTCCTTGAGTACTTGGCGCTGCGCCAAGGCAAGCCGGTACCGCGTGCCGAACTGGAGGAACACCTCTACGACGACCGATCGCAGGTGCTCTCCAACGCCATCGATGCGGCGGTCTACTCGCTCCGCTCCACGCTCGAAGCCGCGGGTTGCCCGGCGCTGATTCACACGCGCCGCAAGGTCGGCTATGTGCTGAGCGTCCCCGAGCCCGGCACGCCGGAAAGTGAGCGTGATTAAGTGACGCTCCGCGGTCGCCTGACATGGATGCTCCTGCTGACGCTTGCTCCGCTCGGGGCGGCGGCGGGGCTCGGGCTGTACGTATTCGTACGGAGTTCCTTGATCGCACGGCTCGATGATGCCCTGACCGCGAGAGCGGAGGCACTGGCCGCGATGGTCAAGTCCAAGAACGGAGCATTGGAGTTCGACTTCGAGGACGGGGCGATGCCGCAGTACCAGTCCCGGCCGGAGAGCGGCGCGAGGCAGACCGCGTACTTTGAGGTCTACCGCCTCAAGAACGGGGAACTCGACGGACTCGTCGAGCGGTCCCCGTCGCTCGGAGCCCGAACATTGCTGGGCGCTCGGCGCGTGCCGACGCGAGAAGCGTTCTGGAATTCAGAACTGAGCGGGGACCTCGATGTCCGGGTCATGGCCCGCCGTGCGGCGGCGAACGTCGAAGCGGATCACCAGCTTGAGCCGGACGAAAGTCCGGACTCTCAGCGCGGCGCGGCTCCCAGCGCGGCGACGGGCCCTGCGCACCCCGCGGCGGAAGTCCTGCTCGTTGTAGCTGTCTCGCGAGAGACTGTCGAGGAACCTCTGGAGGCGCTGGCGACCGCCCTGCCCGTAACGGGCGTGGTGCTTATCGCCGTCGGCTGGTTGACGCTGCGGGGGGCGATCTTCAAGGGCCTGCAGCCCGTCAACAACCTCGCGGAGCAGGTCGCCGCGATCAACCCCGCGAACCTGGGGATGGCTTTGCGTGTGCAGCGGTTGCCCCCGGAGGTGGTGCCGATCCAGGATCGCGTGAACGCCCTGCTCGCCCGGATCGAAGCCGCGATGCAGCGGGAAAAACGGTTTACAACCGCCGCCGCGCACGAACTGCGAACGCCCGTCGCGGAACTCCGCACCCTGCTGGAAGTAGCGGCGTCACGCCCGCGCTCCGCGGAGGAATCCGGTCAGACCGTGTCGGCGGCCTTGTCGATCGTGGAACAGCTCGACCGCCTTGTTGCGGCGCTCCTCCATTTGACCCGCATCGAATCGGGTCGGGAGTCGGCGGCGTGGACCGTCGTTCCAGTCGTCAGTCTTGTGGAAGAGGTCATCCACGCAACGGGCGCGATCGCGACGGGCAGGGGCACCCGGTTCCGGGTGACCGTGCCGCAGGAACTGACCGCCCGTGCCGACGTTGAGCTCCTGAGGCTGGCCCTCGGCAACATTGTCGCCAACGCCGCCGAGTACGCCGACGCCAGCTCGGAGGTTGAAATCACTGCCCATGCCGTTGAGGATGGCGTCGCCATCCGGATCACCAATCACGCGGCGTCGCTCGCCGGCGTCGACTCGGCCCGAATCGGCGAGCCGCTCTGGTGCCCGGACCAGGCCCGAGTCAGAACGGGACACCTGGGGCTGGGCCTGGCGCTCGCTCGCGCCGCCCTGCACGCGATGAGCAGCACGCTGGTCATCTCGAGCACCAGCGCCGACACCAACCGAGTCGTTGTCGATATCGGCATTGGCCGCACCGCATAGGGCTTCGGGTTTTCAGGCTTCCGCGATCACGATCGACCCGACGTCAGACCAGCGGAAAATCTGAGATCCCCTCATCGACCCGTCATATTCGGCGGCGGCTGCCCGCATCAATAGCCTTGTCCACGCGAGCCGTTTCGCCGTGGCACCCACGCATCGCCCGCACACCGCGGGCAATTCAGGAGCTGAACATGAACAGCAGACTGGCTCTCCTCGGG
>JBOHNM010000001.1:0-67607 GCA_050730675.1 Phycisphaerales bacterium | reverse complement strand
ATCCTGGATCGACACCTGCCGACTCAGGCCACCCGCCCGATGTCCAAGGCGGTTCGTGGTTCGCGTGCGGGTCGGGCACAAGTCCGGACACCCCGGCTCGCTACGGCACGTGCGAGCCGTGGCTGACGCCGTTTACGATGCCACGTTCATTCGGCAACGATTTGAAAACCCGCTTCAAATCTTTGCACGCCCTCCCTCAGGGGTAGGTCCGCAAACTGGGACAGTCTGACTGTCGGCTGGCGTCCCGATCCCCCAGCCCGCACATCCGTCGCGGCTTGGCGCATTCCGTTTGACCCGGATGCCTGTGACGCGCGGGCGATCGGCGCGTGCTGGGGACATTCGCGCAGGTGCGAGGGTCCACAACTCCACATTCGGGCCGGCGTGTCCGCACATGGCTCAACCACGTGCGGGGCACCGTCGATCTGCTGAGCGGCCCGGATGGATCCGGGCGGAATCCGCAGAGTGACCCCGCCCATGCACCCACGCACCGTGCTGGTAGTCGACGACGAGCCGCAGATCACGGCGGTGATCGCGCTCAAGCTCGGCACGGCGGGTCTGAAAATCATCGAAGCCCACGACGGCACCGAGGCCCTCCAACTGGCTGCCCAGCACCGCATCGATCTGGTCATCACCGACCTCCTCATGCCCCACTTGGACGGCATGGGCCTCTGCCACGCCCTGGCCGCCTCCCCGCGCACCGCTCATGTGCCGGTGATGCTCCTCACCGCCCGCGGGCACGTGCTTGACGAGCGCCAGCTCGCAGCGGCCAACGTCCGCTCGATCGTCTCCAAGCCCTTCTCACCCAATGACCTCCTTGAGCGGGTTCGGGCGGTGCTGGCCAAGGCCCCCCGCGTGGCCCTTGACGAGCTGGACGACTCCCTCGATCAGGCGGCATGACAGTCCGTTTTCTGGTCACGGACGGTCACCCCAATCACCCCCGGTTGGCCGCCCCCTCCCCCCGTATCCCCTAGGATCTTCCGACGCAGGCGACCCGTCCGCACGGCGAACGGCCGACCTGCAGCCCGCAAGGGGATCGACGTGCGCATCGCCCGCGAAGGTTGGCCGGTTATTGGGATTGTGGCGTTGATCGTCCTCGGGGTGCCGCTGGCGCTCGGGTACTTCTTCCCCGTGATCGGGTTCCCGTTGGTGGCCGCGGGGCTCGTCGTGGTCATCTGGGCCTTCTGGTTCTTCCGCGACCCCGAGCGGCTGACTCCCCCCGGCGATGACCTGGTCATCAGCCCCGCCGACGGCAAGGTCATCAAGGTGGACACCTACGAGTTGCCGCCCGAATTGCGGACCGCCCCGGGCGCTCCCGCCGGGCCACTCCAACGGGTGGTGATCTTTCTCAATGTGTTCAATGTCCACGTCAACCGCGTTCCGGTGACGGGTCGCGTCGATAAGGTTGAATACCGCCCCGGCCAGTTCTGCACTGCCTCGCTCGACAAGTGCAGTGATGTCAACGAACGTTCCAGCGTGTTGATGACCGACAAGCACGGGCGCAAGGTCGCGTTTGTGCAGATCGCCGGCCTGGTCGCACGCCGCATCGTCAACCATCTCAAGCCCGCCCAGGAAGTCTCCGCCGGCGAGCGCTTCGGCCTCATCCGCTTCGGCTCGCGGGCGGAGATCTTTTTCCCGGCCCACACGCAACTCCGCGTCAAAGTCGGCGACACGATGGTGGGGGGCGTAACGGTGCTGGGTGAACTGGCCCGTGTCGATACCCCATCGGTGAACGTTCCGCGCTCGTCGGCCTCCGCCGCCGCTGCGCACTGAGGTCCAACCGTGAACCGCGAGCCCGGCCGCAGAAAACCCGACGTCGAGCTGCGCAAGCTGATCCCCAACATGCTGACGGCGGCGGCGTTGATCTGCGGTTGCGCGGCGATGTTCTACGCCGACAAAGGCATGTTCGACCGTGCGGTGGCGATGATCGGTGTTTCGTTCGTGCTCGACGGGCTCGACGGTCGCGTGGCGCGATTCCTCAAGGCTACCTCGCGATTCGGCGAAAAATTCGACTCGATCTCCGACTTCGTCTGCTTCGGCTTTGCGCCGAGCTTCATCCTCTACAAGTGGCAGCTCAAGGAGTGGGAGGCCTTTGGCCTGGTGCTCATGGGTGTGTACGCCCTCTGCGCCGCTTACCGCCTGGCCCGCTTCACGCGGATGGCCCGCAAAAAAGACCTCAACGCCCCCGTCAGCAAGTTCTTCGCCGGCATGCCGGCGCCCGGCGCCGCAGGCGCGGCGCAAATCCCCGTCATGCTCAAACTCAGCGAACTCAACTGGCAGATGCCGATCTGGGCGACCGCGGCGGTGCTCCTGCTCATCTCGGTCCTGATGGTCAGCAAGTTGCCGATGATCTCGGTGAAGCACATTCGCATCAGCCGCAAGCTCGCATTCCCGCTCATCGCGCTGTTCGGATTGATCGTCCTGCTGGCCTTCCGCGACGCTTGGCTCACCTTCGCCGGCCTCGCCACCCTCTACACGCTCTCGCTCCCGCTGGCGTGGGTGCTGAATAAACGCAGCGCCGCACGGGTCGCCGCGGCAGAGGCGGCCGAGCCGACCATCCATGTGACCACCGCCGAGCAGCGTGAATCTCGCCATCCGAAGCTGAAGATCTGACCAATCCGGGCCGAATCCGCCCGCGGATCGGGTTTTTCGCCCGCGTTACGCATACCCTTACGCCCGCCGCATCCATGCACCTTTTTCGTGCTGGCTCGCCGCGAGCGAATCCTCGCCGGCACCCGGCGATCGTTGTTTGGACCCTACGCCCCCCTGTCTGAGAGCCCCATGTCCACCGCCGCCCCCGCAAAGTCCGCCGTCGCCGCCCCGTACATCCGCAACGTCGCCATCATCGCGCACGTCGACCACGGCAAGACGTCGCTGGTGGACAAGCTGCTCTTCCAGTCCGGTCAGTTCCGCTCCGGCGAACTGGAGAAGCTCCAGGGCGGCCAGCACGGCCTGATCATGGACTCCAACCCGCTCGAGCGAGAGCGCGGCATCACGATCCTCTCCAAGAACTGCGCCGTTCGTTATACCCCCCCCGGCGCGACCGAATCGGTGCTGATCAACATCATTGACACCCCGGGCCACTCCGACTTCGGTGGCGAGGTCGAGCGCGTCATGCGCATGGCCGACGGCTGCCTGCTGCTGGTGGATGCCTTCGATGGCCCGATGCCGCAGACCCGCTTCGTGCTTACCAAGGCGCTCGAGGCCGGCCTGAAGCCGATCGTCGTGATCAACAAGTGCGACCGGCCGGGGGCACGCCCGGTCGAGGTCCACCACGAGGTCTTCGACCTGCTCATCGAGGTCGGCGCTGAGGACATCGCCCTGGACTTCCCCGTGGTCTACGCCTCGGCCCGCGAGGGCTGGGCGACGACGGAGCTTGAGAAGGCCAACGCCGAATTGAGCAAGGACCTGCGTCCGCTCTTCGACACGATCATCGCCAAGGTCCCGCCGCCGGGCGATGACCGCACGGCCCCGCTGCAGATGCTCATCACCACCCTCGACTACTCCGAGTACGTCGGCCGCATCGGCATCGGTCGCGTCTTCGCCGGGGCGATCAAGCCCGGGCAGACCGTCACGAGTATCCACCGCGACGGCACCAAGCAGAATTCGCGCGTCGGCAAGCTCTACCGCTTCCAGGGCCTCGGGCGCATCGAGACCGAGGAAGTCCACGCCGGCGACCTGTGCGCCGTGATCGGACTCGAATCCGTGGACATCGGCGACACCCTCTGCGACCCCGCCAGCCCCAACGCCCTGCCACCCGTTACCGTTGACGAGCCGACCATCACGATGGTCTTCCGCATCAACGACTCCCCCTTCGCCGGCCAGGAAGGCGACAAGGTCACCAGCCGCCAGATCAAGGAACGCCTCGAGCGCGAGTGCGAGACCAACGTCGCCATGAGCGTCGCCCCCGGGCGCGGCAGCGACGAGTTTGCCGTCTCCGGCCGCGGCCTGCTCCACCTGGGCATCCTCCTCGAGACCATGCGCCGCGAGGGCTTTGAGCTGTCGATCGGCAAACCCGAAGTCATCGTCAAGACCATCGACGGCGTCCTCTGCGAGCCCGTCGAACTGCTGGTTGTGGACGTTCCACCGACGGCCGTCGGCCCGGTCATGGAACTCGTCGGCTCCCGCCGCGGCGAGCTGCAGCACATGGACCAGCGCACCGAGACGCTGACGCACCTCAAGTTTGAGATCCCCTCCCGCGGCATCATCGGCCTGCGTTCGCGGGTGCTTACCGCGACCCAAGGCGAGGGCATCATCCACCACTCGTTCCTCAAGTACGCCCCGATGGTCGGCGAGACTGTCCATCGCCAGCAGGGCGTGCTCATCGCCACCGAGGGCGGCGACGTCACCGGCCACGCCATCGAAGGGCTCGCCGACCGCGGCTTCCTCTTCGTCGTCCCGCAGGACAAGGTCTACGCCGGGCAGATCGTCGGTGAGCACAACCGCGACAACGACCTGCCGGTGAACATCATCCGCGCCAAGCAGTTGACCAACTTCCGTGTCTCCGCCAAGGAGCAGACCGTCGTGCTCAAGGCCGCACGCAAGCTGGTGCTCGAGGCCGCGATGGAGTACATCGAGGACGACGAGCTGGTCGAGATCACGCCCAAGAACATCCGCCTGCGCAAGCGCATCCTCGACGAGGGCGCCCGCAAGCGCTTCGAGCGCCAGGGACGCGACAAGGCCGAGGCCGCTGCGAAGGAATGACGCTCCCGTAATTGGGGTAACGCCCTAGCTTTCACGAGCGATCCTTCATCGCAAGTTCACAAAAAACAGCGCGTAAGCCCTTGCAACGTCTCGACGAATCTGTAAACTCCCGTCGCAACATTGCCGCGAGGAGGGAGAGTGCCGGTCATCAACCGGTTGGGATTCCCTCCCTTCGCTCTCCCGAATTGATTGATGTTGACCGCCGCCCGTCGGGCCGGGGTGGCTGTCGGTGACAGGGTCCGCTCGGAGTAGAGAGATGCAGACCACCGCGGTGGCATTGGTAATCATTTCAGCCGTGGCGGCACCGACCCTCGGCGATATCGTCGTGGACCACTCGCCTCCCCGCACCGACAACGTCAGCTTCTATTCCAACGCCGCGCCCAACGCCTTCACCACGCAGAATGTCTACGACGATTTCACCCTCGGCGCCGGGATCGATCTCAGCCAGATTACCGTCTGGGGGTTCTACGACGCCGGTTTCCCTGCGATCCCGTCGTTCCGCGTGCGGATCTTCGCGGGCACCGCATCGACCATCGGGCTGCTCGCCTTCGACCAGACGCTGACGGCCGTTGCTACGCCGACCGGCCTGTTCCAGGGATCGTTCCAGATCATCCGCTACGACATTGCCATCACGCCGCAGCAGATCGCCGCGGGGACGTATTGGCTGAGCGTCGGCAACTCGATTCCGACCGCGCGCTGGGGATGGACGCCCCAGAACACGCCGCTCGTCCCCGGGATGCAGATCGCCCTTGAGGACGCCCAGGTCAACCCCGCCTGGCACACCATCGGCGACTACGACCGCGCTTTCCAGATCATCCCCAGCCCCGGCGCGGCGACGCTGGTCGCCCTCGGGTTGGCCGGGTTCCGACGCCGCCGGAAGTGATTTTGACCCTCTTCGTGGGGTCGCTGATGATTGGCTCTTGGCCGTTACACTCTCCTGCGACGACCAAGAACCAACCACCAACGCCCCGATTGCGGATAGCCCCGGCAGCCCTGCAAGGCTAATATCCCAACCCCGCAGCGACCCGGGCCATGGCCCTTGAGCCCAAGCCGGACCGGTAGGTCCCCCCGATGAGCGCGGCCAGGAGTTTCGTGATGTACGCCATTATCGAAGAAGGCGGCGGCCAGCGCAAGGTCGTCAAGGACCAGGTCATCCTCGTTGATCTTCTCAACGAAGGCGAGGCCAAGGTCGGCAGCACCGTCAAGTTCCCCAACGTCCTCTGCGTCGGTGACGGCAAGGCTGTCGCCAAGATCGGCACCCCCTTCGTGGCGGGCGCCTCGGTCTCGGTCGAGGTCCTCGAGTCGCTGGTCAAGGGCGAGAAGATCCACATCCACAAGTTCCGCCGCCGCAAGGGCTACCGTCGCAAGACCGGCCACCGCCAGACCTACACCAAGGTGAAGGTCACGGCGATCACGGGTTGAGTTGACAATTCATTCGATCCACAACGCCCGGTTCTGCCGGGCGTTGTTCTTTTTGCTCAGTCGTGTCGTATGACGTTCTGCTCAAAAACAAACTTCGCGGCGATCGGTCATATCGCCGCGAAGCAAGGGGCCGTGGCCCCGAATCCACTCTCCCTTCCCCGTCTCGTCCTCCGGGTCTCCGGCGGGCAGGGCGACACGCGGCCACGGCGCGTGCCACGGGGAAAGAACGAAAGTCAAAGTAACCCCAAGCACCGAAATGGGCAACGGAAAAGCGACAGCCTTTCCACAAAATGCCATACTCGCGGCAGGTAAATCCGTAGTTTGTTTGGGAAATTCTTGTGGGTTCAGTCGATCCGGAACCCACCCGCGCGGCAGAATTTTACGAACTGCTTGAGCTTGCCTTTGCTCTCGCCGCTGAAGAACTCGAAGCTATTCATCCGCACGCCCGGGCGGAGCATCCGCATGCGGCCAAGCCCCGCTCCCTCGATCTCCGCCGCGACCTTGTGGGAAACGGCGTCGTGGTCCGGCACGTCGGGGAGTGAGTTTTCGAGTGCGACCGCGATCGACAGCGCGTCCTCGTCCGTGATCTTCTGACCGAAGCGAGAGAAGTAATTGTTCTTGAACCAGCGCGCCGGTGTGCCGTCGGCGTTGCGCTTCTCTTCCCAGTTGTCCGGCTCGATCGTGCCGAGCGGGCGCCAGCCCGACTCGTACGCGAACTTGATGAGCATCCCCCACTCGATGTAGCCGCAGACGAACTTGCCGCCCGCACCGGTGACGATGCGCGGCTGGTTGCGCCCCATGTCCGGAAACTTCTCCGGCTTGGGGGTGGGGGACTGGTCCTGCGGCTCCATGTCGGAGTTTAGCGCGGGCGAATCCGGTTCGGGCCCTTGACCGGCAGGATGACGTCAATTGGGTGCTGGTGCGGGCGCGGGCTTTTTCTCCGGGTCGGCAGGGGTTGCGGGAGTGGTGGGAGAAGCGGGGTTCTCGGGTGAAGCCGGCGATGCCGCGCCACGATTGGTGCCGCCGGCTGTGGGCCGCTGGCGGCGCTGCGGCCACTGATCAGCGGTGGGACGGGTCAGCATCGTGTCGGCACAGGCCAGGCGGTAGGCGGTGATGGCGGCGCACGTAGACGATTGCTTGAGGTACTCGGAGACGCCAAGCTCCATCTTGTCGTTCTGGGTGTGCCAGCCGTAACCGTAGTCGGCGCGGCCGCTCTCGTCCCAGAAGAAGCCGGGGACTTTGGCATCGACAAAGGACATGTGATCGCTGCCGCCCGACTGCGTAAAACGCTCGCGGACGCGGATGTTCACGTTCAGCGGCTTGCCGTCCACCGAGTCGAAGAACAGGCCGTTGACGGGCGCGGTCGCCGCGGCAAGCATGTCGCGCATCGACTCGATGCACGAGAGACCGCCCTCGTAGTTGGTGCCGCCATCATCGACGAACACGGCAGAGATCTTCTCCATCTCGGCCTCGTGGGCCTTGACGTAGCCGCCCGAGCCGAGCAGGCCCTGCTCTTCGCCCGTCCAATGGACGAAGCGGATGGTGCGCTTGGGTTTGGCCTTGGCGGCCATGAGGATGCGGGCGGCCTCGAGGGTCACGACCGTGCCGGTGCCGTTGTCGGTGGCGCCCTGAGAGCCTGGGCCGTCCCATGAATCGGCGTGGGCGGAGATGATGACGATCTCTTCGGGCTTCTCGGTGCCGGGGATCTCGGCGATGGTGTTGAAGACCGGCACGGGCCCCGGCTTGAAGTTGTGCTTGAGGTCGAACTCGGCGAAGACGGGGTCGCCATCGAAGATCCGCGAGTTGATGTAGTCGTAGTCGCTCATCCGCACCGTGACATGGACTTCGGGAGGAAGCGTCTCCATCGTCATCGTGCGCCAGCCGCGGGCGCCGCCGGTCCAGACCCGCTCGTCCTTGCTCGAGCTGATGTAGCCGGCGACGGGTGAGCACGCGACACGCTCGGCCAGCTTCAGTTCCTCGAACTTTGCGCCGTCCGCGAGCTTCTTGCGTGCCGCGGTCCGCGACTCGTACTGCGCCGATACGCCTGCACGCGGGTCGACCACGCCGCCGCCATTGGAAGCCGGGACGAGGATCCACGCCCCCTTGAGCTTGTCCTTGAGGTCGTTCCAGTCCTCTTCATCCAGCGGCATGCGGTAAACGGGACCGCGCACAGGGCCGTCGGTGCCGCGGGTCCAGGCCAGCGTCGTGAATTGCAGTTCGCGAGCGGTGCGCCAAGTCTCGGCGGGTGCTGCCGGGGCGGCGGGCGATGCGGGGGCGTCGGCCGCCGGTGCTGCGCCGGCCGGGGTTGCCGCGCCACCGGAGGCGGGCCGATTGGCCGTCGCCGCGGCACGTTGGCTGGGTGAGAGGCGCTCGCGCGAGCGCTCGGTGGTGACGATCCGTCCGGTGCTGGGCATGCGGGTGAAGCCGAGGCTGATCTCGCCCCACGGCTCCAGGTGCGGGTTGCTGAGTCCGAACAGGACGTACTGGTCGCGCAGCCACTCGTTGGCGCGCAAAGCACGCTCCGAACCGGTGAGTCGCGGGCCGATCTCCTGCGTGATGTAGCGGAGGTGCTCCATCACCTTGTTGCGGTTGACGCCCTCATCGATGATGCGGGCGAGTGTGGCGTCATCCCCCATCGCCATGTCCGGCGCCGGCACATCGACGCCGTTCACGACCGCCGTCCATGTCTTGCGCACGGGGGAGGTCGAGGCCGCAGTATCGTCGTGGAGCGCGACGCGTCCCAGGCACACCGACGTGAGCGCGAGCGACGACAGGACGAGCGTGGCGATCAGGCGGCGGTCCATGGAATCTCCTTCGCAACGAGCCCCGAACGGGGTCTTCAGATTCTGCCAGTTTACCACAAGATCGCCCGCCGCACACGCCCAAAACGGGGGTGGCGGCGAAGTCGATGCGGGAATCCTCGACTCAATAAAACAGCTTGTTGATCAGCCACACCGCCAAGAGCACCAGCACAATCCCAGCCGCGCCGGCGTACAGGAAGCTCATCAGGTTCGAGCGCGGGCGGTTGTACCGCGGCTCGGTCTCCCCGTGTCCGCGATGGTGCTTTTTGGTGTGAGGCACGGCGAATCTCCAGTCGGTCGCTGCCGGTAGGGCCCGCTCCGGCGGTGTCACTCACCGGGAATATACGAGATTACACCCTCCCAAGGCGAACTCGCGCTGGCGTAGAGCTTCCTGGGGATGCGGCCGGAGAGATAGCTCTCGCGCCCGGCGATGCATCCGTGGCGCATGGCGCTGGCCATCAGCACCGGGTCCTGGGCGTGGGCGATGGCGGTGTTGAGCAGCACGCCATCAGCCCCGATCTCCATCGCCACCGCGACATCGCTCGCCGCGCCGACACCGGCATCGACGATGACCGGATAGTGCGGGTCCTTGTCCTTGAGCAGTTCCAGGCAGAGGAGGATGTTGGCGCAGTTGAGCACGCCTTGGCCGGAGCCGATCGGCGAGCCAGCGGGCATCACGCTCGTGGCGCCGGCTTCCTTGATGCGCAGGGCGGCGATTGGGTCATCGCTGGTGTATGCCAGAACCTGAAAGCCATCGGCGACGAGTTCTTTGGTCGCTTCGACGGTCCCCATTGGGTCCGGCAGCAACGTCTTGCGGTCGCCGAGCACTTCGAGCTTCACCCAGCTCGCGCCGGGGTTGCCGAGTTGTTCAAGCAGATCGCGGCCCAGCCGCGCGACGCGCACGGCATCTTCCGCGCTGAAGCATCCCGCGGTGTTGGGCAGGATCGTGTAGCGCGACAGGTCCAGCGCGTCGAGCAGGCTCTGGCCCTTGTCGTTGTAGAGCCGCTCACGACGCACCGCGACGGTGACGACCTGCACGCCGCTGGCATCCAGCGCGCGGCTCATCGTCTCGAGGTCTTTGTACTTGCCCGTGCCGGCGATCAGGCGGCTGGTGAAGCGGCGCTGGCCGATGACCAGTTCGCTCGCCGCGGTGGCCTTGGCTTGGCCCGACTTCGCCTCGATTGTCGGATGTCCCGTCGTCATCTCGTTCATCCTCCACCGACCAGCGTCACGACTTCGACCGTGTCTCCATTCTGGAGCACCCGACCCGTGTGGTCCTTCTTGGGGACGAGCTTACGGTTGACCTCCACCGCGCACGGCAGCTTGGCCAGGCCGAGGGCGTCGATCAACTCCGCGACCGAGGTCGCCTCGGCCAGTTCCCGCTGTTCGCCGTTTACCCGCAGGGTCATGGCCGATGGTAGGTTTCCGGCCCGGCTCACCCCGAATCGATCCCGCAGCCGATCATTCCCCAACCGGTAGAAACCCGGGATCGGCTTTGCCCAGTACGTACGCTGATGGGTATGGAGCGTTGGTTGATTTGAGTCCGAGCAGTTCGGGGGACCCATGCCTCAATCCGGCGGCAAAAAAGTCTGGCTGATCGCTTCGATCGCCGCGGCGGTCATCGCTCTCGGTGCCGGGCTCTTCTTCGTTCTCAAACCCGGCGCCGCGCTCGGCTACAGCCAATCGACACCGGATGACACCCTGCGCACGGCCATCGCGATGGTGAAGAACGGCGACGCGGAGAAGATCCCCACGCAGCTCATCCACGCCGACAAGCCGGAGCTGCGTTCGGTCCTCAAACGCTTAAGCGAGATGTTCGCCAGCATCCAGGCCCTGGCGTTCGAGATCAACCGCTGTTTCCCCGACGATGTCCGCAAGCTGCGGGCGCAGTACGCCCAGGAACTCGCCGACGGCACCGCGCCGTCGATCATGAACATCCTGCCGCCCGCGGGCGGTCCCGGCGGTGGAGGCTCCGGTGGGTTCGACCCCGAGCAGATCCGCAAGCGTGCCGAAGAGGAGATGCGCAAGCGCCAGAACCGTGGCAATTCGGCGACGCCTCCGGCTTCGGTGAACGGCGCTGCGCCAGCCGCGGCGTCCGCGTCGAAGTCTAGTGGTTCAATCACCATCTCCGCGTCGCCGTCGGGCGTCAGCGCCACCGCCAAGCCCGCGGCCAATGGTGCCGCAGGAACCGCGGGGGAGCCAGGCCAGCCCAAGCCCGTCAACCCCGAGCGCGAGTTCCAGGCCCTCGCCGCGCGTCTCCTCGCCGATCCTTTCAGTTGGCTCACCGAGAACGCCGCCAAGCTTTCTACCGAAAAAATCGCCGACGACCAGGCGGCCGTGCTCTATGACGGCAAGCCGGTGCCACCGCTGGGCCTCACGATGCGACAGGTCAACGACAAGTGGTATTTCGTGCTGCCGATCAACTCGCCGGGCGTCAGCCAGTACATGCCGCAGACGCGACACGAGTGGTCGATCATCGGCAGCCTGCTCAAGGTGCTCGACAACTCACTCAAGGATGTGGCCAACGAGGTCCGCTCGGGCAAGGTGCAGCGGATGGACAAGCTTGCGGAGTCTGTCGGCGAAAAGGCCTTCATCCCCGGCGCGATGGTCGCGGTGATGTACGGCAAGGAGATGGATGTCCGCCAGCGCCGCGAAAAGGCCGTCGGCGCGTTCAAGAAACGCTGGAACACCTGGGCCAAGACCCGCGACAGCGACGACCCCGTCGTCCTCGGCAAGCTCATCGACTCGGTCAACCGTCTCGCCGTCGAGGAACTCGACCACTCCGTGCGACTGGTCGTCAAAGACCCGCAGACCAACAAGCTCCCGGACTTCCCCAAGCTCACCGACGCCGAGCTGCTTCAAATGGTCGAGGGCTGGATCAGCGGCAAGGGCGTCCGCACCAACCTCGCCGGTCCGCTCGACGCGAAGTCGATCGACGAGGCCGCGGCGAAGATCGACGCGTTCTTCAGCGGGAAGGTGCAGAGGAAGAAGTAGGTTCGCCTTCGATCGATGGCACGGGCCGGTGCTTGGTACGCGAAACAATGCGGATGTGTAATGTTGGGTGCCATGAAGATGCGTCTCGATCAAGTTCTTCAGAAATTTGTCATCCCTCGACTCGAAGGATGGGGAACAGCAAAAAGACGAGTTTGTCTGCCGGTTGTCGATGACGTGCTGCGAAGCGTGTACTTCGAGCCATCGGCCTATTCAACTGGTTGCTATCAAATCATTCGGCGACTGTGCAGATGACGCACAACGCCAAGGGGAAGACCAATGAATGCCCCCCAAAGGAATCAGACTGCAAGAGCGTCGGGAGCCGGGCTTGGCTGGTGAGCAGCGGATCGTTCTTAGGGGCGAGTACGATCCAATCGTGGCGTTTCCCGAAGAGGTCAAACTGTGCGTCGTATACCTCGGCGTGCGGAGAGGCGCGGGAAGCCAAACCACGTGGTTTGGTGGGACTGCCTTTTTTGTGGCTGTACCGATCGACGGCACCGAACAAAGTGCTGTCTACCTCACCACTGCTGCTCACGCGATTCACGGCATCAAGAAATTGAGCGCCGATGGGCTGGTGTGGATTCGTGTAAACACGCGGAGCGGCACCGCTGAAGAGAGGAGCGTGCCCATTGATAAGTGGCAATTCCACCCGTCAGACGCGGCGATCGACGTAGCGGCTACCGCTTGGGAACCTGACCCGACCGTGGTTGAATATCGCGCGATCGCCGCTGGCGCCTTTGCGCAAGATCACGAATCAGACACTGGAGACGAGGTATTCATCACTGGAATGTTCATTGAGCACAAGGGTAATCGAAAGAACTTGCCGATCGTTCGGGCTGGCCACGTGGCGCTCGTTGCACAAGAGAAGATTCGATCCAAGATGGGCGAGATGGTCGTTCATCTGATCGAGTCTCGATCGACGGGCGGACTCAGTGGCTCACCAGTGTTCGTGCTTCGTACCGGTTTCACAACCCGGCGCGAGATGGACGCGGGCGTGCTGTATCCGCTGCGCGGAGCCATGCTCTTACTTGGTCTGATTCATGGGCACTGGGATGATGAGATAGCAAAGGCATCGAAGATCGAGAAGATCAATGTCGGCATTGCGATGGTGGTGCCGTCCTCTATCATTCTGGAGGTTCTCAATCAGGAGTGCTTTGTGAACGACCGCAAGAAACAAGGCGCGGATAAGAAACAGGCCAAGAGCTTGCCGACAATGGACTTTGCCACCGAGCCGACGCGCGGCCCGAAACCCAAGCGCCTCAAACTCGACGGCCCATTCGAGGACCGCATCAGGGAATCCTTCAAGGCCAAGCCGCCGGAGAGTCCGAAGCGGTAGTGTTCATTGGCTTGGCAACTTCGGCAGGGACCGCGTAATCATCCCGGCGGCGTTTGCCATGAACTCGTCCCATTGCTCCGAGTCAACCACCACGAAATCAACATGCCACGAACAATTCAGAAACTCACACGCGACGAACTTGGACGGCCCACCGCTGTACACAAGCGTGCAACTTCTAAAAACGCACCTCTCGAACCGTTTTCCTGTGAGATACACGGTCTGGTCTTGGAAGGTTGTGTCTACGTGACCGATCCGCGCCCGGGGAAAATCGTCCATCGAAAGCCTCCCAAGCGCAAACGCTAGGCACTCTCCTTCACGCACTCCGCGTAGGTCAATCGCTTGCCACTCGCGCCGCGAATAGCCCGCACGGTCCGCTCCCCGTCGTCTACGCCGCGATTGGTGTAGATGAACGCGGCTTCGTCCGCGTAGCGGTGCAGGTGCTTCTTTGATACCCAGTGGTGCGTTCCGTCGAGCTTCTTGCGGAACAAGCTGAAAAAGCCCTCTACGGTGTTGGTGTGCGTTGCCCGATCGGTGGGATCGACGTACTCGCGCAGATGGTGTTTGATGACCTTGTGCGTGCCGAGGCCCCGGATGGCGCATTCGTACTTCTTGTTGCCGTCGGTGACGCAAACAGTGCCCTTGGCCACGTTCTCGCGGAATAGACGTTGTAGCCCCTCGCCCGTGACCTTGGTAACAGCCCAGGCACGCAGCTCGCCGCCACGTTGGACCATCGCCACAACCGGCGCTTTGGTTGACCAGTGAGCTCGCTTGTGGGCGCTCTCGCGTGGAGCGCCGCCGACGTAGACCTCATCCGTTTCGACCACGCCGGACATGAGCGGGCGCGGCGAGTCGGGACTATTCGACATGGCGAAGCGGATGCGGTTCATCAGGAACAACGCGGATCGGTAGTTGAGGCCGGTTTGGCGCTTGACCTGCAATGCACTCACGCCCTTCTTGCTCGCGCAGGCAGCCCAGAACGCGAACACCCAGTGCCGGAGCGGGATACGGCTGTCCTCATACACCGAATTGATCCGCACCGTGTATTGCCGCTTGCAGCCGCTACAACGCCACAGGAAACGTCGGCTTCGTTCGCCGGTCTTGGCATCGACCATCTTGCGCACGTCGGTATCACCGCATCGCGGGCAACATGGTGTATCACCCCAGCGCTGTTCTTCCAAGAACTCAACAGCCAACCGTTCGTCGTTGCAGGCAGCGGGGATCTGCGCGACAATCGCCGACTTGTCCCCGCCAATCTTGCCCTTGCGTCGTGGCCTTGGAGCGTTCATGTAAACATGATACATTACGCACAGCGTGCGTCAAGTGCATAGTTGTCAATCATTCCACTCCTCACCCCGTTGTACGTGCCTGGTGCGGCGGATTCGCTGCAGTTCACAACCTTTGAATCTTCTTCCATGCCGCGTGCGGATCTTCGCCCCGACTCGCCTGACTTTGGTGTGCAGGTGGCACAAGTCGTTGCACAGATCTCGTTATTCCATAAGCAACTCATCCGCGTCAAGGGGACGACGTCTCTGCTTGACTCAAATGGCTATTGGTGCAGAGGGAATTCCACCACACTACCAATGCAGCGGGACTTGGCCCATTGCTACGCGCATTTGGGTAAGCATGCTAAGGCAAGAGAACTGTGCGACGCAGTGCTCGCGGTTCTTGATCGCGTGTTTCGGGAGCGGGGACGTGATCAAAAGACGGTTGACTACTACCTCGACCCGGTGGAGCGGTTGCTCGCCACGATCGCTTCCGGAGAAGATGCTGTCAAGTCACATCTGTCGAGTATTGTTGAGCACAATTGGCAAGAACTGAAGCTTGTGTACAAGTAGTACTGTTGCTGGCTCTTGCCATTTCGCGACTCTTCATCGCGGCAAAAACGTGTAATTCTCCGTCCGGTTCACCACCCCCGGCGGCACGCGGAAGAGCCCGCCCACGTGCATGTCCAGGAAGAGCAGGTTGGCCCGCACGTCCTTGGAGTTGTACCAGCGGTGGCCGCGATCGCCGTCTTCCTGGTAGTTGTAGATCGTGTGCGGCCCCAGCACCCAGGTCTTGGTGGTGTCGATGACGTACGGCATCTTGCCGCCCTGCTGCGGGATCAGCGTCACGTCCTGCTCGCTCGTCAGCGAGTGGTCGTTGAGCGTGTAGCTCGAGCCCAACAGGTCGTACATCGACGGCGTGAATCCGAGACCCGGGATTGTGCCACCCTGGTCGCACGGGGAGCGGTACGCCTCCACCTCGTAGACGCCGTCCATCGAATCCGGCGGCGGGTTGCCGATCTCAAGGTAGCGGTTGAGCGGGCGGCGCTCGGCGCCGTACTGATCGATTCCGTACGCCTGGAGCGTGCCTTTCTTGCCGCCGAAGAGCGCGCCGATGTTCGCGTCGAACCCGCCGAGATCAACCCGCACCTGCGGCAGGGCGTCGCGTGATTCGTTGAGGTACCCCGTCAGCGCGATGCCGAGCTGCTGAAGCCGCGCCGAGCAGGCCACGGCCTTGGCGGAGTTGCGCGCCGACGCGAGCGCCGGCAGCAGGATGCCCACCAGCAGCGCGATGATCGCGATGACCACCAGCAGCTCGATGAGCGTGAAGGCTTGTGGCCGAGTCAGCCCGCCACGATTTCGATTACCTGAGCAGTTCATCGAGCATCCCCTCGCACGCCGTCACGAGCATGGAATATACCTCATCGAACCCTTCCGGGCCGCCGGTGTAAGGGTCAGGAACGTCCAGATCGGGGGCTTCCGCCGAGGCCGCAGCGTCGAACGACCGCATCAGGCGCACCTTCTCGGGCGGTGCGCCGCGGTTCAGGAGCGTTTGGACGTTGTCGGCGTCCATGGCGATGAGCCAGTGGAACCGGCCGAAATCCTGGTGGCTGAGCTGGCGGGCGGTGTGGGTGGTCTCCAGCCCGTGGCGCCGCGCGACCGCCACCGTCCGCGGGTCGGCCCCGCCACCGACGTGCCACCCACCGGTGCCGCAGGAATCGAACTCCACCCGGCCCGACAGGCCGCGTCGCTCGGCCATCGCGACCGCGACGAACTTCGCCAGGGGCGAGCGGCAGATATTCCCGAGGCAGACAAAGAGCACACGTGTGGGTTGGTTGGAACCGCCGCTCACGCCGCGGCCCCAAGGACGGCTGCTTCAATGCCCCAGGCACCGAGCATCTGCTGATGGAACCGGCTGGAGGCCACGCTCGTCGTCGTGGCCGCCGCCAAGGCCTCGCCAAGCTCCGCCCGCGCGGCCCCCGATTCCAGCAGCGGCATCAGGCGCTTGCCCAGCGCAGGCATGAGGTTGTCGTCGGCCAGACTCGCGTTGGCACTCGCGCCCAGCACACGCTCGGTGAGCGGGTCGCGAGCCGCGACGACCGGAATCCCCGCCGTGCAGGCCGCTTGCGCCAGGATCGCCCCGCCCGCGACCATGCCTGTCCTCTGACGCGACCGCGTCTGGTGGCTGTCCCACAGCACTACGTCCGCCGCGGCCATCGCGTGCAGCGGCGAGCCCCGGAAGGCGATCATGTCCCAGTGCCGCCCGAACCGCTGGTTGAACCGTGCCGCCCGCGCGAAGCCGGTCGCACGCCGGTCAAAGAGGCCGACCAGCCGCGGACCAGCGAACCGCATCATCCCCAGCAGCGCCACCGCGTCGCGTGCATCGCCGGCGCCGGGTGGATCCGCGAGCATGAGCACAGCGATTTCATCAGGCCGGACTCGCAGTTCCGCCCGTACCGCCTCGCGGTCGCCCGCGAGCCACGGCGTCGAGAGTGGGGGGATGTCCACCGTGCCGGTGATTTTGACGTCGGCAGCCCGCCACGCGATGGCGAGTTCCTCGGTCATCGCCAGGGCCGTCGCCCCTTTCATCGCGAAGCGCCGGCGCCGGCGGCCGAGCGCCGTGCGCCAACCCGCGTCGGGTCCGTGGACGAACAGCGCGGTCCGCCGGTGCCGGTCACCGAACGCCAGCCGCGCCAGTCCCAGCCCCGCCAAGGACCAGCACTGGATCACCGTGTCGGCGACATCGGCTTCATTCAGGCGTGACCGCGCCAGCGCCCGCAGATTCCACGCCGCCGTCTCGGTCAGGCCCGCGGCCATCGCCACGCGGTCGGCCGCGGGTACCCCAAGGCTGTGGGTTAACTTGGCGTCCTCGGTTCCGCCGATCAACCAGACGTGCTGCTCGACGGAGGACATCGTCAGGCATGATCCGCACGCGAGCACGCCCTCGGCGCCGCAGATGGCGGGATCCAGCAGGTGTACGACTCGTGTGCGCGGGTGCATGGCCTTGGCTGGTGGGGCGGCGGCTACTTGCCGGCGTCGTTGAGTCGGCGCGGGTCCATCGGCGGCTGGTGGGCGTAGAACAGGCGGCCCAATGCGGTGCCGGCGCGCTTCGCAAGGCTCTGCTCGGCCTGCATCATGTCCGATACGCTGCTGGGCGTCTCGGCCGCCTGTCCGCCGATGTCCACCTTGAGCGGGTACCACTCGACCGGGTCGTCCGGCCCGGGGAAGATGCGTTTCTCGGTCTCGACGTCGATCACCTTGATGCGCAGGTTCGCCAGCGGCGAGTACGTCGAGTTATCCCCCGACAGCGTGAACGTGTCGATCGTCGCGTAGATCACGATCTGCGCTTTCACGGCCTTGCCGATCTCCACGATCGTCAGCGGCTTGCCGTACCTCTCGCGCATGGCCGCCTGCAGGGCGTTGCGGCACTGGATCATGTCCTTGCTCGCGCCGTTGGTCAGCATCTCGCGCTCGGCCGTCTCGCCGATCAGCGCCCGCGTCTGGCGCGACGTCACCTTGCTCTCGCGGTCGTCCACAAAGATCACCGCCGCCTTGTCCGGCGGCAGCTTGTACACCGCGGGGATGTCCGACTCGCCGTGGGCGAAGTAAATGATCGGGCCGACAATGTTGCACCCGGCCGAGAGGGTTGCCGCCGCCACGCACGCCCCGACCATCGCCGCACGGATCATTCTGCCGACTGTCATGCTCGCTCCACTTGCCCCGCGGTTGTGCCGCATCCCACGCCGCCTAGTACGTGATCTTATTCGGTTCCTCGTGCTTGTAGAACAGCCACGCCGTCCGTTCGGCGAACCGCTTGGACAATTCCGAATGCACCGCGATCCGCGAGATGTCCGTCGGCCCCATCGCCTTCTTGTCGGGGAATGCCACCTTTACCTGCGACTGGAAGGCCGGCTCGTCCGGGAAAGCGCTCTCGACTTCGCAGACGCTCACCGTCCCCGCCGCCCCGCCGTTCCACAGGTACTGGTTGCCGGGGTCGTTCAGGCGGTACGCGGCCATGTCCACATAAACAAGCCGCTCGACGCCCAAGGCCTCGGCGAGCTGGCCGCGCGTCATCGTCACCCAGCGGGGGTGGCTGTACTGATACTCCAGCACCGCCGCCGGCGGCACGAAGGCGCTGGCCCCGACATTTCCCGCCAGCCGCATCGAAATCTGCTCCGAAAGCCGCGGGATCAGTTCCGGGAAATCTGCCTGGATCGAGCGGTCGGCCGCGACAATCACCGCGTAGCTCTTGCCGGCGAGCCCGCCGTACTGGCCCTTGACTTCCTTGTTCCCCTCGCGCTCGGCGCTCGAGAGCATCGCGCCGGCGATCTCCGCGATCTGGCAGCCGCCCAGAGCGATGGCGCACGCCGCCACCGCCAACACCACACCCAGTCGCTCGAGCCTCATCACGCTGTGGTCCTTGTTCCGCCGACGCCGCCGCGGCCTACGCCCCGGTCCACGTCAGCACCTTGTACCCCCACGCGAGCAGTGCCAGCCCCGCCATTACCCAGAATACCCGCGGGGAGAGGAGTCTAGCGACGTGCCCTCCCACGCGGCTTCCAGTGATCGCAACATATCCACCCACCCAGAACCCGCACGCCGTCAATACCGCCAGCAGCGCCCCAAACGGCTGGGTCCGCAGTGAGCTCAACAGATCCCCATTGGCCGCGTGTGCGAACGCGGTGGTCATCCCACATGTCGGGCAGGGCTTGCCGGTCGCGATCACGAAGCCACACCGCATCAGGCCGAGCTGCTCGTGGGTCCCGTGCCCGGCCGCGGCAGGGCGCAGCCCCGCGGCAACCAGCAACACCGCCAGGCAGACCACCGCGATGAACGCCCCGACGACGCGATCGGCCATTGGCGCGCGGGCAGCCACCTCGGCAGACGGGGCCGTTGGAGGAGTATGGGGCGTAGGTTCGGGTATCGCGGCGTCGGGCACTTCCCAAGCCTAGCCGATCGTTCAGCCCGCCAGCCGCTGCGCTCCCGCGGCTGCATCTAAACGCTGATCGATCAGAAAGAGCGATTCACCGGGCTTCGGTTCAGCCCCGCCGTCGCGCCCGCGCTGGCGAAGCTGCTTCTCGATCCGGAAGACATCCTGCGGCGCAGCAATCCTAGTGAAGACGCGCGGCATCAGCAGCACGCGCAGACCCGGCAGCGTTACAGCGCCGCCCGGCACGGCGTTCTCGTCCGCCGGCGGACGCGCCTCGTACGAGCGCATCAACGACTTCAGCGCCCCCTCCAACTCGCCCGACTTGCCGGTGGCGAAGAACCGATCGCCCCCGAGCGAAGCCAGAAATCCGTACGGCGGCGGGCGCTGCACATACGTCAGCAGCAACTCGGTCAAGTCCTGGATCAGCCTGTCGCCAAGCTCATACCCCAGAGCGCCGTTGTAGTCGGCGAAGCCGCGCAGGTCGATGATCGCGCCGTCGGTGTTGGCGGCCGCGCTCGCCGGGTGTCCCTTGGCATCGCGGATCAGGTCACGTGCGCGGATCTCCGCCGGCACGCGCCCGGGCAAGTCGCAATCCATCCCGCGGGCGCGTCCCCAGCCGCTGCGGGCCTGGCTCGACGCCGCCGCGATCAACGACCGCATCGGCACAACGCCCAGGATTTTCTCGTTCTCCGAGATCACGATCGGCGCCATGAACTCCGCATCCTCGCGGACGGCCGCCAGATCCAATCCCTCGCCAATGCTCGCCGTCGGCGGCAAAGTCGCCAGCCCGGGTAATACTGCAAAGCCCACGTTCTGTTCCGGAGCGCTCGATGCGGCCAGACGCAGGATCGACTCCCGCGCCGCCCAGCCGACGAATCGCCGACCATCGACGACCACCACGCCCGAACACCGCTCCTCGCACAGCAGGTCGTTGGCCAGTTCCAGCAGCAGCGTCCCCGCCTGCACAACCTTCGCCGGCTGCACGAGGCTCCCCAGCGTCGCGGCCCGCTCCACGCCGCCCGGGGTCACCACGCTGTCGATCCAGCGCGAGCGCAGCAGGCTCGCCGTCTCGGCCGAGAGCAACTGGTACTGCGCCTGCGGCTTGCCGAGGTAGAAGCCCTGCCCGTGGTCCACGCCCAGCGAGATGAGCGTCCCCAGTTCTTCCTGCGTCTCGATCCCCTCGGCGATCACCTTCACGCCGCTCAGGCGCGCGAAGTGGATGAAGAACTTGATGAGGTTGATCTTGTACCGGTCGCGATCGATCCCCTCGATCAACTCGCGGTCGAGCTTCAGCCACTGCGGCCGCAGCACCAGCGTGTAGCCCATCGCCTTGAGCTTCATCGTCTGCTCGATGAGCGGACGCCCCAACGCATCGTCCGATCGCTCGGTGATCTCCAGCACCAGGCGAGCCCGCGTGATCCCGATCTCGCGCACCGCACGCTCAAGGTCAGGGATGAACCGTTCGTCCGCCAATACCGCCGGCGTGCTGTTGAAAAAGAGCACCGTTCCCTCGGGGAAGTCCGCCGCGGCCTCCAGCGCCTTGCGCCGCGTCACGGCCTCGACATCCCACAGCATGCCGAGCTGCTCGGCCGTCTCGAACAACTCGCTCGGGTTGGCGAAGCCGGAGTCCTTGCCGGGCCGGGCCAGCGCCTCGAACGCCACGATCTCCGCCGACTGCAGCGACACGATCGGCTGGAAGACCGGCGTGACGTTCTCGCTCTCGCACAGGTGGCGCAGTTTGGCCAGCACGGTGTCGCGCTGGTCGGGGTTCATTGGCTTTGAATCCTGCGATTTCATCGCGATATCGGTCCCGGTCGGCCCCCCGGCGAGACAAATGCCCCTGGCCGACGACCAGTGGCATCGACCGGGTTTTCTTTGCACTTATTCCGGGGAGTTGAGCCGCGGCCCATCTTCCACACGCCTGAGGCACAATTCGCGCGTGGGCCGGGATTCTCGGACCATCCGCCCGCCTCCACTCACAAACACGGGGGGTGCGGGCCTCTCAATCGAAGCGGAAAACGCCCTTGCGGTAGCCGTAGACGTACGCCACCACGGACGTGAACAGGAAGAACATGATCCGCCCCAGCCACACCACGCCGTCGGAGAACTCGTGGCTCAGGCTCGGGAACGTCACGGCCCAGGGGTACAGGAAGATGATCTCGATATCGAAGACCAGAAAGACCACGGCGATGAGGTAGAAGCGGACGTTGAACCGCTTGCGCGCCGTCCCGATCGGGTTCATCCCCGACTCGTACGTCGCTTCCTTCACCTTGCCCGTCCGCGACGGCCCCAGCAGCACCGACGCCGCCAGGTTGCCGATGGCGAACATCACCGCCATCGCGATCAAGATCAGCACCGGCAGGTACGACGCAATGTCCACGGCGGCCAGAATCATCGCGGCGACTGTAGCCTGTCAAGAACCTGTTCGCCTCACTCCACATTCAGCTTGCTGATGAAGTCGTTCAGGCTCCGACGGGCCGCCTCGAGTTGCTCTCCCGCGGTCGTCCGCTGCTGTTCCAGCTTCTCGACCTTGGCCAGCCGGTCCTTCAGTCGCTGGTTCAGCGTGGCGTAGTTCTCGTTGTTGCGATCCAGGCGGTTCATCATGGTGGTGACCTGCTCCTGGTCCGCCTTCACGGTCGTCAGTTGCCGGTCCAGTTCCGTCACCTGCCGCTCGAGATCGGCGATGGTCGCCTGCCGCTTGGCCGCTTCGCGGATCGCCTGCGCCACCGCTTCGGACAGCTTCCCCTGCTGCTGGAAGAGCAGGATCGTTGCGACGTCGTAGTTCATCACGCCCAGCCGCTGCAACTCCGTCCGCTCCTGCACGACCGTGAACTCGCCGAGCTTGCCAGCCTCCAGCCCAAGGTCAAAGCGGTAGAGCGTCTGCGTCGTCTCGTCGGCCTTCGCGGGGGTCTTCAACTCCCACCCGGGCATCTTCTCCTGCTCCAGCACGATGTTCCGCGACCGCTTCAGATCCTTGTTGTCGAAAGCGTACTTCATCTCGTTGCGAGAGACAATCGTCTGCTCAAGCATGCCGTCGACGATCCTGATCTTGCTGATATTCGACTCAAACTTGGGCGTGGTGGTCACGGCGACATCCAGGTCCAGCGCGTACGCCAGCAGCCGCTTGTCCCCCGCCGACACCTGCCCGATCTGGGCGTCACCCGCGTAGCTCGCCCCGTCGAAAACCGCCAGCGGCCCGGGCAACAGCTGGCCGCCGGTCGTATTGCTCACTTCTACGCCGCGCATCGGGTGGTCGGCGCGATCGTTCATGTTGTAGATGCTGACACGCCGTGCCTCCACGTTGGCGTTGATGATCGGGATCATCGCCGAGCGCTGCCGCTCGATCGTGATCGGCGCCCCGACCTCGAACTGGAACTGTTCCCCCACCTCACCCCCCTTGGCCACGCTCTTGGGGGCATAGTCCGCCATGTCCGCGCCGGAAATCGAGTACGCCGCGGACGCATCCTTCATCTTGCTCTCCGACAAGTCGCGGAGCACGTCACCGCCCCCTCCACCTCCGGGCCGTCCCGGCGCTGCCGGCATCGCCGCCGGCGCCGGCGTCGCTGCTGATGACAATCCGCGGCTCACCCGCCGCTCCATTTCCTGCACCGGCTTGGCCGCGGCCGTACTTCCCGCGTATTCCTTGGGCATCACGCCGGCGACGGTGGGGACGGCGACGTCCGGACGCCACACATACATGGGCTCGTACAGGTCCATCTTGAAGCTCACGGGGCGGCCGCTGACCAGGCTCAGCCGCACGTTGCTCCAGTCGTTGTCGGTGGTGTTCTCGACGATCGCCCACCCCTGCATCACCCCCTGCGGCTTGGCCTCCTTGGCCTCCGGCTTGGCGTCAAACGACTCCGGCAGCACCAGCCGGTAGCTCGTCTTCCACACCGGCGTCTCATGCACGTACGCGACGATCACATCCCGCGCCGCCTGCCCGGCCAGCGCGATGTCCACGGTTTTTACCCGCTCGGCGCGAGAGTCAGCAATCGCCGACAGCGCGCGGTTGATCTCGCTCTGCAGCTGCGCATCGCTCAGCGTCATGGACATCACGCCGGGAATGGCCACGGACTTGATGCCCGCCGAAGTTACCAAATTGACAAACGGCGTGTCGACCACAACAGCCTTGTCGCCAGCGCCCGAAGCCACCTTCCGCACCTCGACACTCAGCACCGTCCCGCTCACCTTCCCATCCGTGGTGGCGAGGTCAACCGCCGAACCGCGCAGCCGCTCCAAGAGTGCCGGCAAGCTCGGGTTGTCCGCGATCGGCACGCCGAAGCTCGCCAGCCGCCGCGACAGCGGGTCCTTGCTCGCGTAGCTCACGCTCACCGGCGCGCCGCTCTTGTCCAGCACTTGGATGCTCTTGAGCACATCATTGATCTGCGCCACATCAAACTTCAGCGGCACCCTTTGATCTCCACCCACCGATGCCCCGCGCTGGAAGTACCCCACCCCCGACCGGTACAGTGTGATCCGCTGGATCGGCAACTGTTCCGCCGTCTTCCCCGCGGCCGGTTGTCCGCCCTTTGCGCCGACCTCCTGAGCCAAAGCCGCAGGCGCCAGTGCCAGGCACGAACCGGCAAGCACAGCGATCAACAGGCACGACCGGGCGGCAACTTTCTTCATAGACCTTCTCCGTGGTGTGGCTTCCAGACGCATCGTCAGATTAGACCCGCTCGGCCCCTCTCGGTGCCACTCCACAACCCGCGGTTACCCGCGCGTGACACGTTGCCACCCCATCGCCGAGCCGCCACACCCGAACGCCGTGTAACAACTCCAAAAACCCGCCGCGCCGAACCGGCAAAAGGACGCACCGTTGCGCAATCTGAGGTCCTCTCCGCGCACAAACCCTTGAGTTCCCCGAGTCCCCGCGCATCATCTCCGCCATGAATACCACCAACGCCAACCCGACTCCCATCACCCCCGTTCCCGACAAGCTCGATCAGCTTCTCGAGTTCAAGCTCCAAGGTGCCCGCTACCTCGCCAAGGTCATCGACACCATGCCTGATGGCAACTGGCGCCTCAAGGCCGCGATCGCCCTCACCCGCCTCACCATCCCCGCCCCACCCAAGGAACCGCAGCAGCCTCGCACCCCCACGCCGCGTTCGGAGCCGCCCGCCACGCGATCCTCCAGCCAGCCCACCCCCGGCCGGTCAGCCGAGGTCGCCACTCCCAACCCGTCCGCACCCGTCACCCCAGCCACAGGCACCACACCCGGCCGTGACGCCGCCCCGGAAGCCTCCAGCCACCCCGCTGCGGCCTCGCCCGCCCCCGAACCCCGCCTTCCCGGCCGCGCCACCGATTCCCCCGATGAAAGCGGACCTCACGCCCCCGCATTCCTACCATCCCGTTTCCCCACCCGACCAATCAGTGAACCGGGATCCAGCCTCCATGTCCACCCGCCAAATCCAGTTCCGTGAGGCCCTCCGCGAGGCCATGTCCGAAGAGATGCGCCGTGATGACCGCATCTTCCTCATGGGCGAGGAAGTCGCCTACTACAACGGCGCGTACAAGATCTCGCAGGGCATGCTCGACGAGTTCGGCCCCCAGCGCATCATCGACGCGCCGATCTCCGAGAACGGCTTCGCCGGCCTCGCCGTCGGCGCCGCCATGTACGGCCTGCGCCCCATCATCGAGTTCATGTCCTGGTCCTTCTCCCTCGTCGCCGCGGACCAGATCCTCAACAACGTCCCCAAGATGCTCTACATGTCCGGTGGCCAGTGGGGCTGCCCCGTCGTCTTCCGCGGCAACGACGGCGCCGGCGGCCAGCTCGGCTCCACGCATTCCTGGTGTGTCGAGGGCCTCTACTCCAACGTCCCCGGTCTGAAGATCGCCATCCCCTCTTGTCCCTACGACGCCAAGGGCCTCCTCAAGACCGCCATCCGCGACGACGACCCCGTCTTCTTCCTCGAGTCCGAGCGCATGCTCAGCGACAAGGGCGAAGTCCCCGAAGAGGAGTACACCATCCCCTTCGGCCAGGCCGAACTCCGCCGCGGCCAATGGGACCAGCCCGCCGACTGCACCGTGGTCTCCTTCGGTCGCCCGGTGAACTTCTGCCTCGACGCGGCCCAGGAACTCGAGAAGGAAGGCATCTCGACACACGTCCTGGACATGCGCACTATCCGCCCCCTCGACATCGACTCGGTGATCCGCTCCCTCAAGACCACCGGCCGCATCGTCGTCGTCGATCAGTGCTGGCCCTTCGCCTCGGTCGCCAGCGAAGTGGTGACCCAGGTCTGCGAGAACGCCTTCGACTACCTCGACCACCAGCCCGTCCGCGTGAACTCCGACGATGTCCCCGCCCCCTACGCAAAGAACCTCGAAGCCGAGTTTCTGCCGCACAAGGGCAAGATCATCCGCGCCGTCAAAGCCTCGTTGCACAAGCTGTAAGACACTGCAACATGGAGTGACGCAAAGTCACACGGAGTAAGCACAAGCCAGCGTCTCGTTGCCTCAACTCCGTGAAGCTCCGTGCGACTCCGTGTTGAAAAAGGAACTGAAGAGAATCCCATGCCCTCGAACCTGACCATGCCGCGGCTTTCGGACACGATGGAAGTCGGAACGATCGTCAAGTGGCACATCAAGCCCGGCCAGAAGGTCAAGTCCGGCGATGTCATCGCGGACATCGAGACCGACAAGGCGACGATGGAGCTGCAGACCTTCGAGGACGGCACCGTCGGCGAGTTGAGCGTCGGCGAGGGCAAGGCCGTCCCAGTTGGCACCACCATTCTTGTGTTCGAAGGCGGTGCCGTCGCGGCGACATCCGCTGCTCCGGCCGCCAAGGCGGAGGTTGAGTCAAAGGCCGCCGCAGGTGGACAGAGCACGGCATCCAATTCCTCCTCCACCGCCGTCATGGCCCCGCCCGCCGGGTCCAGCACCAACGGTGCCGGCTCCGAGCGCCTCTTCGTCTCCCCCCTCGCCCGCAAGATCGCCGCCGAGACCAACGTCGATCTCTCCGGCATCACCGGCACTGGCCCCGCCGGCCGCATCGTCCGCAAGGATGTCGAAGCCGCCATCGCCGGCACTCCGGCAGAGACCGCCGCCGCGCCGACCGCGCCCGAAGCTCCCGCCCCCGGTGCCGCCCCCATCTTCAAGCCCAAGCCGCTCCCCGCCACCGGCGCCAAGACCGCCGCCGCGGCGGCCACCAGCGTCCCGCCGCTGGCCGCCCTGATGATGCCGTCCCTCTCGGCGCTCGAGGCCCGCAGCATCCCGCTCACGAACATGCGCCGCACCATCGCCGCGCGCCTGGTCGAGAGCAAGACCACCATCCCGCACTACCAGGTCACCGTCTCGGCTCGCATGGACGCCCTGCTCGAGCTGCGCAAGCAGCTCAACGACCAGCTCGGCACCCAGGGCGTCAAGCTCTCGGTCAACGACTTCATCATCCGCGCCTGCGCCCTCTCCATGCACGCGCACCCGTTCATCAACTGCCGCTGGAACCCCGCCAAGGGCGCCGAGACCATCGAGCTCCTCGATCAGGTCAACGTTGGCGTGGCGATCTCGCTCCCCATCGAGCGCGGCGGCGGCCTCGTCGTCGCCACCATCCGCAACGCCGACCAGAAGGGCCTCCGCCTCATCAGCGGCGAGACCCGCACCCTCGCCGAGAAGGCCCGCACCAAGGGCCTCACCGTCGAGGAGATGGCCGACAGCACCTTCACCATCAGCAACCTCGGCATGTTCGGCGTTGATCACTTCACGGCCATCATCAACCCGCCCAACGCCGCCATTCTTGCGGTTGGCGCCGCCATCGAGCAGGCCGTGGTCGAGACCGGCCCCGACGGCCGCAAGTCACTCGTCATCGGCCACAAGATGAGCTTGACGATGTCCAGCGACCACCGCCTGGTCGACGGCGCCATGGCCGCCCAGTACCTCAACACCGTCAAAGAAATGCTCGAGAAGCCCGCAACGCTGCTGGTGTGACGCATGGAATGCGGCACCCCGGCAATGTCTCACGCCCTGATATCCACATTTATGTGTATATTCTGATGCCCAGTGCCCAGTGCCCAGTGCCGTATGCCTCTCCACTCACCACGCCATCTTCTTCAGCCGCTCCATCGCCTCGGCGATCCGGTGCGTCTCACGCGTCAGCGACACACGCACCCAGTCGATCGCCGTGTCGGCGAAGCCCTCGCCGGGCACCGTGACGACCCCGACCTCCTCGATCAGCCGCAGCACGAAAGGCCAGGAGTGCATCGGCTTGCCCGTCTTGCGGTCCATCGGGCACCGCGCCCACACGAAGATCCCCGCCTGCGGCGGCGTCACCTCGCACCCGATCGCACGCAGCCCCGCGACCACCAGGTCGCGCCGCTTGCCGTACTCGGCCCGCATGTCCGCGATCGCCGGGTCATCGAACCGCTCCAGCGCCACCGCCGCGGCGTCCTGCACCGCGTTGAACGGCCCGGAGTCGAAATTGTCCTTCACCTGCTTGAGCGCCCCGATCACCGCCTCGTGCCCGACGGCAAAGCCGATACGCCAGCCCGTCATGTTGAACGTCTTGCTCAGCGAGTTGAACTCGATCGCGGCCGTCGTCTCGATGTCCGCCGACGGCGCCTGCCACAGGCTCGGCACGATGCTGTGGTCGTTGCCGTGATCGAAGTAGACCTCGCTGTACGCCAGGTCCGAGGCGACGATGAAGTCGTGCTCACGCCCGAGCTTGATCGCCTGTTCGAAGAGCGTTACCGGCGCGCACGCCCCGGTCGGGTTGTTCGGGAAGTTCAGCCACATCAGCTTGCTGGCCCGCATCACGTCCGCCGAAATCCGATCCAGCCGCGGCAGCCAGTTGTCCTCGGCGCGGGTCGCGATGCGGTGCGCCGTCGCCCCCGACATGATCGCGCCCGAGGCGTACACGGGGTACGCCGGCGGGAAGAGGATCGCCCCGTCGCCGGGGTTCAGCACGCCCAGCGGCAAATGGCTGATCCCGTCCTTGCCGCCGATCAGCGCCACGATGTGCCGCTTGGCGTCCACCGTCACGCCGAACCGCTGACGCATGAATGTGGCAGCGGCCTGCAGAAACCGGTTGGTCCCGTAGCAGTCGGGGTACTGGTGGTTGACCGGCACGCGCATCGCGCGGTCCATCTCATCGATCACAAACTGCGGCGTCGGCCGGTCCGGGTCGCCCGTGCCGAGGTTGATCACATCCTTGCCGGCGGCGATCGCCGCCCGCTTTTTGTCATCGATCTGGTTGAACAGAAACGGCGGCAGCGCGGCCAGCCGCTGCGAGCGGATCTGGTCGCGGGTGATCTTCGGTGTGGTCGTCATGGGCATCGCGGCGATGGTAGGAATGGCCACACGCTACTTCGCGCCGATGCCCGGGAAATGCCGTGTCGCATCGAGGTGTTCAATCGACGACGGCGAAGTGCTGGCCGGTGCTGCCTGGATCGCCACGACCCGGTTGTCGATGGCCGCGATCAGCGACGGCGGCACCCCGTTTTGGATGACCTCTTCCGCCTGCTCCCGGGAGAGTTTACAGACCAGCAGCGGCGCCAGTGCGGGCGTGGGCACGGTCCCCGGTGGCGCGGTCGGGACTGCCAGCAGCGCCAAAACGGTTTCGTCGGCGCCTTGGCTGGGGTCGTACACAACTTGGAGGAAGACGCCGGTCGTGTTGCCCTCCAGTGGAATCCAGCGGCTCACGGCGTACCGGTACGTCCGACCGGGCTTGGGGTCCCACGAGTCGATGTGGCCGTACGCCATGTTCGACCCGGTGTCGAAGCGGTCGAGGAACCGCATCGTGGGGAGCGTGCGGGTGGCCAGTGTCCGGACGCTCAGCACGAGCGTACACACAAACGTGAGGATCAGGAGCGGACGTGCCGCCTTCAGCAGAAGGCCGGCAACGGCGCCGATGATTCCGCGCGAGGGGGGTGTGTCCACACGTTGGCGTCCACACTCGGGGCAGCGCCTGACGGCGACGGATCCAAGGTCGTACCCGCAACCCCAGCACAATTGCCCGGTCTGATGCACCGCCACAAGAACCAGCGAGCGGAAGAGCCAGGGGATCACGGCCGCGACGCCGGCGCAGACCGCCGCCGCGATGGAAAGGCTGATGCCGAGCGAGAGCCAGCCATCGGCGTTCTCAACACCGCCGTCGGGGGAATCGATGATCGACACGATGACCAGCGTGCCGACGATGCCGAGGCCGTACGCGACCCCGCAGATCGCCAGACGCCCCGTGTGCTGGAACCGAAAGCAGGCGAGGAGGGTGACCACCACCAGTGGGGTCACCGCGATGATCAGCATGAGGGTGATCAGCAACACCGTCGAGGCGAGCATCCCCGGCGTCGCGGACGAGAAAAGGACCTGCTCGATCATCCACTTGCACAGCGGCGCAGCGCCGATGCCGACCAGCGCGAACAGCGGGATCAACCCGCGCGGCGACGGCTTCGGGATGACGCGGACACAGGCCATCGGTCGAGTGCTCCGGTACCAAACCTCCGCCGCAGTCTATCGGACAAACGGCGTGGTGGTTCCGCTCAGGTAGTCGTCGATCCGCACGCGGTGGGAGGGGGTCATCGGCTCCGGCAGCGAACGCGGGTCGAACCACTGCAGGTCCGTGCTCTCGTCGCTCATGGCGAGGGTCCCGCCCGTAGGGCGGCAGATGAAGACCGCGGCGACCACCTGCGCCACCACGCCGTCGGGGTAGCGGATCAACTGGCCGATGGCGGGGTCGCTGTAGACACCCAGCAGCCGCTCGATGTGGACGGCCAGGCCGGTTTCTTCCAGCACCTCGCGGACACACGTTTGGGCAATGGTCTCGCCCTTGTCCAGCGCGCCGGCGGGAAGGCCCCAGTACCCGTTGTCGGATCGCTTCTCCAGCAGGATCCGCCCGTCGTCGCCCACCACGATCGCGGCGGCGGCGGTCTTGATGTAGTCGATCGGTGTGCCGGGGGGCGGGTGGGCGTTGGACATGACCGGGTCCGCCTCGGTTCAAAGCAGGGAGTTCTTGGCCCCGTGGACGTAGTTGGCCGTGGGCGAAAGGTTGGGCTGGATGTTGACGTAGACGTCGCTCAGCAGCTCGGTCGCCGGGTCGGCCAGGGGCGCGGTCTCGGCGTATTCGAGGGCGTCCAGGGCCGCGGCCTTGGCGTCGGCGACGATCTTGTCAACGTCCGCCTCGGAGAGGCAGCGGCGTTCGTGCAGCAGGTGCTGCTCGAGCAGCGTGATCGAGTCGCGCTGCTTGATCTGGTCAACCTCGTCCTTGGTCCGGTACTTCTGCGGGTCGCTCATCGAGTGGCCCTGGTACCGGTACGTCAGCAGATCCACAAAGGCGGGTCGGCTGGTCTCGCGGCAGCGGTCGACCAGCGGCTTGAACATGTCGTAGATGTTCAGGACGTCCATGCCGTCGATGTGCACGCCCTCGATGCCGTAGGCCTTGGCCTTCTCCTTGAGATCATGGGCCATGGTGGTGCCGCGCTCGATGGCGGTGCCCATGGAGTAGCGGTTGTTCTCGACGATGTAGATGACCGGCAGGCCCCACAGGCCGGCGAGGTTCATCGCCTCGTGCAGGGCGCCCTGGTTGAGCGCGCCGTCGCCGAGGTAGCAGAGGCAGACCTTCTTTTTGGCCGCCGTGCCGTCCACGGCCCGCTTCATCACCTCCGCCTCGTACTTGGCGGCGAAGGCGAGCCCCGCGCCGACGGGGGTCTGTGCGCCCACGATTCCGTGGCCGCCGAAGTTCCAGTTCGGCTTGTCGAACATGTGCATCGAGCCGCCCTTGCCCTTGGCGCACCCGGTGATCTTGCCGAACATCTCGGCCATGCAGGCGCGAGGGGACATGCCGCGGGCCAGCGCGTGGCCGTGGTCGCGGTAAGCGGTGATGAGCGGGTCGTCGCGGTTGACCGAGCCGATGGTGCCGACGGCCAGCGCCTCCTGCCCGATGTACAGGTGGCAGAAGCCGCCGATCTTGGCCTGCTGGTACGCCTGAGCGCAGCGGTTCTCGAACTCGCGGATGAGGATCATGTCCTTCAGCCACTGGACCACGGTCTCGTTCGGAACCAGCGAGGACGGCCGCTTCTGGCCGGGGGCGGCTTTGAACACGCCGGCTCCCGCCGTGCCGTTGGCGCCGCCCATATGCACCTTGCTCGACGTGAGCGGGGTGATGTCGACAGGTTTGGCGGCGTTTGGGGGGGAGTCGCTCATGGTGGCGGTGGCCATCGGCGGATGATCCTTGGCCGGACCGTTGGACGGGTCCGGAACGAAAGGCCGACCGGGGCGGCCCGGTCGGTTGGTGACAGATTCGAGATGGAGTTTAGGAAGCCGCGCGAGTTGCGTCTATCGCGCGGTGCGGGGAGTGTTCGGCCGAGATCAACCGCCGCCGGGGTTACGGACGGGGGCAGCCTGGGCCTGGAGGGATTGATTGACGGTCTGGGACTTGAGCAGGAGCAGGGCGGTCTCGAGCTGGAGGTCGATGCCCTCGTTGAGCAGGCGGTCGGGGTCGTTTGGGCCGTCGAGGACCGACTTTTTCTCGGGGTCCTTCTTCTTGGTCTTGGGGCGGCCGCCGGGGACGTCGGCGTCTTGGCGGAGGAGCAAGGCGTCGGTAATCTGCTCCGGGAGCATCTCGACGGTCAGGTGCGGCTGGACGCCCCAGTCCTTGGCGCCCGGGCGGCGGTGGACGCAGGTGCCGCTGGGCAGGAAGTAGTACTGGGTGGTCAGCTTCATTTCTGTGTTATCGGAGAGGTCCATGACGTTCTGGACGCTGCCCTTGCCGAACGACCGGTCGCCCAGGACAACGGCGTTGACCTTCCCCTGGTCGGCGTAGTAGCGGATCGCCCCCGAGACGATCTCGCTGGCCGAGGCGGAGCCGGTGTTGATCAGGACGACCACCGGCATGTCCTTGAGCCGCGCGGCCAAGGGTTCGGCTCTGTTGACCTGCTGACGCCGAGCGTCGGGGCCGGTGCCGTTCTGGGTGTAGACGATCGTGCCCTCGGCGATGAAGAGGTTGGCGACCGAGACGGCCTGGGTCAACAGGCCGCCGGGGTTGAAGCGCAGGTCGAAGATGAGCCCCTTGGCGCTCTGGGCCTTCGCCTGATCGATGGCGTCGAGGAACTCCTTGGTTGTCGTGTTGTTGAAGCCGCTCATGCGGACGTAGGCGATCTTGTCCTTGGGATCGATGAACCAATCCCAGTCGGTCTCCTTGGCGCCGTTGCGTTTCCAGCCGCGGACGGTGTAGATCGGGATTTTGGCGCGGACGAGCGGGAAGACGACGTCCTCGCCTTCACGCTCGAGGGTGAGGGTGACCTTGGTGTTGGCTTTGCCGGTGATCTGCTCGACGGCCTGGTCGAGGGTCATGCCCAGAGCGGATGTCTCGTTGATCTTCTTGATGAGGTCGCCGGCCTTGATCCCGGCCCGGAACGCGGGCGTCCCTTCGAGAGGATTGACGACCTTGATGAGCTGCGTCTCTTCGTCCATCTGGATCTGGACGCCGACGCCCACGAACGACGGCTCCATGATGCGCTTGAAGCGGGCGAGTTCGTCGGGCCAGACGATCTGGCTGAACTCGTCGAGCTTGTCGAACGCGCCGTTGCCGAACTCATGGATGAGCGCCTCTTCGGGGATCTGGACGGTCTTGGCGCTCTCGGCGATGAGGTCGTTGACGAGGTTGGAGACCGCTGTTTCGCTGGGCTTGGGGGCCATGAGGGCAACGTCGGCGAGCTTCTTGTCGATCCACGCGACGAACTCGGTGCGGGCCTCGGCGTTCTTGAGGCCGGGGATGGCGGCCTCAAGGTCCTTGGTCGTGGCCATCGTGCGGATGGTGGTGAGCCCGCCGGCGAGCAGCTTGGGCATCGTGATCTTCTCGACGTGGCGCGAAGAGGCAAGCATCAGCGCCTGCAGCAGCACATCGCGGGAGATGCCCTTGAGCTTGGCGTTGTAGTCTTCGCCGGCGTCGTTGAAGGCGGGGAGAGCGGAGAGCTTCTCTTCGAGACGGCGGGCGTTGCGGAGTTCCCACAAGCGGGCCGGGACGTAGAGCCGGATCATCGCCAGACGATCGCCCATGCGGCGCGAGTCGGCCTTGTAGCGACCATCGTCTTCCAGCAGCAGGTGCAGGCGGCCGAACAGCTCGCTGGCGGCGATCCACTCGCCGTTGTCCTCGGCCTTCTTGGCGCCGGCCTCGGCGCGCTCAATGAGCGTCTTGAAGTCAGGACTCGCGAGAACGGCGGGCTTGTCCGCCGCGGGCGTGAGCATGTGCAGCGTGACGGCGGCCTTGAGGGCCTTGGAGAGGTTGAGGCTGGTGGGCTCGGCCGCGAGGAGTTCTTTCAACTCCTTGGAGGCCTTGGCGATCTCGGTGGTGCGCAACGTTTCGCGCTGGGCGATGTGCTGCTCGAGGCGGTTCACATCGGCGCGGAGCGAAACGACGGCCGGGTCGGTCGCGTTGGCGGGGAGCGCTTTGAGCGCCGCGAGGGCCTGGTCGTTCTGGCCGGAGCGGGCGCTGGTCCACGCGGTGTCGGTGAGGGCGATCGGGGTGCCGGCCGCGGGCTGCGCGGCGGGCGCCTGGGCCAAAGCCAATGCGCAAGGGGCGACGGCAGCCAGCGCCATCGCGGCGGGCAGAACAAAGAAGCGGCCAAGATTCGTCATGTGATCCCCTGCGTGAAAGTTCTCGGTCGTGAGGGCCGGGGGTTGTACGCCCCGGACCGCCTGCGGGTTGCCCCGTGCATCAGATGCTTCGACGCGGTGAATCCGTCGCCCCGGGGCCGGAGCGGATCGGATGGGTTGACCCCCGCGGATGAGCGTACCGCGGGTCGAGGAAGGATATCGGGTTCATTCGAGGCGGCTGGAGGCGCGTACACCGGCGGTAACGGCCAGGGAAATGCCCGCCAGCGACCCCAGCGCGACCAACCCGACCAGCGACAGGACCTGCGCGGAGGAGCCGGGTTCGGCGTGGGGCGTCAGCCCCAATGCGCCCAGACCGAGGGCCGGGCCGACGGTGTAACCGACGCCGATGAGGGCTTCGTGCATGCCGCCGGCATCGACGGCGGCCGCGCCGACTTCCAGCGCGTAGTACAGAGCGGCGCTGTAGATCGCCGCGACGCCCGCGCCGAAGATGGCCAATCCACTGATGAGCGCGGCGAGGCCGAGCGAATCGCCGAGGCTGCCGCTGGCGATACAGAGCGTGAAGCCCGCGAGCATGCCGATGGCGCCGCTGACGGCGGTGATCCACTTTCCGTGCCATCCGTGCCAGCGGTCGAGCGTGAAGAACATGACGATGCGGGCGGCGAGCCATGTGGCGGTGAGGCCGGAGGCGGTGGCGGTGGAGGTGATGCCGACGGTCTTGAAGAGCGAGGGCATGAGCGGGAGCATGACGTACATGACCATGTAGCTGGCGGGGAGGAGCGCGCGGTGGACGGCGAGGAGGCGCGGGTAGTTGGGCGGGTAGGTGTGGGTCTCGTGGACGTGCGCACCGGGCTCGCGCGGCAGCGCGGTGATAGTGAAGATGGCGATCAGGTGGAGCAGTGCGCCGATGGCGAGGGTGCTGACGGTGGCGTCGAGCGTGGTGAGGCCGTGGGCGGCGATGTCCGGCGCGGCGTCGGTCGCGCCGGTGAGGGCGCGGATCGCGCCGGGAGCCTGCGAGACGATGAGCATCGCGACGACGAGGGCGGAGGACCAGCAGACATTGAACTTGCCGGTGGCGGCGCGGAGAGAGTGGTCGGTGCGGCCGCCGGAGAGGAAGGACTCGACGATGGGCCAGAGGACGCCGCAGAGCGTGGAGTAGCAGGCCATGAAGGCCCACATCGCCCACTGCGAGGAGAGACGCGAAGCGGCGGGAGCGGCGAACCAGGCGATGACAGGTAGGAGGTAGAGGGCGGTGGCGAGGAACATGACGGCGATGAGGACGCCGCGGGTGGTAAGCGAGGGGAAGCGGGCGCGGAGGGCGCGGATGCCGGGGCCGGCGGCGAGCGCGCCGACGATGTAGGTGACGCCCATCATGAGGCCGTAGAGGAGGTTGTGCTGGCGGGAGAAGCCGTAGGCCTTGTCGGTGATGAAGAAGACGCCGTTGTAGGCGATGCCGGTGGCGACGGAGTTGATGAAGGTGACGGCGAAGACGGCCCAGAGGGAAGCGGCCAGGCGCGTGGAGCCCACGGGCTTGGATTCGACAATCGGGGTGTCGGTCTGGGTGCTCACGGCGTCCGTGCTTTTGAGCGAGAGGAGCGGGCACCGCCGGTTGCCATCGGCGGGGGCCGATCGTAGCATGGACCCGAACGAGTGCCCGTAGCTCAACTGGATAGAGCGCTGCCCTCCGAAGGCAGAGGAGTATCCAAAAGAGGCTTGTTTTCCCGCACTTTTCGTTCGCCGCTTGCCCCCCAACTCAAGATTGGCGGGTAAAGCAAATGCAAACACTGGAAGCGCTCGATCGTCCTGTCATCCAAAATCGTGGCATCCCCACCGTCCGACTCCATGCCGCCTCAAGTCAATTCCTGACGACCATCGACTCCAAGGCGATCTACCTTGGCAAGGATCTCAACAAGGCTTGGACGGCCTTCCTGCCCTTCCTCAAGGCTTGGAGGCATCAGACGGGCCGCAAGAACGGCGTCACCGTCCGCGAGGCTGGCGAAGCCCTCGTCGAAACCTTGGCCGAACAAGGAAAGGACACCCAAGACACCGTCCGCTTCCGTCTTGGACCAGCCTTCCTCCACTTCGGCCACGGCACCCAGATCGAAGAGATCGGCGTCGATGAGGTCGAAGCCTTCCGCACCCACCTCGTCACAACCTACAAGCCTCATTCGACGATCGGATATTTGTCCGCGACAAAACGGATGCTTCGGTACGCCGCTTACAAGGGATGGCGACAACCGATTGAGTTGTCATTCATCAGCAATCCGAAGTTGGCAGCGCCGTTGCCGAAGCACAAGTCGATCGCGGAAGTGGGGGGCTGGCTCGACAAAGCTGACGACTATCACGCTCAACTTGGAAAATGGTTGCGGGTCATGCTGGCGACGGGAGCCCGTCCAAGTGAGTGCGTGTCTCTAGCTTGGGCGCGAGGTACTTGGCTGGAAGAGTCCGTCTTTGCTCTTGAAAAGTCCAAGACGACGTACTTGCTCAAGACGCCCCGAGTCTTGATTGTTCTGCCTGAGATCAGGAAGGTGCTGCATTCGATCCAGGCGAGCAAGCCGAGATGGTGTTTGCAAAGCTCATTCGCTCATGCCTGCGCCGGCGCTTTTGATAGTCGGCCTCATGCCTTGAGGCATACTGCGGCGTATCTCGCTCATCGGGTGCCCGGCGCAGTCAACAGCCGAGAGGATACGGACATGTGGCTCGGACATGCTCCGTCGTATATCAGTCGGGTTTACAACGTCATTGACGTTGACCGCTTGAAGCGGGTCGGTCAGACTTACCTCAACTACTTGCAGGCGACAATGCCGAAACACTTTCCAGTGGTCTAATGATGATTGTCGGTTGCGCCGCTTGATCGCTGCTGCGCTGGGCGTAGCGTCATGCAGGAGTCAACTGATATGAGCGACTTCCTTCTCAAGGTGTGGGATGAAATCGTCAAACAGTCCCCCGGCGTCGTCGCGACCGAAGTGCTCGCGGGTGCCGTTCTGATCTTGGGCTACTTCCGCAAAGCGATCTGGAAGTTGCTTTCGAGTCGGCATCCCAAACCGCAACATCTTTCTGAGGAAGCCAAGTGGGTTGTTGGTTTGGCATATGCCGCCCCAAACAAGATCGCACAATTGCTTCCCGTCATGGAGGTCGGCGATGCCGTAATAGCCGGCGTCACTCCACTATTCAGGAAAGGCGATAGAGAAACCACCCTTCGCTTTAATTCCGGCTTCCTTGAAGCCTGCAAGCACGGGCATTTTCGTTCTGTCGGCAACTATGTCTACGACCTTACGGCGGAGGGATTGACACTCGGGAAACAACTTCCCGACATCTACAGGCTTCCCCCAAGCACTCTCACGCCACAACCGATCGCTCCGATCTCTCATCCGTGGGAAGTCACGACTGAAATGAAGTACGTTGTAAAGCTCGCTTCCGTGTCGCCATCCAAGGATGCAACGATCATCCGACCTTTCGGTGCAGATGGAGAATGCGTTTCAGTCGGCGGGGTTACGTTGCGAGATCGGCGGTATCGAGACGCACTTGGATCACTGCTACGAGCGGGGCACTTCAAGCCCTATCGCTCTGACATCTATGAATTGACCACCGAGGGGCTTTCATTCGCGGAAACTCTGTCAGATGACTTCTCTCGCCCACCGAGCGGTGTCTAGCGATCGTCACTCTGCCTCCGCTCTCTGTTCACCTTCTACCAATCAACAAGTTTCTTCTCAGCCTCGTCCATCATTCCTCATCCTGGCGGACGGCCGCGTACTTGCCCTCTCCCCGACTTTGGAGTCCCTTGGCTTCATGCTCGGCTTCCTCTTGCGAGCGCCAGCCAACCTCAAGTTTGTTGTCGCGGTAGAAGCGGTTGCCCTTGGTGTCTGCAACGACCCACCACTCCTCGTCCCCGCTGGCGAGGATCAACGTCTGATTGGCCTTGTTGTTGTCGAAGGCTTCGTCGTTGTCATACTCGCAGACAGCGTCGCCTGAGAAAACGATGTACTTCCCGTCGCCGCGCCAGTAGGCAGCGAGCCAAATTCCGCCGCCGCTGTCCCACGCTTCACCGCTGAAAATGTTGGCGAGGGCTTCTGCTTGCTGTTCGTTCACCGGATCCTCCCTTGGAGAAGAGCGCGCTGGATATGACCGCCGTACTCGTAAACCTCTTCGCCTAGAAGCTCGAACGCCCGTCCGATGTTTGCGTCGAATGCCTCTGCATCTTGAGCGCCGAAGAGGGGCATTCCTGAGGCTGCCGCCACGTAGTCGCTCGCGGGCGTGTCAGGATGGAAGCCCGGACCAATCTCATGGGTAGCGCGGCGCAACCACTTGATCGCTTCGGTCGTCGTCGTGAGCTTGGCCGAACAAAGGTCGTTGAGCATGGCAGCCTCCAAGGTCAACCGTTCAACGCACACACTACCCTACCGGTGAGCCGGGGCAAGTGCTTTGTCTGACATTCCCAGACGACGAGTACGCGCCAGCCGAGAGCCTTGAGCTTGCGGAGATTACGGCGGTCCCTCTTCTCGTTCCCCTCAAACTTCTTGGCCCAGAAAGCTACTCGGGTTGAGGGCATGGACCGTCCCTTCCGACAAGAGTGCCGATGCCAGAAACAGCCATGAACGAAGATAGCCAGCTTGCGGCTGGGGAAGACCAGGTCAGGGCGGCCCGGCAGTTGTTTGCTGTGCAGGCGATACCGGTAGCCAAGACCGTGGACGAGGCGACGGACGATCATTTCCGGGGAGGTGTCCTTCCCACGTATCCGAGCCATTAGCTGACTTCGCCGGACTTTGCTCAGTTGGTCCAAGTTTCCCCCGACTGGACTCGCGGTTGCAGCACTCCCACTATAGGGAATGGCGGCAGGTCTCTTCACAAACGAGTCATCGCCCGACGCCGAGCGGGATGCCGTCATGGATTGGCTGGGGTCTGCCACTCGCGTCGAGAGCATCGGTCGTGCGATCCGCTCAGCGATCGACTTCGTGATTGACGGCGGCCGTACACGTCGCTTCTCCATTGACCAGCTTCAGACAAGCGAGAAAATCTACATCGGCAACCGAGTTGAGCACTCGATCCTTTACGAGCTTGACCTGCCCAAGATTGCGCCTCTCGACACGACCATTGCGGGATTGCCGGTAGATATCAAATTTTCAATTGCTGGCGACTGGATGATCCCGCCGGAAGCTATTGCAATCCGGGCGCTCTGCATCGTCGTTAGCGCAAACGATGCAAACTCGACTTACCGGGTAGGAGTTTTCCGGGCGTTAGAAGAACATCTCGCCAAGCCAAACCGCGACGGAAAGAGGAACATCCTCATGTCGGGCAAGGCGTCCATCCAGTGGCTTGGGCAAGACCTGCCGCTTCCTCCCAACTTTCTGCTTCATCTTGCGCCCGATATTAGGGAACGGGTGCTCGCGGAAAATCCAGGACAACCTGCAATCACTCAACTGTTCCGCTTGGCGATCGGTCTAGTTGTTCCTCGCGTTGCTGTCGAGACGGTGGCGCGACAACTCGACCCGACGAAGAGAGTCCGCGATGCCAGGATACCGCTCAACGCCGAAGGGATTGACATCCTCTCCAGGCGATATGACGGACCTGAGCTAGAAACTCTTGGGCACACTGATTTGCCGCTCGACTGCTACGTGTCTGTCAGGCGCTGATGAGTTGCAACTGTTCCATCGCTGCCCGCGATGGCTTCAGACGAGGCTTGGACTTGGCAACTTCCATGTAGTGCCTGACCTGTGCAGCAAGCGCCTGCGCCAGTAGCGGCGGGACAGCATTTCCAATCTGAATGGCGATACGGATCTTCCTTCCGTACCACTTGAAGTCGTCGGGGAACGACTGCAAACGAGCGGCTTCCAAGTGTGTGATGGGCCGATGCTCTGAGGGGTGCAAGAAGCGACCCTTCTCAGGCTTGTAAAACTCGCAACGGATCGTGCATCGCGCTGGCTCGTCCCAGTTGAGGCGACCGAATAAGTCTGTACCGCCGTGAGTCTTGCGGATCCAGCATTGAGGTGTCAACTCGGGAGCCTTGCGCTGAAGATCGAAGCGATTGCCGCCGGGCGGAATGATCTTGTAGCGCTTCAGCGACATCGGCGTGGGGTTGCGCCCCATATGGATATCAAGACCGGAATACAACTCATCGTCGTGCTCAGGAAGAGAAGTCTTCGTTGGCTTGAGAGGGACACCCTTCAAGGCTTCGCGGACGGTTTGCCTTTTTCCGTTCGCGGCAGGGAGAGGAATTGGCCCAATCTTAGACCCGATGATGATTGCTCGTTTTCTATTTTGCGGCACGCCGTAGTTGGAGGCCATGACATAGCCCACAGAGTCGGGGCCGATCTCATATCCCAACTCACGAGCGCGACGAATGATGCTCAGCCCCTCAGGAGCCTTGAGCAAATTGGGCACGTTCTCGACAACGAACACCTTGCAACCGCTCGCCTCGACAACGTCCATGTAATACTGCCAGAGCTTGCGGCGCGGGTCTGCCTTCTTGTTCCCGGTCAGATTGGAGAAGCCCTGACAAGGCGGACCGCCAACAACCACGTCGGCCTTGGGGATCGTCCCCTCGTTGACAATCTTGACGATGTCACCGGCAACCACATGCTCGCCAAAGTTGGCCGCATATGTCCGCGCAAAGTCGGGCTCCTTTTCGACAGCGAGAACAGGCACAAAGCCCTCTCGCTTGAAGCCGAGAGTTAGACCGCCAGCGCCTGAAAAAAGATCGATAACCGTGTATCCACCGAACATCATGCCTCCCGAGACGCTCAGCATCGTCTCGCCGCCCACGCTCGGCCTCTCCGCCGGGGCGAAGAGTACCACTGGTGCCGTAGTTGTCCACAAAAGCACAACTGGTTGTGGATAACTTGTCCCTAGCGGGGGAAAAGGTAGGGGTTACCCGAACATTTCTCGGTGGTTGCCCTTACGAAACATGAGGCAAAGATAGTAGATGCTCACTCTCGCGCAAGCTCAACCCCCGGGGTCTTCGGGCCCCGACATCTGGACCATCATCACGGCTGTTCTGGCGGCCCTTGGCATCGGCATCTCGATCCTCATCGCCCGGTCGGCAAACACCCGCGCCGACAAAGCCATAAAGACCAGCGAGAATGCCAACAAGCTCTCTCAGGGCGCGAACAAACTGTCCGAGGGCGCAAACAAGCTCGCAACTGACGCGAACGACCTAGCCAGGGAAGCCAACGAGATCGCGAAGGCCGCTCGGCAGGACGAAGCTGATCGAGACAAGCTCACGGTACTCGTTCAACCAAGGGTTGAGCTGCGGCTCAACAGCGTCGTCTTGAAAGTCCGAGTGCACAACAAGTCTCTCATTCCGGCGCACGTCGAGATCATCATGCTGGAGTCGAGCGCCGAAAGCCTTTTTGCAACAGAGATCGAAAATGGGAGCGGGTACAAGCTCCAACAGCCACCAGAACGACACAACGGGCCGCAAAAGTTGCCCGCGACGCTCGACCCTGGAGGGAACGTCTTGATCGTCTTCCGTCCACCGACCGATCTTCCGTCGGGAGTCAGCCCAACGCACGCCCTCAATTCCCGTTCAGCGCATCTCATGGGTGCCAGAGCCATTGCCGCGAAGGTCAACGGCGAATTCGTCTACGCGCCGGTCGAAGGTCCAGGCAGCGAGTGGCTTCACACGCTCCACAATCCTCAGCAATAGCTAAATGTCGCTCCGCTGTGCCTGAGGACTCAGTGGTCCACGTCATCGTCAGGACGCAATTTAAGAGTATCCAGAGGCCGCTATTGGGCATCCTGGTAATGACACCATTGTTCCATGAGCACAACTCTGGAAGTGCTGTAAACGTTAACCAATGGATCTTTCAGATGGCTGGGTGCCTTATACCCGGCCCTCCCCCTCCCCTCTTTCCGTCCTGCTGCTGTCCTGCTAACGGCGGCGGCTGACGGAGCGGCGATAGTTGGGGGCTAGCCGCCGCGATGCCCACCGAGTCCGCGCCGACCGAGTACATGCCAGAGTTGGTGTCGCTGGTGAATGTCAAACCAGGAGCCGACGCGCTACCTGCCGGAGCCAATATCTGCGTGCTTCCGATGACGTGAAAACCGGCGCTGTCGAAGATGGCGATCTTACTGCCGCCCGCCGCGATACCAACAGTGTCCGTGCCGTGATAGTAAACGCCAGTGTCGGTGTCCCCAGCGAAGCAATAGGCTGGGGCTGTGTAACCGCCTGCTGTTGAGGCGACGATCTGACCGCCCGACATAACAAGATTGTGAAGAGAGCCCAGCGTGACGTTGCCGCTGTTGTCATCGCTGAGAGAGACAGAGAAGATCGAGGCGTCTCCGCTGTCAAGGATCCTGAGCATGTCGATCGGGTCGCCCGTGACTCCATTGCTCTGAATGATCAAACCATTGTGGTCAGTGGGAGTAGCAACGTAAACGTCGCCCGAAAGAGTGACCTGACCATGAGGCGATCCGCCGCTCGGTACGTACACGTCGATGTAGGAGTCTGTTCCGCCGGGACCATTGACCTGGAAGAGGTGGGTGGCAGAGCCGAAGCCGCTGTCTGGTGCTTGGACCTTGAGGCCCGGGTAGTTGCCAGCAGGAATGATCCTGTTCCGGTTGGTAGCGTTCGGACTGAGATGAACGTACTGGAGATGGTCGTCGTCCGCGAGGCCCGTCAATCGTCCATGATCTGGAAGGGTGAAGAAGCATCTACCCGTCCCCGACCAGCAAGCAAACTTGTCGATGTCGCCGCCGATGCCGATCTTGTCTTCCGGAATATCACCAACAGAGATGACCGTGCCGCCTGCCGAGTCCTCAAAGTCGAGGGCGATGCCCTCCCCTTCGATCAGCGCGGGCGCTTCGGAAGCAGCATCATCAAAGTATGTCTGACCGTCCAAACCTAAGCGAAGATACTGCCCAGGCGTGCCCAGAGCGGGCGGCATGAGCATGGTGTAGTGGTCCGTCTGATCCGGTGAGACGATCAGCGAGAGAGTCGGAACGTCGTCGGGGCTCTCGTACAACTCGTCCGAGACCTTGTAAATCTTGACAGCGCCGGTGAAGAAACTGGGAGCCGTCGTCTCAAGCTCGCCTGTCGCTGTCTGCGTGACCTTGAAACTGAGAGCATCGCCCGCCGTCGAAGCCTTGAAGAGAGTGACCGCGCCAAGCTCGTCAAGGCCGGTCGTGGTGATCTTGAGACCAGTGGCCGAACGGGTTGCGATGACCGTGTTGACGGTCCCGACTGGAGCTTTGAGCACGGCGTCAGGCGAAGTGAAGCCTGAGATCATCGCGTCAACCTCAGCCTTGTTGTAGTAGTCGCTGATGTTGATGGCGGCTAGTAGGCCGTCTGTTTCGAGCTTGGTGTAGAAGTTGGACATATCTGCAAAGCCCGTCATCGGGAATAGATCAATGGGCATTTCTCTCTCCTCATCCTCCTGTTATGGATAATTCTTGAGCGCGACGTAAACGATCGAAGGCGTAACCGCAAAGCTGCTGATCTTCTTCATCTGCCAGCCGGTGGACAACAACTGAAACGAATATCCGGCAGACAAATAAGTCGAGCCTACATACGTTGTGGGCACCACAGTCCTCGCGTCCGTTCCATGAAGGCTGAGCGAGTGCGTGAAGACGTAGGGCGGGCTGGCTTTTCCGTTCACGTCCGTGAAACCGGACATGATCAGCAGAACGCAATCGGGCTGCCATCCAAGACTGAGCACGCTCCAGTTGGTGTCAGTGACCGGGAACGGCCCGGAAACCAATTTGAGATTGGCAAGAGTTGCAGGAACGGCGGCGGTGATGAGATTGGTGACCTGAGTCAGGTTAGTGGCGTCCGTCCCAGAAACGCCAGCGAGAAGACCCGTGATCTTCTGAGAGCCCATCGCCACCGATCCGGTCGGCGTTGCAAACTGGTCAAGGCGATTAGTCTGGACAACCGCCGCCAAGTCCGAGACATCCGCCCCCACAATCGTCGAAGCGCCCCAGCTTCCTGATCGGCGCATGAGAGCCTGACCGTTGGATCCGGTAGCGTTGAAGTTTGTCTTGGCAAAGGTTACACCACCGTCCGCGAGAGCGGTTGTGCCGACGCTTCCGGCGTCAGGAATGGCAAGCACCCTGCTCGCGCCGACCAACACGTAAACGTCAACCTTGGCACCATTCGACGGAGCCGAAGTGAACGTGACCGTGCTGACGCCCGCGACATCGGATACCGAGTACAAATTGTTTGTCTGAACGGTGCCGCCAACGTTGCAGAGAATGTTGGATGCGGAGAGTCCGGTTTGCCCCGTCAAGGTGAAGGCGGTTTGAGCGCCGGTACCGACGAAGGTGAAACGAACGCCGCCGTTGGTGGCCGCGCCGCCTTCAAGGAAATCGAGGCGATCCTTGATGTCCAGGAGTCGGGTGTAGTTTTCGTATGCCGCGAAAATGGATTGCTTGACGGCGAGGTTGAGGGTTTCGCCGGTGATCCGGCTCCCGTCAACAAAGCTGCTGAGCAACTGGTATGGAGTCGAGTCTCGTTGGATCCTGATCGCCGTGCCGTTTGCTGGCGCGGGAGAAATCACAATCGCATACTGACCGCTCTGAGTCCAACTGCTGTACTCGCTCAGGGTGTCCCAGGTTGCGCCGGTGTAAACCTTGATGTAGCTGGACTTGGTGCTGTACGTGGTCCGGTCGAGGTAGTCGAACGCGAACGTGAACGTGGTTGTCGAGCCATCGCCGGTGAAGTCCGTTGTCGGACTGGCAACCGAATAGCTCGGTAGTATGCTTTTGACAAGATCGCTTGATGTGGTCATCTCTTCCCCTTCCCTTTGACACCGAAGGTGTCGTCCCAATACTTCCTGATATCTGCGCTGTTGTTCTCATCTCCATATACGCCCAAACCACGGCCCAACCTTCCCATGAGGCGGAAGGTCAAGGTGTCGTTGGCGAAGCCGGTAGCGCTGACCGTCTTCCAAAGAGCCGTGCTGTTTGTCTGACTTATGCTCCCGTTCGGAAGACCCATGAGTCCCGCGACTGCGGAGAAACCTGTACCCGCTGCTGAGAGCGGCGCTGGCGTGATTTCTCTGACTCCAGGCGCGCCCATGACCGCCGTCTGCGGCTGAGGATTGGTGAGAGCGGCGAAGATGTTGAGTCCCTTCTCTCCCGCCCAACCCAATGATCCCGACCAGCCGATGCGACCAGCAAGCCAAGTGTGGAAGTTGTTGTTGATCTCGTCCAACTTTCGGCTGTACGCCTCGTCGCCGTTGCTGAATGCCTTGATCAAGTCGATCCCGCCAGCCATGAGGATCATGGTGCCCATGACTCCAAGCCGCGCAACAATCGGTTTGTTGGCCTGACCCATGAAAGCTCTGTTGAAGATGCCCGTCGTCGGCCTAAACCAAAAGCTGGCAAGCTGCTTCCAAACATTGTTTGCCCCGAGGATGTCTTCTCCCCAACCTGGGAGCGATGTCTTCTCGCGGGTGGCGAGGTCGTTGGCGAGCATGGCAAGGTGTTCCATCGCCGTTGACTGCGGCACCGTTGCATGTTCCGGCAAGTCCAAGACCCTGATCTCTTTCTCCCCGGGCAAACTGGTCAACCCAAACCGACGAGGGAACGACACGTCCTTGCCAACATCGGCGCGGATGAGATCCGCAAGCTCGTTGATATCGCGCCCGCTCAGGTACCGAAGGGCCTGCTTGCCCCAGAAACCCGGGACGTTGTGCTTGTCCATCGCGGCCGTGATATCCATGCCCTCGTTCACAGCCTTGAGAGCGTTGTCCAGGCTGACGATCAACCCTTCCTTGCTCGCAAGCTGGTGAATGGTGGAGAAGACATTGATCGACTTCTGCGTGTCGAGAACGGCCTGACCCAATGACAAGGTTTCGATGACCTTGCCCGCCGTGTGTTCCTGCCATGAAGCAAGACGATCGCCAAACGTAAACTGAGGCAGATTGCCCCGGTCCAACGACTCAGCCATACCGACCTGCGGGCTGTACTCGCCCATGCTGGTGCGGTCCATGACCAGTCCGCGAAGCTCGTCCGCAACAAACTCCATGTTGTCCAGGAGCGCGCCCATCGACTTGCCACTCCTCTTCATGTTCCGAAGATGAACGTCAAGCCCCGTGACCGCCGCCTGAATGTCCCCCTTGAAAGGCGAGAAGGCGATCGTGGCAACGCCGTTGGCGATGTCATGGAGGTTGGTTAATCCCTGCGCGGAAAGAAAAAGATTGCGGGTGAACGCGAAAAGGTTGCGACCCGTCCGCACCGTGCTTGGACTGCTGCTGCTGTTGCTCGTCAAGGAAAGACGAGAACGAACGTTGTCAAACATCTTGGTGATCAACTCGCCTTCCCGTTCCCTGACCGCCTGCGTGATCGGGGTGCCGTCGGGCATGGTGGCGTGCTCGATCGCCGTATCGCTCATGTGTTTCTGAATGACCTGCAAGGCGCTCTCGGTCCACTGGCGCAGCTCCTGAAAGAAGCCGTGCTGAGGGACAAAGGACTCAGTGAAGATCCGGTTTGCGTCTAACTCGTTGTAGGTATGGAGAAGATTGACCGGCTCAACCGAGTTGCCGCCAACTCTGATCTGCTCTCTGAGACGACCGTCCCAGCGCGAAGCCTCTTCCAAGTAATCATGGAGTCCGCGTGCCGCCTCCATCATCTCAAGCATCCTGATATGGAGCCCGAGAGAGCGGCGGAAGTCCGTCGTCACCATCTTGGTGCCGTCCGCCCTGTTGAGAGCAAGAACATCGGGTAAGGCTTCCTTGCTGACGAAGCCGCCCCATCGGTTGTACCACTCGTTGCGAAGTCTGTTGACGGTCACGTCGGTTGGATTGGCAACCTCGTCGGCGCTGATCGCCTTCTTCTCCAGGAAGTGGAGGAGCATGTTCTCAAGCGTCCAGTCTTTCCCGGTCGCCGCATTCCAGAAACGATGAAACTCCCCGAGAGTCATATCGCCCGGTAAGCGAGCGGCTGTCTGCTCAAGATTGTACCGCTGATTGATGGCCTCAAGCGTCTTGCTGGCGTACAACGCCGGCGGACGTAGGTCCGTGCGGATCTGCCCGAGCTGAGACAAGTTGTTGTCGAGAACGTTGCTGACGGCTTCCCAGAGCTTCGGATTGCCCGTCATCCCCTTCGGGTCGATCTGACCAGCAAGCCGATCCATCGCGTCCTGTCCGACAATCTCTCTCAAGAAGCCTTCTTCCATCGCGCCGACGATGACCTTGGCTTCCTTGGAAGCCTGAGCCATCTGTCCCGCGTCCTCAAACACCTTGATCCGAGCTTCGACCCTTGCGAAGTTTTCGGGTCCGAGCCTCTTGGCGAGGTTGTCGATCGTGTCGGCGCGTGCAACCCGCAAGTAATCCAACAACTCATACCACGCATTCTCCTTGAGGAGTAAGCCGCGTCCACCCTCGCTCATGCTCCAAAGCTCCCGACCGACAAGGTGATTGGTCATCACGGTGTTGAAGGCTGTCGGGTCAGAGGTCTTGACGTACTCGCGGAACGCATCGCTGGCCGCTGTCTGAACGCTCAAGCCCTTCTTCCTGATCATGCCTTGGATGGCCTCAAGAGGAGGACGCCCGTCGATCAATCCCAACGTCGCGGCCTTGCTGGGGAAGATGGTGCGGAACACCTTTTGATACAACATCTGTACCTGAGGATTGGTTGAAAACTGCGCAGCATGAACGGTGACGTTGACGCCGCCGAACAAACGGTTGTTGACGTACTTGTCCAGCGTCGTGAAAAGTTTGGTGAGGTGATCAGCCGGAAGGTCTGGCAGGTAGTCGGAGTAACCAGTGGTTGATCTGCCGCTTGGACCTAGAGGCCCCTCGTCCTGCTGGGCGCCCCCGCCTGGTCCCTCTGGTGGAGGTACGTCAGTCTCAGCCATGCCCGTGACCGTGCCGCCGTCCGCTGTCTTGGAGCCCTCAGGCCCAGGAGGAGGTAGACTTTCGTCCGCCGCCAACGGATCAACGACAGTCTTGCGGCCAGCCAACTCGTCAGCCGCTGTCTTGATGTTTCTTTCCTGAGCCGCTTTCTTTGCCGCGAGGACTTCTTCGATCACCGCGTTGAAGTCGTCGGGCGGTTTAATCCCCTCAACAACGTCTCTGACGGTCTGAGCCACGGACTGTTCGATAGAGGGCGTCTTGGCTGCCTCGTCGATCGCCTTGCTTCTCGCGGCACCCTGCTCAGCCTGCGCTGTTGCATCTTCCTGCAACTTGCGGGCATAGTTGACCAAAACATCTTTCGCGGAAACAGGAACATTGGAGTCTGGCATGAGAGGCTGACCCGTGGTCAATGCCGGACGAGGAGCCTCAGCCAATGGGTTGCGTTGAGGCATGAGATCGCTCAAGGCAACGTCGATCTTCTTCTTCATCGCCGCCGCAACGTCGTTGTCGATCGACCCGAGCGAAGGCTCAGGAAAGGTGGGCTTGATCTCAACGTTCACCGTTGGCTTGACGACCGGGCGTCCGCCAAGGAAGCCAAGACCGGAAGCAAGAACGCCGTCCATGAGGACGCCGGTTGCGAAGTTGTTTGCTGTCTCTTCCCACGTTCTCTTCGGGTCGAGAGCATGGAGCCCCGTCTCGCTGACGGTGCGGTAGGCCGTGCCGGCAAGGATGGCCTTGCTCGCGGCCGTCGCCACCGAGTCCGTCTTGTAGATCGTGACACCGAGACGAGAAAGCTCCGCTGCCAGCGCTGTTTGCTTGGCAGCGTTGAAGCCCACGACCGCCGCCCCGCCTACTCGGTACAGAGCCGCGCCGCCGACGATGGCCGCTGGGTCCGCGCTGGCACCGATCAGGTTGCCGAGGAAACCTGCCGGACCTTCGGCGCGAGCCGCAACGTCCCGATACTCGGCTTCCGCGACATCGAAGCCCATGACCGCGAACAACTCGGACTCTCTCTTGATCCCGTCATAGTTGCCAGCAATCCAGTTGAGCATGAGGCTTTCGCCCACGCCGTTCTTGAGACTGGCAAGATGTTGACGGGTCCGTTTGTCGTTGAAATAGCCGTCAACCGAAAACTCCGTTGGATCTTCGGGGACCGCACTGCTGGTGGTGAGTTGGCGGTACGGATAGAAACCCTGCAAAGCCTGATCGCCCTTGAAGACGGCGCGGCCTGTGAAGTTTTGCAATATCGCCGCCGATGTCGCCACGTCAAAGAAGCCCGGTCGTTTGACTTCTTCCGCGCCGTCCATTGGAGTGAACGGGTCGTTCTCGTGACGGTACTGAACGGGCGTGTAGGTGTAGTCGATCGCCTGGAAGTCGTTGGCGATGCGCGTCATCTGAGACGGACCGAAGCTGACAAGTAGCTTTTGTAGCTCGGGGTTGCTGAATACTGGGTCAATCGTCGGATCAATCATTCTCTCACTCCAACAAACGGCATGTCCATAGGAATGCTGCGGACAGCGTCCAATCTCTTCTTGTTCGCGTCCAAGGCTTCCTTCATGCGCATCGGATCAAGCGGCATCTTGAAGACACCCTGCTGCCCCTGATCAGGAGCGTCGATCATGTCAATGCCCTTGTTCCTGATCGGAACAACCAACGTTGCGTTCGCGCCCGTGCCTTCAACCTTCCAATGGTCAAGATCAAGACTGAGGTCGCTGTACTGGTAACCGGTCCAACCTGACCAGTCGGACTTGCCTTCCTTGATGAGCCGGTTGTACATCTCGCCTTGAGCCGACATCCAGAGGGAGTCAAACTGCTGCATCGCCTGCTTGCGCGTCTCGCTGGTTGACAAGTTGGAAATGACCGGGAAGTCGGGACCGACCACGTATTTCTGTCTGCCGATACCGAGCCGGTAATCCTGATACACCTTCTCAATATCTGACTTTGCGTTTTCCTTCGCCATCTTCGACGCGGGCAACACATCCATGCCGCTCTGGCGGAGACGGGCGTACTGATACTTGAATGCCGCGCCGAAAGCATCGTTTGCGTTCTGACTTCCGTAGGTCGGGCTCCAAGTCAAGAAACCCGAGAACGCCGATCGCACCGCCTCGTCAACGTTCGTCACCTCATCGATGGCTTTGTTGATGTCCGCCTTCGGAGCATTGATGTACTGACGGTCTTTGGATCCCGGGAAGTTGTACTGAGACTCGCCCTTGAGGATCGCTTCGGCTTCCAACAACTTCGCCTCGTCGGTGTGCGCCAAACGTTGAGCCATACCGGTGACGCCGTAACCCGCCGACTGGACCTTGCCCAGACTCGCCGCAGCAACACCGATGACCGAGAGTTTCGGATTGAGCGAGCCCTCCTGGACAAGCTGACGAACGTACTGAGGAGCCGTATCAACAAGTTGTTTGATCGTCGCGGTGGCGTCCGTCCATCCCTGCATCTGATCAGGTGTCGCCTTCGTCGGATCAAGAGGGACCGAAGCCGCCGTGTTCAATCGTTCAAGCTGGCTGGCCGTCAGCCGACCTGTTCGCTCAAAGGTGAACGCGGCTGTTTCCGGGAACGTCCATGAACGAGCGGAGCCGTCCGGCATCCTCATCGGATTGGCAATCTGGTAGCTGGCAACGCTCTTGTCGATCGCCTTGTCCTGGGCTTCCGTCGCCGGAAGAGGAGCAAGATGACTGCCCGGAGATTGATAAACCCGAGAGTCCGAGTTGATCCGGTTTTGTAGCTCATTGGTTTTGGTTTCGATCTTCGCGGCAAGAGGAGCAAGGCTGGTCCCGAAGATGTCGCCGCTGGCACCCGCCGTCAACACCGACGCGGCCGCCTGCTCCAATCCCGTCTTGTCCTTCGCGGAAGAAATAAGCTGATCAAGGATGCCAACCTTGTTCGCCTCCCGAGCAATGACCTGCTGACGAATGTCGCCAGCAACCTTGCCCCAGAGGTTTTGGAAGACAGGATCTTTCTCAGCGAGCTTGCCCACGCCGTCCAAGATCGGAAGCAACCGACCTGGAGCAAAGCGAGCCAAGTCGCCGGATCCAACAACACCGGATAGGGCCTCAGCCGTGGCTCGGTAAACGTCAAGCTCTGAGGCCGTCCTGTTGAGAGCCTTGAAGTTGGTCTTGAATTCGTCGATGCGATCCATCATCTTTTCAGGGGTGAGGCTGGCGTCCCGAACGTCAAAGCTGATATCGCGCTGCATCCTGACGATCAGGTTTTCCGTGTCCATTTGTCTGGTCTGACGGATGAGGTCAAGCCGCGCGCCCTGGTAGTACCTGTTCAGATCATTGCTGATCGTCCTCGCGTAGCTGGCTCGCGCCAGATCCGAAGACAAGGGTTGATTGGCCATGAACGCCGCCACGACCTGCTCAGGAGGAAGGGTCGGGTCTTTGGCCATGACCTTGAGGGCTTCAACCGTGTCCATCGTGGCGAGTCGAGCGCCCGCCTGCTCTTCGATCTTGAGATGCCCTAGCGGGTCCATGTTGTGCGCCGTGCCGTCGTTGATCATCTGCATGAGCGTGTTCTTGTCGGCGCTGTTGATCATGGCGAAGCCCTGCTGTTCGCGCTGCGCGTACAACTGAGTAAGCGACTGTCGAGCTTCCTGCATGTGTTCACCGGCAATGGACGCCGCGAGGCTGTTGGCCTGAGTTGCGTTCTCGATGCCGACGATCTCTTTTTGCTTTCCAAGCTGCTGAGCCACGGCGTCAAGACGACCCTGAGCCTCCAACTTTGCGTTGTCGATCTGGGTCTGCTGGCTGGCGTTGTTGAGCATGTTCTCGGAAGCCGCGACACCGGTCGCCAACAACTGCTTGAGTTGTTCAGCGATGTTGGACGCGGTCATGTCGTAGCTGCCCGAGACGAGAGCGCCTTTTTGTTCTACAACCTGAAATGGATATTGTCTGGCGTTTGGCATTTATCTTCCCCAATTTTGATACTGGCGCAACGGGTCTTGGATCATCCGAAGCTGGTTGTTGATGCTGTCGAGACGAAGCCCGCTCGCGCCATACTGCTGCATCGCGCCCTGGAGTTGCATGTCCATGAGTGCGTTCTGCATGAGGTACGGACGGGCAAACGGACTGTTGTTCATCGTCGCCAACTCGGGCGAGATGCCGGCGTTGATCGCCTGCATCTGCGCGATGGCCTGCGGATCTCCTGCCGCCGCCAACGGAGCAAGACCGCTGAGCGCCGTATTCACCGTGCTGACACGATTGAAGTTGTCGATCGCTGAGTTGAGACTCATGCCCATCGACGCGCCCTGGAGTCCGCCCTGTATTCCGGCAAGCAATGGACTGGCTCCGCTGCTCATACCCGAACGAGCCGAAGCCGCGATTGTTTCCTTTTGGGTCTGAGCCGCCGTGATTGAGTCGGCAAGTTGCGTTGACCGAGCAAGCTGATCGACATTCTGATCAGCCATGATCTGACTGACGTAGCTGTCGATGGACTGACCGCTGGCGAAGCCTTGATTGTTCTGGAGAGTCGCCACGCCGCCGCGAGCTTGAGCGCTGCTGATGGAAGTCTGGTCGTAGAAACTCCTGCGGGCGCTCTGGATATTCTGATCGATGCCCACCATCTGATTGCGAGCACCAGCCGCGATCGCTTCGTTGTGCTTCTTGATCGCCTTATTCTGCTGCATCTGTTGGTACACACTGAGACCAATCCCGACCGCCGCCAAGCCGATGGTTGCGGGATTGAAAAGCAGGAGCGAGCTAGCCGCTAGCCCCGCTGCTCCCATTGCTAGACCTGCACCTTCTCCTGCCATTAGTTAGCCCCCTGTTGTACCTGTAACTCAACAAAGCTCAAGGTCACAGTCCCAGGAGTTGCATTGCTGATCGTGATATCTGTGTACCTCGCGTCCCCGCCCGCCATCGTTTGGAAGATGCCGGTATCCACCAGACTTCCATTGATTGTCGAGAGCCCGCTCCTGACGCCGTTGAAATGAGAGGAACGAGTCACGCCCGAGTTGGCGCGGCCCATCGTCACCACGTAGTCCGTCGTGTCCTTATGACCGACGACGATCCGGGACAAAGTTGAACGCACGTCATTGGTCGCCCATATTTTGCTGAGCGTCATGCTCGCGGTGTAAACCTTGCCGACGTAGAAGCTGCCGCTGTTGTGCTTTCCGTTGACGTAGAGATTGGTGCCTGAGACTCGGGACACTGGAAGAATGAGTCCGTCGCTGCTGGCGACATACCACCCGGTTGAGGATGCTGGCGTCCGACCCGTGACAACAAAGAGCGTTTCGTTGTTGAGGGCGTCGTAGCTGGTGGCCGTCTTGTACTCGCGGCGATCAAAGCGAACGTCGAAGTTGCCGGTCGTCGTCTCAAGGATTTTGTGACGGTACCTCAGCAATGAGAAATGAGACCCGTCTGTTTGGACGAGGTAGACATAGTTTTGCCACGCGTCGATGTGGACGGTCTGCTCAAAGAAGGTGTACTTGCTCCAAGCCAACTGGATGACTTCGCCGCCGGAAGCGAAACGTTCATGCACGTACACGTCCGCGCCGGTCTGGCCGACGAAGAGCGTGCTGTCGATGAAGTAGGCCCGGTTGATCGAAGTCGATGGGACGTAGGTTGGCGATTGCGTGTTAAGATTTCCCGCAAGCTGAACGCCAGTGAGAACGTCCGCGAAGCGGTAGAGATAGCAGTCGCCGTACTGATCGATGATGACGGCCTCAGGGCCGGAGTTGGCGATCGTCTTGCCCATGCTCTTGTAGTCGCCCAACTTCCTGACCCGTCCGTTGGCTGGGGCGAGAGCCTTGTCCGCCGACCCGAAGGCAAGCTGACCGTTCTCGCAATCAATGAAAAGCTCGTTGCCCAGTGAACAACAGTCGAGAGGCTTGCCGATGTTCGGCAGGTTGATGTCGATGCTGATCGGGTCCGAGTCAACGACGGCGCTGATGTTGTCGGTGAAGAGATTGAAGACGGATTGGTTTGGACCGGATCCGCCAGAGCACACAGCAGTCCGGGCCATCAAAAACAACCGCGCCGAATGGAACGCGACCGCCTGAACGGTTGACCCGACAAAGGGCATCGTCTTGTTGGTGCGAGTGTTTCCGCTGAGCCGGTCCTTCCACGGACAGCGAGAGAAGACAAACTTGTTATGGGTTTCGTCGTAGACGAGCCGGTGGGGCATCGTCGTCGCGGTGTAGCTTCCGTCAGCATCGGCGGGGGCCGCAACCCTGATCCACTCCAGACTGGACGACCAGTAGTAGTGACCAGCAAGATCGAAGTTTTCGTCAACCTTAACCTTGTAGTATCCGCCAATCGTTGCATGAGCCGAGTCGGGTAGATCGCTGAACAACCTGACTTCCTGCGTGACTGAGAAAGTGGCCGTCGCGGTAGTCGTGACGGTGGTACCGGTGTTACAGACCACGAGCGTGTCGATGGCCGTGGCAACTCGGGTGGTTGCGGGCGTGATGCCTGACAAGTAGCCGAAGCCGCCGGTCTGATCCTCAATGGTGACGCGGGTACCGCTGCGGTCGAAGGCGTAGATGCTGCTGTTGCCAATGGCAACGATCTTGTCTCTCAGGGTTGTCCAGTAGTAGTTGCCACTGGGGAGCGAAAGCTCAGCGATCAACTCGGTGGCGTTTCTTTTCCTCGCGCCCTCAAGAACGTCCAACTGATAGTTGATCGACTCCTCAACCTGACCGACTTGTCTGCGCCACGGGGGTTGCTGGCTGACGCCCTGATACAAGCGTGCGATGTCCAAACGTCTCTTCATTCCCTCTCCCTCACGTTCCGTAGGCCGCGACGATGCGACCCCAACCGGAAACGTTGTCGATGTTGCTCGGCTCGCTGTTGAGCGCCCGTGCCTTGGCTCTCCTCCTGTCGTCCAAGATGAGCGGATTGGCCACGCCGTTCAGGCTGTGGTAAACCTTCAAGGCAGTCTCAACCATGACCCAATGGGCGAAGACATCGGGCAACTTCTCAAACTCGATGTCCTGCGTGATCAGGCAACGGACGCTGCTGGACCAATACTGCTGTCGAGAGTTGTCCCAGACCTTGCCTTCTCTGACTGTCAAGAAGTCGTATCCGTGAGGAAACCTGATCTTCATGGTGCCGCCCGGCACGGTGATCTGACCGTTGACATCGGGGCTGAGCGTGACTTCGTCGGTGTTGAAACTGAAACCGTGGCTCAGCATTTCTTTGCGGGTGGGCTCAAAGCTGACATTGATCTTGTTGTTGACGTAGTCCGCGCTGGTCTCGTCGTTGATCGGCTCTTCGCCGCAATAAGCAAGGATCTGGTTTTTCGCGTCAAGTCTGTTCATGCTTTGCCCTCAATCGAAAACCCGCTCAGGGCTGTTGGCCCTGAACGGATGGAAATGGAAACGGACAGGACTTAGCTGGTGACGAGGCACTTCAATGCGCCGGTCTGGAGGGCACCCATGCCAAACTCCATTCTGGTGCGGATGAGGTAACCTTCGCGCTCAGGGACTTCGACGATGCCGTTGTTCTCGCCCATCGTCTCGGACTCAACAATTTGGAGAGCATCGCCCTGCCAAGCAAGAGCCCAGACGTTGGTGAAGTCGGCCTTGTACTTGGTCGGCGTGCCTGGGTACAACGTTGTGTTGTTGTAGTCGAGGCCGAAGACCGAGGCGCAAGGACGAACGCGAACGCCCATGTAGATGCGGTCGCCCGGCTTGCCCTTCGTTCCGTCCTGGTTGTAATCCGTGGAAGCGAACGATGCGTTCCGCATCAGTCGCTGGAAGGATGTTGGCTTGACGAGGACCGTGATACCGGTCAACGGGATCTTGTCAGCCTGATACTGAGCGATCAGAGTTGACAAGCCGAGCAAGGCGTCAGCGTCAGCCGAAAGAGCCTGAACAAGTTTCGTTGTAGACCCGCCAGCAAGAGAGATAGCGCCGACATAAGCGGCGATGCGGTTGCAACGGGCTTCGCCCATGTCGCGGCCGAAACGAGCCGTCCATGCTGCGGGAATGAAACCGCCGTAGTCGTTGATCTGGTCATATGTTAGATAATCGTTGAGCTTGAGCGGTGTATCGCAACCGATGTCAACGACGGTTTCGGTCGCTGATCCTGGGCTCAAGTCGCTGGCAGACGAGTCGGCGCTGTTCTGCGGTGTTCTCTTGGTGAAGTAGGGGTAGCGCCAAGTCTTCTGCCCCTTCTTGTAGTCGTAGGCGTAACCGTCAAGACGACCCTGCAAGTCACCCAAGTAGTTGCCTTCGTCGTATGCCTGTTGAATTTGTCCAAGTGCAATCGTTGCAAAATTTATTACTGAAGAGGCCATTGATAAAACTCCAAACTGTTCCGAGCCATAAGGCTCAGAAACGTGATAACTGACAAACCGAACAAGTGGCGTGCGTGTCCGGCGCTACGGCCGGGGCAGCTCGATACCTGTCTGGTGTTGCTTCGTTATCGCGGTCCGTTTGGAGTGTCGCGCAACTGGCAGCAGACGGCTGTTCAATCACTCACTTCGACACAACTGTCTGGTTTCCTTCTTTGGCATAGGGCGTGACCTTGGCGTAGGTCGTGAAGTCCGGCGGGTCCTTCAAGTAGCCGTGCGCCTGACGCCAGTCCGTGCCCAGATCGATGACCTGAGCCGATCCCTCGCTGGGTACGAAGTACGTGTTGACCCGGAACATTGAGAAGCGGCGAAGCTGCTCCTCTGGATTGCCGCCGTCCGCCTTGAGGATCGCCGCCGCCATCTCAACCGCCTCGCGGCAGATGAGGCTGGGACAGAGAACAAACTGATTGTGAGAGCGGGTCATTCCCGTAGGAAGCAATGCGGCCTGCATCATGCCGGAAGCGCGGATGCCGGTGGCGAGCATGTCGATCGAATTCTCCTCCACCATCTCCCAGTCGTCCTCCAGATGGAAGACAAACTCATGCTCCGTCATCTTGGAAGCCTTCTCAAAGACCCATTGCACCGCTCTGGGGAAGTTGCCCCCGAACGACCAACAGGGGGCGGTGCATCGCAATCCACTTATGTAGTGGAGTTGCGCGGTCTTGCGAAAGTCCTCATCCCATATCCTCGTGACGACACGACCGAACGTCTTGCAGGCGATCCCCAAAAGCGTCTCGGTATCGTGCCACTGATCGTCAATGAGCTTGTAAACCCCGTCCTCTTCAAGGTGGGAGAAGATCGTGCCGCCATTGAAGAACGCGGGCAGAGGATCAACGTTGATGATCAGGGTTGACTCTTTCCAATCAACCCCCGTGAGATTGGTCTTGAAGCTGTCGATGGTCCGAGCAAAAAGCTCAGGGCGAGGTAACGCCGTGCTGGTGAACAGGTATGGTTTCATTTCTTACCCCCGTTCCAAGCATTGATCATGTCAGGCGATGTCGCGCTGATACGAGCGCTGAGAGCGCTCATGCTGTCCCTGTTCGCGGATCTGATGGCCTTGAAATACTCTTCCTTGGAAGAAAAGCCGCCGCTGTTGTTGACGGTTTGACCGACCTGACCAGCCGGAAGCACCGTCTTCGCCCATGCCTTGGCCATCGGCCTCAGCGCGTCAAAGTTTTTCATTTCGATCATGGTCTGAACGGCCAACTTCTGCGGTCCCGACAACGTCTTGTCCAGGTGCCCGATGAAGTCCTTGATGTTCTCAGGACTGACGCCGTCGTCCTTGAGGCTGGCAGCAATGCTCTTCAAGCCTTCCTGCTGCTGAGCAACAAGAGTGTCTTTGACCGCCGCGATCATTTCCTTGGGAAGGCCGAAACTCTTGGCTGCCTTGTCCAGAGTGGCGTCCGTGATCGCACCGGTCTGGTAATACTCGTTGAGCATTTCCTCGCCCATCGGAGTGTTCACCATCTCCTGAGTCGTCTTCGGTGTCTGCTCCGCTGGTTTGTCTGCGGCTGGCTTGTCGGGTGCCGGCTTCTCACCGAGCTTGGCCTCAAGAGCCTTGTAACCCTTCTCCAACTCTTCAGTCGTCTTGTATTTTCCCGCGAAGAGTTTGGGCTGCTCCGCTGGTTTCTGTTCGACTACTGGTGCCGCTGCTGTCTGCGGCGCTGCTACCTGACCATTCTGTTCCGTTTCCATTTTCCATTCTCCATAAAACAATCCGCCCGGCATGGGCGGCTACTTCACTGTGCTGGTGGCGCTGGCGGTACCTGACCCTGCTGAGGCATCTGCGCCTGAGGAGGCAACAAGTAGCTGTCAGCGTCAAGGACGCCGTTCGCCTGGGCGATCATCTTGAAGACCTTGGTGCCGTCGATCTGCTGAACAAACTGAGGATTGATCGCCGCTGCCGCCTGCATCGCGCTTAACAGACCATTGGCCTGAACGAGCTTGCTGAGCTTTGAGCTTCCAGCGATGATGACCGGTCGGATCGCGGGCTTGCCCTGGATCTGAATGTTGATATCGAGAACGTGCATGTACGCCTCAACCAGAGGCTTCTGCAACGTGTTCATCAGGGTCGAAGCCAACGCCTGAGTTGCGGCGTCCACTTCCTGAGTCCGTTTCATTATTTCGGTGGCCGTCTTCGGTTGAACACCCTGCTCATAGAGGTAGATGCCGAGCAAGAACGCCCGAGCAAGATCCGCTTCCAGGCGCTGAATGTCCGCTGTGATCGCTGCGGCGTCCGCCAACTTCTCCTGCATGGTGAATGGAGAGATGTCTTTGGCGAAACCGCTGATAATGTTCTTGCCCTGTTGCAGGGCGTCCATGAATTCCCGTGGCGTGAAAAGAGCGTTGGGATCGATGAACAAGGCGCTGATGCCCGCCATCGTGACGATCTTGGACAAGCTCTCAGTCTTCTTGTTGATCTCAAAGATCGTGCCGTAGTAGTCCCAGGCATACCCGCACGCATAGTTTTCAATCTGAGGCACGCTGGTCGTCGGCAAGACGTACTGCTTCGGGGAGAAATCAACGACTCTGGCGTCCTTCTGCCCCGTCTTCTGCTGGTAAACCTTGTCCTTCTCGTAATCGACGAGCGTGTACAGATACACCTCGTCGTTGCTGTCCTTGTTCTGATCGTCGGCAAGCTCTTGGATGATGATCTTGCAAACCTTTCCGTTGTACCGGCTGACGCCGAAACTGCGGAGAGGGATGAAACGCAACCGTTCATTGGTGACCTGAATGACAAACTGACCCTCAACGAGAAGCCTTGGCATCGCGGCCGCAAGCTGCGCCGGTAAGCCATGCTCCATCTGCAAGTCGAAGATCCGCTGCTTCAACACTGCCGTCAGAGTCTTGCTGGCCTCATAAGTCGTGGGGTCAAGGGTGGCCTTGATCTCAAGAGGGATGTCCAGGTCAAACCAGTCCGTGCTGGTCGGGACAAGAAGAGAGACAAGGGTTGAAGCAAGACCCGTGACGCACCGAGTGCCGGCGTTATTCAGGGGACGAGGCAACGACTGATAGCCAACAAACTTGTTGCTGACCATGCCGCCGTTACCGCTGCTGCCTCTGATCCCCTTCGGGTTAAGCCGGGGCACTGTCAGGTCCGCGAGCATTTCCGCATTCGTCAAATACTGTTATCTGTCCGCTGATAGCTCTTCAAATTGTTTGATAATGTCCAACGTTCTCCCCCATCCATATTCCCATCAATATCTGAGTCCTGTGTTCTGCGGCTGATCGCCGCGAAGCTCGTTCGCACCGCTCATCGACATCCGAGCGAGATAGCGAGCAAGGCTGTTCGTCTTCAACTCAGTCTGCTTGTCAATCTGCACATTGACGGCGTTAGGATCAGGCGGAGGAGTAGCGACGACATCCGGCGGTTTTGGCGATCCAAAGAAGCCCATTAGGCACCCTCCTGTGGCTTGATCGCTTCCAACCGATTGGCCGACTCGATCGCGGCAACGACATCGTCGATGACCGCTCGCAAGTCCCTGAGGCTGATCTCTTTGTTGGTGAAACGACGCTGCGCTTCCTCAAGAGTCCTGTTGGCGGCGGTCATCGTGAATGCCCATGTATCGCTCAATGCGCTCATCCGTCTCCCTCCATCTGGTCAATCCTCTTGAGGACGACCACATACTCACTTCGGAGTTTTTGCCTTTGTTCCTCCGTCAGCTTTCCGCGACGGAGTAGGCGCTCAATGTCCAAGGCCGTGTCAGTGAGTTGTTGCTTCGACAGCTTTTCCAAACCTGTCGGCTTGAAGTTGGCCAAGTCGAAGTACAGCTTTATGGAGTCCGTCCGGCGTTCCTGCTTTGACATCCACCACCTCCCCAACCACCCTGCAACAGTTGTCAACGGGTAGAAGACAACCAGCGCCGCACTGCGCCCACAAGAACGAGTGACGACGCTGGTAATACCGTTCAGCAAAACGACCCAGAAACCTCTCGACAGCCTCTTCCTCAGCGTCGATGGTCACGACCGCCTTCGGTCGTTCTGGGTATCTCCGAAACAGTCCCGCCCCGTGATTGGAGAAGTCATACGTGAATGGGTCGATCGTCAGGTTGCAGTGGACGAAGCGAGAGAACAAGGTGGTGATCCTCGCTCTCAGCCAGCTATGCCACGCATGGGTTGACCAATCGAAACTGTCGTAGTCGTAGAAGTTGAAACGCACCACCATGCTCAGGTAGTACCGCCCAAGTGTTCTTTGTCCTTTTTGGCTTGACGGCGTTTCCTCTGACGAGCTACCACTTTGTGGAGTTGATCCTCAAACCAGTCGTTTGAGCCCGGGTTGTATCCCTCGTCATTCGGATGCTCAGGATCGAAATCAATCTCGTCCGTGTGCTCGGTGTCGCCAAGATCAGGAGCGAAGACAGTCGCCTCTTCGATCATCCTCTGGAGGGCGCTGATACATGACTGTCTCAGATCCGCAACCGCCACCATGCGATCTTTGTTGCGAGCCGTCAGTTTCAAGACTGGACAAGATGCTTCCCATCCCCCGCTCTGCTGGTAGACAACAATCGAAAACTCTGCTGGCATGTCTCTCTCCTGTCCTGATGATGTTCGGATCTGAGAGAAATATCGACAACTACTTATTGTGCTATCTCGGTTTCACTTGACCAGGTAGAAAGCGTCCTGTAGTGTGAGCTTGCGGGGTGTACCCGCAAAGAAACAAACAGGAGAACGCTTATGTCCCCGACCGCTGCACCGACTCTGAGCATCGCTGACCTGTTCAACGCCGTCCCGAAACTTCTTGAGGAATGTCATTCGCGCCGAGCCAAGCTCGTTGGCGATCTCTCCCAGATCGAAGCCGACATCGAACGGCTCAAGCGGATGGGCAAGACCGCTCCCCGTCAGGTCAAGGCTGAGGGAAGTCCCCGTGGGCCAAGGGGGGCCATGAAGGACGCCGTGGTCGCTTTGTTCTCGGGGGAGGCCAAGGGCAAGACCCTCAGCCGAAACGACCTGATTGCGGCTGGCGTCAAGGCTGGAAACACTGAGGGATCGGCCCGGGCCAAGCTGACGGCCTTGACGAAGGAAAAGGTGATCGAAAGCGCCGGGCGGGGGCAGTACAAGGCGGGGCCAAACCTCGTAAAGTGACAAGCTGGCGGATACCATCCCAACCCGAGTAGCGCTCGGCTTTTCGGGGTCAGGTAGAGCAATCTGGTAAAATCGTTCACAAGGAAATCGGGTCAAGCGTCGATCGAGACTGGAAACAAGCACAAAAAACATCGTGCCCGTAGCTCAACTGGATAGAGCGCTGCCCTCCGAAGGCAGAGGTTAGAGGTTCGACTCCTCTCGGGCATATTGCGAGCAGTCACGAGACGACCAGACGAGCAGACGACCAGTGGGGAGAGGTTCAAGCACCCGTAGCGCAATTGGATAGAGCATCGGTCTTCGAATCCGAAGGTTGCAGGTTCGAGTCCTGCCGGGTGCGTTTGCCGGGGAAGTGAAGAGACGAGCAGGCGACCAGATTCGGGGCCCGTGGGTCAGGGGGTTGTGGCGCGTTTTTGTGGTTTTTTGCGTGCCGAGATGCGGAGCTCGCAGGATGTGCCGAAGGTCCGGCAGATCTCGTGGTTGCTGCATTGAGCCATGCGGGCCTTGCAGCAGTAGCGGCCGTGGAAGATGAGCAGGTGGGAGAGGTCGCACCAGGCTTCGCGCGGGAAGAGGGCCATGAGCTTCTGCTCGAGCTTGGGGATCGGCGTTTTCGGCGGCACGAGGCCGAAGCGGTGGCTGAGGCGCTCGACGTGCGTATCAACCACGACGCCGACGTTGATGTTGAAGGCGTTGCCGAGGACGACGCCGGCGGTCTTGCGGCCGACGCCGCGGAGGGAGAGGAGTTCATCCATGGTGCGGGGAACGTTGCCGCCGAAGCGTTCGTGGACGTCCTTCATCGCGGCGTGGATGGACTTGGCCTTATTGCGGAAGAGGCCGATGGTCTTGATGTAGGGTTCGATGGCGGCGGGGGAGGACTTCGCGTAGTCGGCGGGGGCAGGGAAGGCCTTGAAGAGGGCGGGGGTGGCCTTGTTCACGCACACATCCGTAGATTGAGCGGAGAGGATGGTGGCGACGAGAAGCTCGTGCGGGTTGGTGTAGTTCAGTTCGCAGTGGGCGTGGGGATAGTGCTTGCGCAGGGCGGCGAGGAGCTGCGCGGCGCGTTGGCGGGCTTTGGGTGTGACGCGGGGGAGAGAGAAGGGGATGCCGTCGAGGCGGGGCTTGGCCGCGGTCACGGCTTGGCTCCGCCCGCTCCGCTCTTCAGCAGGGCGGGCACTTCGAGGCGGGCCTTGGAAGCCGTGCGCGGAGAGGCGGCTTGCGGCACGGCGGAGGACGATTCGCTGCCATGGTGCCACGCGGCCAGAACGATGGCGGCCAGGAGCGTGACGGCGATGGCGCTGAGGGTGTTGGAGGCGAGGGGATGGTCGGCGTCAAAGGCGGCCTTGAAGGTGGCCGCGCGGGTGTTGTCGCCGGCCTGGGCGGCCTGCCAGTAGTCGTGGAGGCCGGCCGACATTCGCGGAGAGAGGACGAAGAAGTAGAAACAGAAGAAGCCGAAGGCGCCGGAGAGGATGGCCAAGCGGAGCGCCGGGATACGTCCACGAAAATAGGTCTTGTCGTGGAGGAAAAGCCCTGCGGTTGTGAGGATGACCAGCGCGGCGCAGATGAATTGGGCGATGTCGTTGATGTAGAAGACGCGGGCGGCGACGTGCCCGGCGACGAGCATCCAGTGGTCGCCGGTGTAGGCGGAGTAGACCGGTGTGGTGGGGCTCAAGGCCTTGACAGCGGGGAAGGTGACGGCCGCGGCAGCGCCGGTCATGAGCACGCAGCCGAGCCAGGTGCCGAGGGCGGCGGTGTGGATGGTGGTGAGGATGGGGCGGAGGCGGGACATGGAGGAGGGTAGGGAAGAGAAGGCACTGGGCATCGGGCACTGGGAATACAGAAGAGCCGTGCGATCGTGATCGTGGAGTGATGTCGGATGGTGAAAACAGAAAGCAGAAATCGGGAGTGGGACGGATGGGGTGATTGGCCGGCGGGATAATGGGTGATGCAGCAGTTGCGTGACTTAAGCTTGGCGCTGGTGGGATTGGACGTGGGCGGCGAGGCCGCCACGGCGGCGGAGCGGTTGCGTGCGCAGTTGGAGTTTGCGCGGGGGGCGGGGTGCCGCGGGGTGCAGTGGAACGGCGCGGCGGCGGGGATGCGGGCGCGGGAGCTGGACCGGTCGGCGCGGCGGGATATCGCCGCGACCCTGAAGCGATTGGAACTGGGGTTCAGCGGAGTGGATCTTTTTGTGCCGCCGGAGCACTTTGTGAGTGCGGCGAATCAGGATCGGGCGATCAGCGCGGTCGGGGACGCGGTGGAATTGGCCGCGGAGCTTGCGGGGTTGATGGGCGGGCGCGGCGGCGTGGTGGCGGTGGAACTGCCGGAGAAGCTCACGGCCGAAGTGCGGCGTGCGCTGGCGGAGAAGTGCGAGCTGAGCGGCGTGCGGCTGGCGGACTGCGCGTGGCGGGCGGGGGTTGAGAGGCCCGGGCCGGGTGCGCTGGCGCTGGGGCTTGATCCGGCGGCGGTGCTGATGGGGGGCGGCGATCCGGCGGCGGAGGCGGCGAGATTGGGAGCGAGCGTGGCGTGTGCTCGACTCAGCGATGTGTCGGCGTCGGGGCGGGTGGCGCCTGGGAGCGGGCGGCTGGATGTGCTGGCGTATCGGGTGGCGCTGGAGGTGGGGGGGGCTGCGGGGCCGGTGGTGCTCGACTTTCGCGGCGTCAGAGAGCAGGCTGCCGGTGCGAAAGCTGCGACTGCGGCCTGGGGAAGCTAAGAAACCTCAGTCATCCATCGCCGCGAGTTCGGCTTCGGGGATGTCGGCGTTGGTGTAGACCTTCTTGACGTCCTCGTTGTCTTCCATCTCGTCCACGAGTTTGAGGAGTTCTTTGGCGGGCTCGCCGGAGATGGCGGTGGTCGAAGTGGGAATCATCTCGAGTTCGGCCTCGGTGATCGAGAACTTGGCGGCGGTGAGGGCGGCGCGGATGGTGAGGAAGTCGGCGGGCGGGGTGAAGACGTCCCATGTCGGGGTCTCGTCGTCGGTGCGGACGACGTCGAGCGCGCCGGCGTTGAGGGCGGACTCCATGAGGCGGTCCTCGTCCTGCGCGGCACCGGTGATGGTGATGCGGCCCTTGTGCTCGAACTGATGGGCGACGCAGCCGGTGATGCCGAGCTTGCCGCCGTAGTCGCCGAAGATATTGCGGACCTCGCCGGCGGTGCGGGCGCGGTTGTTGGTGAAGGCCTCGACGATGACGGCGACGCCGCCGGGGCCGTAGCCCTCGTAGCGGCAGTTTTCGTAGTCGTCGCCGACGCCGCCGCCGACGCCTTTTTTGATGGCGCGTTCGACGTTGTCTGCGGGGACGTTGTGGTAGCGGGCGTCGTCGAGGGCCTGGCGGAGGGCGAAGTTGAAGGCGGGATCGGGGCCGTGCTGGCGGGCGGCGCTCATGATGGCGCGCGAGCACATGGTCCACGCCTTTGAGCGGCGCTTATCGACGACGGCTTTGCGGTGCTTGACCTTGGACCACTTGTTGTGACCGGCCATGGGGAACTCTCGGGCGGATCAGCGGGCGGACTTGCGGCGGTTCAGGCGCTCGCCGGTGGCTTTCTTCACAGAGGAGACGGGCTGGCGGGAGGGGGGGGGCTTGCGGGCGCCGGCGAGGCGGATGCCGCCGCCGTCGTCGGCCCAGGCCTGGAGGAGGGCGTACGCGCGGGCGGCGTCGCCGGCGCGGATGGAGCGTTCGAGGGTGGACTGGGCGGCGTCGAGGGTGGTGTCGGGCTCGAGGACCTTGGCGTTGACGAGCTGGGTGAGGAGACGCTCGTCAACCGGAACGGCGTGGATGCCGAGCATGAGCAGGGCGACGCGGGCGACGACGAAGGGGGGCGTGTGGGTGAGAGACTCGAGGTAGGCGCGGGCGTCGCGCTTGGGGAGGCCGGTGAGGTGCCCGAGGCGGAGGCCCTGCTCGCGCTTGTAGACCTCGTTGAGGGCGGCGCGGAGGCGCTCGCAGCGTTCGGTCGCGCCGGGGTAGGCGGGCCCGATGATGTGGACCATCTCGTCGAGGAGGCAGACGCGGAACTCGTTGATATCGACGGAGGCGCGGCCGATGCGTTCCATCGCCGTGTCGGCGCGGGTGCTGGGGGCGTCCCACATCATGAACGAGCGGACGAACTCGCGCAGGACGTGGTCGGCGTGGAAGAGGCAGTCGTCGGCCGGTGCGGGTGCATTGACGGCGGCGGCCGGGGCCGGTGGTTCGGCGGGCTCACCGAAGCGCTTGGCGAGGCGCTCGAGGAGCTCCTCAACGAGTTTGGCGCGGTCCGGGCTCACGGGGCGGGCTCCTGCGGGTCGGGTTGCGCGGGGTCGGTTGCGTGGGCGGCGTCGGAGGCGGCTTTTTCCTCGGCGATCTTGCCGAGGGCGTTGTAGAGGTGGGCCTGCTTCTTGAGGCTGGTATCGAGCGAGAAGGTGATGGCGGGGGTGGTGCGGAGGTTGAGGGCGTCGCCGAGGGCGTGCTTGAAGTGGCCCTGGGCGTGCTTGAGGGCGGCGATAGCGCGGTTCTGTGCCTTTTCGGGAAGGACCGAGACTTTGATGGTTGCGTTGCGCGAATCGGGGGAGAGATCGATGCCGGTGAAGGTGAGGAGCGCGCCGTCGAGGCGGGGGTCCGACAGGCCCTTGGCGCCGATCAACTGCACGGCGCGGAGGATCGTGGAAGAGAGCTGTTCGTGGCGGAAGCCGCTGCTCATGCCGCGGTCTCCTGCTGCGAGTCGTCGCGCTTCTCGGCGGCGGACCAGAGCGGAACGCCGTTCTCATCGACCTCGGCGGTGGGGAGCTGGTCGCCGTTGAGGACCTCGCGGAAGCAGTCGCCCAGCTCGGCATCGTCGAGCGAGCGGAGCTTGCGGGTGATGGTGTCGAGGACGCTCTGGAGGTACTGGCCGTCGCGCGAGACCACTGCGAGGCCCATGCCCGCGACCGAGGGGTTGTCGAGGTGGGCGACCTCGGCGATGGAGACCAGGTGCTCGCGGTGGAGGCGGTCCTTGACGGACTTGATCACGCGGCGCTTGTCCTTGATGGACTCGGCGCCGCGGATGAGGAGCTCGAACTGGAGGATGCCGATGAGCATGGGACACTACGAAGCGAGCAAATCGAACTCAAAGGGCTCAAAGGACTCGAAGGGAAAAACGCAGAAAGCAGAGGCGTGGAGATTCAAGGCATCGTCAGAATGGCAAACCGAGAACTGCTGACTGTGAGCTTTGCTGCCTACAGCGTCCGCTTGACTTCGACCTTCTTGTAGCACTCGAGGATGTCGCCTTCCTTGATGTCGTCGTAGCCGACGATCTTCATGCCGCATTCCATGCCGGCGCGGACGTCCTTGGCGTCATCCTTGAGGCGCTTGAGCTGCTCGAGGATGCGGTCCTGTTCGATGACGATGTTGTTGCGGGTGACGCGGATGAGCGCGTCGCGCTGGACAAGGCCGTCGGTGACGTAGCAGCCGGCGACGGTGCCGACCTTGGTGACCTTGAAGACCTTGCGGACCTCGGCGTGGCCGAGGACTTCCTGGCGGATCTCGGGCTCGAGGAGGCCGCTGGCGGCCTTCTTGACGTCCTCGGTGATGTCGTAGATGACCTGGTAGGTGCGGATCTCGACGCCCTTGTTCTCGGCGAGGGTGCGGGCCTTGGCGGAGGCAATGACGTTGAAGCCGACGATGACGGCCGAGGAGGCGTCGGCGAGGAGGACATCGGATTCACCGATGCCGCCGACGGCGCCGTGGAGGACGCGGACCTTGACCTCGTCGGTCGAGAGCTTCTCGACCTGGTTTTTGATGACGTCGACGGAACCCTGGACATCGGCCTTGAGGACGATGAGGATTTCCTTGACGTTGGCGTCCTTCATCTGGCTGAAGAGCGAGTCGAGGGTGACCTTGGGCTGCTGGAGCTGGGCCATGCGGTCGCGCTCGCGGCGCTGCGTGGCGGCTTCCTCGGCCTTCTTGAGCGACTCGGTGACGAAGAAGGCGTCGCCGGCGGCGGGGATCTCGTCGATGCCGGAGACTTGCACCGGGGTGGCGGGGCCGGCGGTTTTGATGCGCTTGCCCTGGTCGTCGATGATGTCGCGGACCTTGCCGAAGGCGCGGCCCACGACGATGTAGTCGCCGATCTTGAGTTCGCCGTCTTGCACGAGCACCGTGGCGAGTGCGCCGCGGCCTTCTTCACGGCCGGCCTCAACGACGCGGCCGCGGGCGGAGCCCTTGAAGTCGGCCTTGAGCTCGAGGATCTGGGCCTGGAGGTCGAGGATCTCGAGCAGTTCGGTGATGCCGGTCTTCTTGGTGGCGCTGGTCTTGACGACTTCGGTCTGACCGCCCCAGGCAACAGGGTTGAGGCCCTGCTCGGCGAGCTGGCCGTAGATTTTTTGGATCTGGTTCTCGGTGGCCTGCGGCGAGTCGATCTTGTTGAGGGCCACGACGATGGGGACTTTGGCCGCCTTGGCGTGGTTGATCGACTCGACGGTCTGGGGCATGACGCCCTCGGGGGCGC